>NZ_CAUGKU010000004.1:0-144513 GCF_959600285.1 Veillonella magna | reverse complement strand
AGCTTGATTACAAGGGAAAGCGGCATTTCTTACCCACAGGGATGCCAGAAGAGCCTAATTCTTCATCAATTTCTTTTACAAAGTCACCATGAACTATATGGGTATGTATATATTGTAAAAGATAAAACAGATTTTTTACAAGCGATGTCCATATATCTCAGAGGTCAGGTCTTGCGAATGACACTCTTGCGATATATGGACATCGCTTTCTTCCACCTGGAGGGAAAGAAAAGAGAGTAGACTATCAGTATAAGAAATGCTCTTCGATAAACCGAGCTTTCGTTACTGGTAGTCTACTCTCTATGCGTAAACTCGTTTGTTGCGCATTACTTTTTCAAAAAGAAAATTATCCGTAATGGTTAGGTTCCTCCATTTTTCGCGTAAGGCTAGTTGTGTTTCGTAGTCTATTACATCTTCATGGACTAATAAAGATTGAGTAGGATGTGAGTATAAAAAAGTTGTACGTGTATTGGTAGTTACACCTGGATTGTTATCCATAATAGTATTACTGTTTATTTTTTCGTCTAGCATATCTTTAATGGTAGACCCAATGCTACTACCGGTTTGTTTGGTAATCATAAAATCCCTCCCTGCTATTACTAATACGAGGAGGAAGTGTTGTTGTCCTATTTAACTTCTCAGCTGTTCATTATTTTCCTGTCAGTGATAATAAACACGCTCAGTGCTAATATATGCCCTCAGTATTAATTATCACATACACTACTCATATGTCTGGCAGGTATTTTAAATGTTGCTATTACCATATTTTCTATACGATTGTTATGAATTAATCAGAAAATAATTATTGTTAAAGACACGTACTACTTCTATATCAATTAGCATATAACGGATGCGATTGGCATTTTATAAATAAGAAAAGAGTCATCATTTTAAATAGGGGCAAAAGAAGTCAATGTAATAGTAAGTATTACTCCAATTTCACAAATCAATTTTTCTCCGAAGGAATACCACTAAACAAAAAAGAGGTAACGCATCTGCAAAGGATACATTACCTCTTTTACTTTTTTCATCACCCATTACCAGGTATCACCCGGTAGTACCTACGCATAGGCTGTAACGAATGATACACATTGCTCTTACAGAATGAAGTTCGACAAATCAACGTCCTTAACGATATCTCCCAACTGAGATTCTACCATGGCTGCTGTAATGGTGACATCAACCGGTTCTGCCGGCGGCGCGTTAAAGGAAATATCCTGTAACAATTTTTCTAAAATCGTATGCAATCGACGAGCTCCAATATCTTCCGTTTCATTATTAACGCGATACGCCAATTCCGCAATCTTATCGATGGCTTCTTCCATAAAATGAATAGTTACGTTATCAGCCTTCAGCAACATATGATACTGTTTCAATAATGCTTGTTCCGGTGTCGTTAAGATTGCCTTGAAGTCTTCCTGTTTCAAGCTGTTCAGTTCGACACGAATCGGGAAGCGCCCTTGCAATTCCGGAATCAAGTCAGACGGCTTGGACACGTGGAAAGCCCCGGCAGCAATGAACAAGATATGTTCGGTTTTAACCGGACCGTATTTTGTAGATACCGTTGCTCCTTCGACGATAGGCAGAATATCGCGCTGTACGCCTTCACGGGATACATCGGCACCGCTACGACCGTTGTTACCTGCAATTTTATCGAATTCATCGATAAATACGATCCCTTCTTTTTCAGCCAGCTCTACGGCTTTTTCCGTTACCGTATCCATATCGAGCAGCTTCTGTCCTTCTTCTTGACTAAAAATCTTGCGCGCATTGCCTACCGTAGTACGGCGTTTTCTCTTTTTCTTAGGCATGATGTTTTCCATCATGTCCTGGAAATTGCTGGATAGTTCATCCGGTGTGCTACCGGTAAGCATACCGGTAAAGCCTTTCGGTGCTTCTTCCACTTCGATTTCGATTTCGCGGCTATCCATAAGACCGTTTTTAAGTTTTTCATAAAAGGCAGCGCGCTTTTCGGACATCTCCGGATCCTCTGCCGGTGTCTTAGCTTCCTCTGCTTCGTTAGTATCTTCGTTTTCACTATCGTTAAAAAGCATTTCCCAAGGGTTGTTAAATTTACGCCCCTTGGCGGAGTCTTCTTTTTTCGGCCATAAGATTTGCAGTAACCGCTGGTTAGCCAATTCCATTGCTTTTTCTTCCTGTGCAGCCAACATCTCTTCTTTAACCATACGCACGGAGTTTTCCACGAGATCGCGAATCATCTGATCCACGTCACGCCCAACATAGCCGACCTCCGTATATTTAGTTGCTTCCACCTTGATAAACGGTGCTTTCATCAATTTTGCCAAGCGACGGGCCAATTCTGTTTTACCTACGCCGGTAGGGCCGATGAGTAAAATATTCTTCGGCACATACTCTTCCCGTACGCTTTCCGGCAACTGCTTAGCACGCCACCGATTACGAAGTGCGATGGCAACCATTTTCTTAGCTTCCTGTTGCCCTACAATATATTTATCCAGTTCAGCCACAATCTGACGCGGTGTGTAATTCATTTCCATCCGTCACGCCCCCCCCCTTATAATTCTTCCACAATAACGTTGTGGTTGGTATATACGCAAATATCTGCAGCAATATGCAAGGATCGTTCCGCAATTTCCTTGGCACTGAGTGTTGTATTCGCCACCAATGCACGTGCGGCTGCCAATGCATAGTTTCCGCCGGAACCGATAGCCAGAATACCATCGTCCGGTTCGATCACCTCACCGTTACCGGAAATCAGCAAAATCGACGTGCCATCCGTTACCAATAATAGGGCTTCCAGATTTTTCAATACTTTATCGCTACGCCACTCCTTTGCCAACTCTACCGCACTACGAACTAATTGTCCATTGTACTGATTGAGCTTGCCTTCAAATTTTTCAAACAAGGTAAATGCATCTGCCACGGAGCCGGCAAAGCCGGAAATCACCTTACCGTTATATAGACGACGTACCTTTTGCGCGGTATTTTTCATTACCACACTGTTGCCCATGGTAACCTGTCCGTCACCGGCAATGGCAGTTTTACCGTCTCTCTTTACGGCACATATAGTAGTTGCATGAAATTCTGACATTACAAATTCTCCTTTTCTTTCACTGCAGCCAATTCCTCCAAGGCTCTGGCAGCAATGAGTGCATTTTTTTCTTTCTTTTTACGAATTTTTCCCGGCCATGGTTCCATAATACCAAAATTGATATTCATAGGTTGGAAATTACTGCCTTCGTACGCACTGATATAGTGACTCAGACCACCCATCGCCATCGTTTTCGGAAAATCAATGAGTGCTTCGCCCCGTACGTAGCGCATAGCCTGTAAGCCTGCCATCAAACCGGAGGCAGCGGATTCCAAATAGCCTTCTACACCTGTCATTTGTCCGGCAAAGAAAAGACGCGGTTCCTTTTTGAGCTGGAAGGCATGATTCAGTAATTCCGGGGAGTTGATGTACGTATTGCGATGCATAACTCCATACCGCACAAACTCGGCTTGTTCCAATCCCGGAATCATCTGGAACACGCGTTTTTGTTCGCCCCATTTCAGATGCGTCTGGAAGCCAACCAAATTAAACATGGTAGCATCCTTATTTTCCTTGCGCAGCTGCACAACCGCATAGGATTCCACACCTGTCCGTTTATCCACCAAGCCTACCGGCTTCAAAGGCCCAAAACGCAATGTGTCAATACCGCGGGCTGCCATGATTTCTACCGGCATGCATCCTTCGAAATATATTTCTTTTTCGAATTCTTTTGGCTGTACTGCTTCGGCTGTCGTCAACGCTTGCCAAAAAGTTTCGTATTCTTCTTTCGTCATCGGGCAATTCAAATAATCCGCATCACCCTTATCATACCGCGAAGCGGCAAAGACTTTATTATAATTCAACGACTCCGCCGTTACAATCGGGGCTGCCGCATCATAAAAGTAAAAATCATTGCTACCAGTAAGCGCCTTAATCTTCTCGCCTAACACCGGAGCTGTTAACGGGCCTGTAGCAATAATAACAATACCCTCGTCAGGAATAGAAGTTACCTCTTCACGTACAACCGTTACATTAGGATGGGCTTCCAAGGTAGCCGTTACCATAGCACTAAATTTATGACGATCTACGGCCAATGCCCCACCGGCTGGTACTGCTGTCGCATCGGCGCATGTCATAATTAACGAATTCATGCGACGCATTTCTTCTTTAAGCAGTCCCACGGCATTTTCTATATTCGCTGCACGCAGCGAGTTGCTGCATACCAATTCTGCAAATTGTTCTGTATGATGTGCCGGCGATGACGCTTTCGGTCTCATTTCATAAAGAGTTACCTGTACGCCGCGCTCCGCCAATTGCCAAGCTGCTTCCGAACCGGCCAAACCGGCTCCGATTACTGTTACCTTTTCTGTTGTCACCTTCAGTCTCCTTATATACTAGCATCACTTTACTTTAGATAATTACATAAACTTAGATAATTATTATATCATGGTGCTGTCCTTATAGCTTCTGCGCCGTATCACCGTGTTCGTTGCCTGTATCACTAGTAGTATCTTGTGTTTTTTCTGTATCCGCAGTCGCTTCTTTCTTCTTGCGAGGCTTCCGCTTCGGACGTGTCGGACAATCATCATTGGAGCAGAATTTTTTCACTGTTCCGTTTTTGTACGTCTTTTCTACCAGTAAGCTACCGCAGGTATCACATGTTTCGTTCACCGGTTTATTCCACAGTGTAAAATCGCACTCCGGATACCGATCGCAACCATAGAAAACCCGTCCTCGTTTAGATTTGCGTTCCACAATCATCCCTTCGCCGCATTTCGGACAAGGCACGCCGGTGCTCACCGTAATCGGCTTTGTATTTTTACATTCCGGGAAGTTTGAACATGCCAAGAACCGACCGAACCGACCGAATTTATACACCATTGGATGCCCGCACTTATCGCAGATGACATCACTTTCTTCATCGGCGATTTTTACGCGATCCACCTCACTGGCTTCTTCCAGTTCCTTAGAAAACATATCATAAAATTGTGCCAACACCTCGCGATAGTTTTCTTTACCGCCGGCAATGGCATCCAGTTCTTCTTCCAATTCCGCGGTGAAGCGCACATTAATCAGCTTTTCAAAATGGTCGATCAAAAAATCTACAACTACAAAGCCCAATTCGGTAGGCACAAATTGCTTATCCTGCCGTTCTACATAATTGCGGCTGATAATCGTGTCGATAATCGGTGCGTACGTACTCGGACGACCAATGCCTTGTTCTTCTAAGGTTTTAATCAAGCTGGCTTCGGAGTAGCGTGCCGGCGGTTGCGTAAAGTGCTGCTTCGGATCGATTCCCGTATTGGTTACGTTATCACCGGCTGCCAGTATAGGCATGGTCGTTTCTTCTTCGTTTTTATCTACGTCATACACTTCCGTAAAGCCTTTAAAGATGACCTTGCTCCCGGAAGCGCGCAATGTATATTCGTCCACAGCTAATTGCGTCGTTACCGTTTCGCTGCGCTGCGCTGCCATTTGCGACGCAATAAAGCGATTCCAAATCATCGTGTACAGTTTTAATTCATCGCGATTTAAAAATTGTGCCACCATCTTCGGCGGAAGCTCCAAGCTGGTAGGACGAATCGCTTCGTGCGCATCCTGACTGCTTTCTTTCGTGCCGAATACATTTGGTTTCGCCGGATAATAATCCTTGCCAAATTCTTTAATGATGTGCGTTTTAGCAGCCTCTTGCATTTCGTGAGCAATACGCGTAGAGTCCGTACGCATATAGGTAATCAAGCCGACATGACCGTAGCCGCCGATTTCAATCCCTTCATACAAACGCTGTGCCAACATCATCGTTCGTTTAGCACCGAAGTTCAGCTTGCGCACCCCTTCTTGTTGTAGGGTCGATGTAGTAAACGGCGCCGGCGCCTTGCGAGACCGCTTTCGTTTATCCACGGATACCACCGTAGCTTCCTTCCCATCCAAAGCTTCTTTAATCGCCATCGCCGCTGCTTCATCGGCAATATGCACCTTCTCTTTACCGATGTGCGTCAGCTCTGCAGTAAACGCTTCCTTCGCCTCGGTAAGATACTCGGCGCTGATCGTCCAATATTCTTCCGGCACAAAGGCCTTAATTTCTCGTTCCCGTTCACAGATTAAGCGCACTGCCACAGACTGCACGCGCCCGGCACTCAGCCCTTTACATACCTTTTTCCACAGTAGCGGACTTAACTTATATCCTACCAAACGGTCCAATATTCGGCGCGCCTGTTGCGCATCCACCATATTCATATCTATCGTGCGCGGTGCTTCGATGGCTTCGGCTACCGCTGTTTTCGTAATTTCGTTAAAGGTAATACGACATGTAGAGGCCGTATCCATATTCAGTATATATGCTAAATGCCAAGAAATAGCTTCCCCTTCGCGGTCCGGGTCAGTTGCGAGCAGAACACCCTTAGCATCATCCGCTTCGGCGCGCAGCTCATCGATTAATTTTTTTCGCGTAGCCAAATTTGTGTAGCGCGGCACAAATCCATTCTCTATGTCAATGCCTAACTGACTTTTCGGTAAATCTCGCAGATGCCCCATGCTGGCACGCACTACATAATCGGGACCTAAAAATTTTTCAATCGTTTTTGACTTCGCCGGTGATTCCACAATTACCAAGGTTTTTCCATCCGGCTTAAAGGTACGAATCTCTCTGTCTTCAGGTGCAGACGCCACATATTGTACGACCTTTGTATCTTTACCTACCGTAACGGATACACGACCCTGTACCTGGCGTTCCTCTTTAGGTTCATTTGTTTTTTCTTTCTCTTCGATGACAATCGATCGTTTAATCGACAAATTGATTCCTCCCAAGTGTCAACATGATATAGTTGCCCGGTGAGCTTTGCTCCACCAGACCTTTCAATTCTAATTGTAGCAATACAGTATGAAGAGAAGATAAAGAAAGGTCCGTTTGTTCTAGTATTTCATTAACGGAGTAGGTTGTACTGTACGACAATACCTGCAATACTTTCTTTTCTTCCAAACTACAGCTTAACATACATGCGCTATTATGGCTACTCTCTTTTTTTATCTTCTCCGTTCCGCTGTCGGTAGGCATCCCTGTATCCTCACTATTGCCATTGTGATTTTTTACTTCCTTGACTACACCTGCCACCTTACATGCCTGCTTGCTTTCCTTTGGTGCCCAATCGTATTCCTCGATAATATCATCGGTATGAGTAAGTACCATCGCACCTTGCCGCAACAACCAATTCGTCCCTTCGCTTTCCCCGCTTAACACATTTCCCGGAACAGCAAATACATCACGTCCATCATTGATAGCTATGTCCGCTGTAATCAAGGATCCACTGCTGGCCTTGGCTTCGACTACGACTACCGCTTTAGCCAAACCGCTGATAATGCGATTGCGCATAGGGAAATGAGTGCCCAGTGGTTTTACTCCCGGCGGATATTCACTGACCAAGGTACCTCCACCTAAAAGAATATCGCGAAATAATTTAGCATGCTCCCGCGGGTACACCGTATCCAATCCGCATCCCATAACTGCGATTGTCGGCGCCTTTGCATGCAAGGCTCCCATATGTGAGCAACCGTCAATCCCTCGTGCGCCGCCGCTGATCACAACGACACCCTTCTGTCCCAATTCATAGGAAAACTCAGCTGCCACATTGCGTCCGTATTGTGTACATTTACGCGCTCCCACCATAGCAACGCCGCGCTCGGTACGCAATAATTTTTCACTGCCTCGGTAAAAGAGCACCGCCGGCGGGTTATAGATATCTTTTAATTGCGGCGGATACATGGCATCCAAGTAGGTAACAAAATGAATATCCCAATAGTCCAGTTGTTTCTTTAGCACCGTCGGCAATGATTCCAACATAGTTCGCTCTGATGTGTTGGGTTTAATCCCTTTTATTCCTAATGCATACACTGATTCATCATTGGTTAACAATGCCTGCCAAGCTGCTTCTGGTGTTTTATAATACGCAATTAAACGCCGTATTCCCATAGCGCCCAAGCCTTCCACACATTGCATGACCGCTATATAAAAATGGGAAGTCATATTTGTTTCTCTTGTTTGTGTTGCCATACTGATGGTCTCCTTTTCCATAGGTGTAATTATAATTTGTACCGCATGTGTAATTATGATTCGTCTCGTATGTGTACGAATGATTTATATCGACTAACCCAACCTATCCTTACTGTCCTCACTGTCCTCGATAGGCCAATGCCGTTGCTATGTGATTGCCGGTAATCCGATCGTCACCGGACAAATCCGCCACCGTTTGTGCGACGCGAAGCAATTTATCATAGCTGCGCAAGCTGATGTGAAGTCGGGTGAATGCCGTTTCCATCATTTGCTCGGCACTGCTGTCATAACGAAGCATTTGTTGCAAATCATGGTGAGATAGCCTGCTGTTAAGGGTATCTTCCTTTATGCCGTATGCGGCAGCTCGCTTTTGCTGACGTTCTCTTGCTTCCATTACACGCTGACGAATTGCTACCGACGATTCGCTGTGACCACTGTCCTGTAATTCTTCTAACTTAGGTCTGTCCACCGGTATATACATATCAAGGCGATCCCGCAACGGTCCGGACAAGGTGCGCTGGTACTGTTCTACCTGATGGGTGGTGCATATGCAATGATGCATGGTGTCTTCATGACCGTACCAACCGCAGGGGCAAGGATTCATAGCCATTACCAAAATAAATCGGCACATATACGAATAACTTCCGGAAGCCCGCGAAATCGTAACCACCCCATCCTCCAAGGGTTGCCGCAATACATCCAGTACCGGTCGTTTAAATTCCGGCGCTTCATCGAGAAACAATACACCGCCATGACTTAAGGTTAACTCCCCCGGCTTGGGAACGGCACCGCCACCTACCATGCCCGCCATAGTAATTGTGTGATGGGGGCTCCTAAAGGGGCGCTCCTTCATTAATTGCTGTGACGGCAATAATCCGGCAATGCTGTAAATTCGACTGATGGTCAGCTGCTCGGTCTCGGTTAAAGGCGGTAAAATGGAAGGCATACAGCGGGCTAACATAGTTTTACCGGCACCCGGCACGCCGCAAAGCAGTACATGATGACCACCGGCAGCGGCTATTTCCAATGCTTGCTTTGCTGCCTGTTGTCCTTTGACATCGCTAAAATCGGCCGTATAGCTTTCTTTCGTATCTGATCTATCATCGGCTGTGGCATATATTCTTTCACTGTCATTACAAAGCATGTTCATCAATTCACTTAGCGAAGAACTGATCATCACCCGATTCGCAAAGGCCGCTTTTGCTTCCTTGCCATTATCTACGCCGGTTACCATCAGCTCCCATTGTTCGTCATCTGCCGCAATGGCTATGGCCAGCATACCGCGTACCGATTTTATCGTCCCGTCCAATGCCATTTCACCGATAAAAACGGTATGGTCACTGATATACTGCCTTTTATTTTTATTTAACTTCCGCCCGCCTTGCGCCGAAGCGAAAATAATGCCTACGGCAATCGCCACATCAAGTCCGGCTCCGTCCTTACGAATATCCGCCGGTGCCAAGTTGACAACGATGCGTTGCATGGGAAAAGTAAACCCTGCATTTGTAATAGCTGCCCGCACCCGTTCTTTTGCTTCGCGCACGGCTGCCGTCGGTAAGCCTACGATTTCAAAGGCGGGTAACCCTTTTGTAATATTCACCTCTACCGTTACCGTATAGGCATCCAAGCCATTAATAGCCATACTGTACGTTCTGGCATACATGTACCTTCACTTCCTCTGCTGTGTTACTCAATGTGTGTGCACGAATATACTTAGAAACAACTCTTCATATGACGTAACCAACCATGGTCCGCCGAGGTATAATACACCTCGATAATATCAAAGCGCAGCGCATAGCTGCCGATAGGATCGGACAGTGGCGACTCCACCGCCTTTCTCCGCAGTCGCTCTACAAAATATACCGCGGCCTGCTTAATATGCTGTTGCTTTATCGGATTGACTGCTTCACAAGGTAAACCATATCGATAGGTTCGCCGCGTTTTTACTTCGATAAAAACAAGTACCTTCGCCTCGACGGCTATAATATCTATTTCATATCGGCCAAGACGAACATTGCGCCCTATAATGGTATATCCTTGTTCTTCTATATACGATGCCGCCTGCTCTTCACCGCGTCGTCCCAATTCTCTATTACGTATCATACGTTGCAAGTCCCTTCTGTTCTTTTCTGCAATCATTGTTAGCCTACTCCGTATGTTACAGTTTGTAAAAGCTAACCGTTTGGCATATAAATAAGAACGAGCCATTACTTATACCGGATAAAAAGCAACACTATCTATCAAGTACGGCGAAACACGGATACAAATAGTCTTCTTCGCTGCGAAGAAACTCGTTTCATCATTTTACTTTCCTATAGCAAAGGAACCGAAGAAATAAAAAAGACCATGACGCAATGAGAAAATCATCTCACAGGTCACAGCCTTTTTACTTTTTTATCTATTATATCTATCTTATCTATTGTATCTATCTTATCTATTTCATCTATATTTCTATTTACATGTTATAGGAAATCTTCTTCACCATGTGCTTGCACAATTGATTTCACAGGTTCAAAGCTTCGCCGATGAAGCGGCGTAATCCCCATATTCTCAATAGCTTCCCTGTGCAACTCCGTATAATACCCCTTATGAATACCAAAGCCGAATCCCGGATACTCCGCATCCAACGATTTCATGTATCGGTCGCGGGTCACCTTGGCAATGATCGAAGCCGCAGCAATAGAAGCGCTTTTGCTATCGCCCTTTACCAAGGACTCTACCGGCACAGTAAGCTCCGGCAACGGCATAGCATCTACCAACACTGCTTCCGCCGCAACGGGCAACGTGCGAATGGCCTCATACATGGCTTGCCTGGTAGCCTCGTAAATATTGAGTCGATCGATTACATCTGCCGCGTAGGACACGCAGCGTACCGCTATAGCTTTCTCTATAATTTCATCATATAATGCTTCTCGCTTCTTTTCGGACAGCTTCTTGGAATCGTTAAGACCGGCAATATATGTATGAGGTGATAAAATAACGGCAGCCACCGTTACGGGGCCTGCAATCGGACCGCGCCCCACTTCATCTATACCGGCAACGTGGTAACGGTTCTCCTCATAAAAGCTATCCTCATATACATACATCGCATCCAGACGTTGTTTCTCTTCCAACGCTCTTTTTTGTTTCATCACATACGATGCTGCCAGCTTTTGCACGGAGCTTCGCCTATCCTCCTGCGCCCATAGCAGCATATCGAAAGGAAAATTACCTTCATCAAAGATCGCTTTTATTTCCTTTACCGTAAGAGATGTAAACGCATCCTTTTGCATCTGTGTCAACGGGACCTTAGGGCTATCACTCATTTATCTTCTCCATCGGTATAATACGGTTCTTCATCAACAGCATCTAACGTAAGCAGTCCCAGCTTAGCCGAGCGATAGTCGTTTAAAATAATCCGGCGCGCTTTATCTAAATCCACAACACCGCCGCTTACCAAACAACCGCGCTTACGACCTATGGCATCAAGTAATGTATCCGTTGAAACGAGATGTTCCTCCTTCAGCTTGTAGCGTGCCATGAGCACATCCCGCGCTTGCTCCGTTAACTGCATCAACAACTGTTTCATAACTGCTTCCAAATCATACACATCATCGGAAATAGCACCGGTCATTGCCAAACGTGCTGCAGCACGTTGATCTTCCAGCTTTGGCCACAATACGCCGGGAGTATCCAATAATTCCAAATTTTTACCGATTTTAACCCATTGCTGTCCGCGCGTATGTCCCGGTTTATCCGCCGTTCGCGTTGCTGCTGCACCGGCCAACGAATTAATCAACGTAGATTTTCCTACATTCGGTATGCCCAAAATAATCGTGCGCACCGAACGACTTCGGATTCCCTTCGCTGTCCATTTATCAATGATCGGCTTGCTCAATCGCTCTACCGCTTTGACCAACTGCTTCTTGCCTTTGCCTGTCTTGGAGTCAATGGCAAGAACAGTAATGCCTTGGGCTGTAAAGAATTCCGTCCAGGCTTTCGTTGCCTTCGCATCCGCCAGGTCTACTTTATTGAGGACGATAATATGCGGCTTTTGCCCAACCACCTCGGTAATCACCGGATTCGCACTACTGCGCGGAATGCGAGCATCCAAGAGCTCGATCACCACATCTACTTTTTTTACATAGTCCTTAATCATGCGGGTAGCCTTTGCCATATGTCCCGGAAACCAATGCACTACCGGAAATACTTCTTTTTTTGTATCCATTGTCAGCCTCCCATCATTTTATCTTTCATCAAGTATTATTCTGTATGATTACACTGTTACTCTGTTTTATAGATAACAATATAGCTAAGATAATCGTATGTCTTCGCCGATTTCCTATTCGCAATTCGTGTATGTGATAGATTCGGACAAAATAAAAGGCTGCCTCCAAGGGCAGCCTTTTATCCGGATTAGCGTTTTTCGCGAATACGAGCAGCTTTACCGGTGAGGTTACGTAAGTAGTACAATTTTGCACGACGTACAACACCATGGCGCATTACTTCGATTTTTGCAAGACGTGGGCTGTGAAGCGGGAACGTTCTTTCCACGCCAACGCCGGAAGCGATACGTCTTACCGTGAAGGTTTCACGAACGCTACCACCCTGACGGTTGATAACCAAGCCTTCAAATACCTGGATACGTTCACGGCTACCTTCGACAACCTTTACATGTACGCGTACGGTATCACCGGCGCGGAATGCAGGAATGTCTGCACGAAGTTGTTCTTGCTCAAGTACGTTGATAATGTTCACTTTTATTTCCTCCTTATTGTAGACATTCTTACCCAAACATCATAGGCAGCGGACTATCTCAAATTAACATTATCATCTTAACACAAAAGTAAGAGCCATGACAAGTAAAATTTACTGACAGCTCTTACTTTTTGATTCTCTATGCTACTATTCAGTCACTTACATTTCTATTTCAAAGTACTTACATCACCGATGACTGCCATCGTTTCATAGGTTAAACGCAACAACTGCAAACGATTTTGTTTGATTGCTTCGTCCTTATCCATAACCATAACCGCATCAAAGAACTGATTAATAGCCGGTACTAAGCTATCCGGCGTACCTACCAACTTAACATAGTCTTCTTCTTCTAAAGCAGTACGGCTGGCTTCATATGCGGCCGATGCTTGTTCGAATAATTCTTTTTCAGCCGTTTCCTTCAGCAATTCTTCATTAACGGCAACAAATTCCATATCCTTTACCAGATTGTAAATTCTAGTGAAGGCCTGAACCAGTTCCGTATTCTGATCAATGCGATCCTTCATGATAGCCGCAGCCATACCTTCGGCCATAGCCACCGTTGTCAACGGATTGGATAACAACAAATCGATAACGGTATGCGGCAACGCACGATCCAAATAAATATTTTTCAAGCGCAAAGTAATGAACTGTTCTAATTGACCTAACAATTCGTCACTCTTTTCTGCCGGTACGTTAAGCAACGCCATAGCTTCGCGAAGTAACGGACGAAGACTTACGTTCCATTTGCTGTCAATCAGAATATTTAATATACCAATCGTCTGTCGGCGTAATGCGTAAGGATCCTGGGAGCCCGTCGGAATAAGACCGCGACTGAAGGTAGCAACAATATTATCTACCTTGTCGATGACGCTGAGTACACGACCAGCTGCTGTTTTAGGTAACACATCACCGGCAAAACGCGGTAAATATTGTTCGAAAATGGCTTCTGCCACTTCCGGGCTTTCTCCGTCCAATAGAGCATATTCCTTACCGATAACACCTTGTAATTCCGTAAATTCCGTAACCATACCGGTAGTCAAATCCGTCTTGGCAAGCACGGTGGCCCGTTCCAAGGCAACCATATCATCTTCGCCGAGGCCACAGGCTTCACCGAACAATTCGCCTAATGCCAGCAAACGTTCTGTTTTATCTGCCAAGTTTCCAAGGCTTTCCTGGAAGACGATACGCGTCAATCCTTCGGAACGATCCGCCAATGCCTTCTTGCGGTCTTCGTTAAAGAAGAACTTAGCATCATCAAGACGGGCACGCAATACTCGTTCATTACCGGCCTGCACCACATTAAGCGAATGCGCATCACCGTTGCGTACGGTTAAGAACATCGGCAACAGCTTACCTTCCGCATCCACCAACGGGAAATAGCGCTGATGATCTTTCATCGGTGTAATAACGGCAGCACTTGGCAATGTTAAATAGGATTCGTCAAAGGTACCGCATAATGCCGTCGGGTATTCTACGAGGTAAAGGATTTCATCTAATAAATCTTCATCCCAAACAATGGTTGCCTTCTTTTCATCGGCAATGGCATGTAATTGTTCTTCAATCATGGCGCGACGTTTGTCTTGATCCACGATGACAAAATTATCTTCCAAATTCTTCACGTAATCCGCCGGATGCTGGATAAGGATTTCCTTTTTGCCTAAGAAGCGATGACCGCGACTGCTGTTGGACGCACGCACGCCGGCAAACGTAATCGGTAATACTTCCGTGTCATACAAGGCTACCAACCAACGCAGCGGACGTACGAATTTTTCATCGAGATTTCCCCAGTGCATGGATTTCGGGAAGCTGAGTCCCGTAATCAACTGCGGTAAAATTTCGGTTAAAATATCGCGGGCAGCCACTCCGGCCGTCGTAGTTTCCGCGTAGATATATCCGTCTTCCACTACTAAGTCGTTTACGTCAATGCCCTTGCCGCGAGCAAAGCCCATGGCCGCCTTTGTGGGTTCACCATTTTCGTTGTAAGCAATCTTTATGGACGGTCCCTTGTGACGTTCGTGAATATCTGCTGAACTATCTTCCACATCATTGATAAGAAGCGCAATACGACGCGGTGTTCCCAGAGTACGCAGTGAACCGTAACCGAGATGATGTTCGTCTAATTTCGTTTCTGCCAAGGTTTTCAGTTGTGCCAATATGCCCGGCATATAATGAGCCGGAATTTCTTCCGCCCCGATTTCAAATAAAACATCCTTTGCCATATTACTTATCTCCTTTCAACAGCGGGAAGCCTAATTCTTCACGTTTTGCCAAATAACTTTGCGCACAAATACGAGCTAAGTTACGCACGCGACCGATGAAGGCTGTACGTTCGCTGATGCTGATAGCACCGCGAGAATCCAACAAGTTAAAGGTGTGCGAACATTTAAGTACATAATCGTAAGCCGGTAATACATAGCCTTTTTCACATACCCGTACAGCTTCCTTTTCATACATATCGAATAAGGTAAACAACATATCCGTATCGGCCAGTTCAAAATTGTATACGGACTGTTCCACTTCATTTAAATGCCATATATCACCATAGGTTACATGATCGTTCCATTGTAAATCATATACATTTTCTACGCCTTGAATGTACATTGCCAAGCGTTCCAAGCCGTACGTAATTTCTACGGATACCGGCTTAACGTCGATGCTGCCTACCTGTTGGAAGTATGTGAACTGAGTAACTTCCATACCGTCCAGCCATACTTCCCAGCCTAAGCCCCAGGCCCCCAATGTCGGAGATTCCCAGTTATCTTCAACAAAGCGAATATCATGGTCTTCGGCGTGAATACCAAGACGTGCCAAGCTTTCCAAATACAATTCTTGAATATTTTCCGGCGACGGTTTAACAATTACTTGAAACTGATGATGCTGGAACAAACGGTTCGGGTTATCCCCGTAACGACCGTCAGCAGGACGACGGGACGGTTCTACATAGCATACGGCCCACGGTTCCGGTCCGATGGCATGCAAAAACGTAGCCGGGTTCATCGTGCCTGCCCCTTTTTCAATATCATACGGCTGTTGCAAGATACAGCCCTGTTCTGCCCAGAATTTCTGCAGCTGTAAAATAATCTCTTGAAATGTCATTGCTGTGTTCCTCCTAGAAAGTCACGTCAATTTGCTCGTTACGGGAATAAAAAAATCCCTGTAACGAAAATCGCTACAGGGACGAGATTCACCCGCGGTTCCACCCTTATTGGCCGAAGCCCTCTTTTTTATCTTGTTGACCTTTACTAGCCTTACGGCGTTCCTGTCATTACTCCGCAGCGCCTTTGATTCGTTGTGAGCTTGCACCGTCCTCACTCGCTGAAAAGGAATCTACTCCTCTGCTTCATCGCACATATTATATATGAAGAATCATAGCAAGGAAAACGTAGTCTGTCAACTATCATTTATGATCACTCAGTTCCCGTAAGAAAGCAAGAGCTGTCGGCTCGGCACCGATTTGCATAGTTGCATAGGACCATAAATTATTTTCCAGCTCTTGCCACACTACTGCCGGAAAGGCTACCGTAACGCTGTTGTCCCAGCGATATAGGAGTATCATACCCAAAGCTCTCTTTGCTTCTCCGGAAAGCCCGTAACCGGTGATCCCTCGCAATTCATCAAAAAAGGTATCGGTACCATTCCCTTTTTGATACGCATCGGCAGCAGGGATAAAGCCGGCCAGCGACAACAACTGCCAGCCCAGTAAAATCACGGCCAGTCGCACCGGCTTAGTGCGAATTCTCTCCGAGAAGGCGGCTACCGTACGATACACGCGAAAATCCTGTTCCTCTTGCAAAAAGAGGCGCGTAATCAGTTCTCCCGCGGCAGCCGCATAATATATACTTTCCAAACTTTCCTCGACGGAGCGAATCGAATAGCGTCCATCGATTTGCTTGAGCCGATAATACTCTCTGTCCGGCATAAGTGTAATATACACACTGCTGAAGGGTTGTAAGTAACCGGTATCCTTCATACGCTGCAGTTCGCGATGAGAGACGGAGCAATTAATAATTCCCTTTTGCTTCGTCAAAAAGGTAATGACGGAATGAAGGCGACGCTTCCGCTTCCACAAAACAATGGCTTCGCAATTAATACCGTCCCGTTCTTTCACGACATCCTCCTATCCGGCGCAACTACTGCGCATTTTTTTCATCGCCGTCGGTAGCATCCTCGGTCGCCTCCGGCTCCGCAGGCTCCATCGGCATCGCTTTCAAACGAGCAATACGATAGCCCTGCATATCGGTAACCATAAAGGTATAGCCTGCGGTTTCCACAACGTCACCTACTTCCGGCGTACGTTCCAACAGCCCGAAAATATAACCGCCGATTGTATCCTCTTCTGCCTCATCGAAGGTAACCTTCATGGCATGCTCTACATCATCAACCAAGACTTTACCGTCAAAATCAAAGCTGCCATCCCCGTGATCAACAATATCGGGCATGTCTGTTTCATGTTCGTCCTTGATATCGCCGACCAATTCCTCGATGATATCTTCCAAACCGACTAAGCCAACCATACCGCCGTATTCATCGACGACAATCGCTTGATAGATACGTTTGGTGCGCATGTATTGCAACAACACGGACAATTTCATCACTTCCGGTACCGTCAAAATATCTCGACGAATTAATCGTAAGTCTTTCCGCGCTTTATGTGGCTGCTCCATCAAATCCTTAATGTGAACCAAACCGATAACATGATCCTTGTCTTCCATGCATAACGGATATCGCGTATGACTGGTAGAAGCTACTGTTTTCATCGTTTCGTCAAAGCTATCTTCCACATACACACAGTCCACATCTTGTCGCGGAATCATAACTTCTTTAGCCATGCGTTCCACAAAGTCGAATACATTATCTATTAGTTCGCCTTCCACTTGATCCAGCTGTCCTTCCAAATGACTGCGGTTAACCATCATACGTATTTCCTCTTCCGTATGAACTAAATCTACTTCTGTTCTATACGGAGCAGCGATACGCGTCAAGAAGAAATTCCCGATAGTCTGCGCTAACCATACAAAAGGAGTAACAATCGTACCTAAGGCGACTACAAAGCTGGCAGAGAAACGAACATATTTTGTAGGGAAGGACAATGCCAAGGCTTTGGGAATAATTTCCCCAAACACCAAGACTACCATACTGATGACGAGTAGCACTGCTACGTTTAAGCACTCGGCCAACCATGGATATTCTACGGCCAGCTGTCCTTGCCAGCTGTGAAGCGTTCCTTCCATCAACCGGCTGCCAACACCGGCAAGCAATATAACAAAAAATAATAGCATAAACTGTGCCGTATTAATGAAGCGTTCCGGATTACGGTATAACTTCCGAAGAAACTCTCGCGCAGAATCGCTGAGATTTTCCATATCCTCCAAATGCTCTTCTCGTAGGCGGGCAAAGGAAAATTTTGCCAACACCAAACAATTAATAATTACAATACACAGGACAGCCAAACCGATAGTGAGTAGACCGTCCCCCAGGGGCGTATCGATAGTTCTCATTCCTTTCCAATTCTTAACTTACAAATCGTTAAGCTATTCCTTATAGCCTAATTCCGACAACATACCGGACTTATTACGCCAATCTTTCTTTACCTTTACCCACAAATCGAGATACACCTTCGTTGCCAGTAAGCGTTCGATGTCGGCACGCGCTTCACCACCGATTTCGCGAAGCATGGCACCACGCTTACCAATGATAATTCCCTTTTGCGAATCCCGTTCGCAATAAATGGTAGCACGTACATAGGTCATACCGTCATCGCGCGTTTTCATTTCATCTACATCCACGGCGATTGCATGCGGTACCTCATCCCTTGTTTTCAACAGAATTTTTTCACGCACAATATCTGCAATGATCAAGCGTTCCGGTTGATCCGTAATCATATCTTCCGGGAAATACTGCGGCCCTTCCGGCAGTACCTCTGTCAATACCTTCAACACTTCGTCCAAGTTATCCTTTTCCTTTGCCGAAATCGGAATGATGCCTGCAAAGGGATACGCTTCTTGATACGTTACAATCATTTTTAGAATATCTTCCCGTTCCAGTGTATCTATTTTATTAATCACTAAAAATACGGGAACCTTTACTTTCTTTAACTGTTCCAAGATAAAATTATCACCGGGGCCTCGTTTTTCGTTGCCTGCTACTACGAAAAGCACCGCTTCAATTTCCTTTAGCGACTCAATAGCCGCATCTACCATAAATTCTCCCAACTTATGTTTGGGCTTATGAATACCCGGCGTATCCATAAATACAATTTGCTTTTCTTCATCGGTATATACACAGATAATCCGGTTCCGCGTTGTCTGTGCCTTATCGGATACAATAACAATTTTATCGCCGATAAGCGCATTAATAAGTGTAGATTTGCCTACATTCGGCCGTCCCACAACGGCAACAAATCCCGATTTAAATGTATTCGCCTTATTCATTGTAAGGTGCATCCTCCCGTACATAACCTAAATTTCCCAGAATAAACTCCTCTTCGGTACGCATTTCTTTTTTATCTTCCTCTGTCATATGATCGTAGCCTAAAATGTGTAAGCACCCATGCACTGTTAAATACGCCAGCTCCCGTTCAAAGGGATGACCGTATTCTTTTGCCTGTTCCGCTGTTCGTTCCAGAGAAATCACAAGATCGCCTAACAGCTGTGACTCCGCTTCGCCGTTGACTTCATCGCCTTCGTTAAGCGCAAAGGACAACACATCCGTAAGACGGTCGATATGTCGGTATTCGCGATTCAATTCATGAATGCGCTTGTTATCGCAAAGAAGTACACTCATTTCCCACGGCTCTTCCGGACCGTACACGCGCCCCACTTCGTCACATACCCGGCGAATCACTGCTTCATTTTGCTCGCTGCGCAATGAGTCATCTTCATATTGAATATCTACTATCACTGCTTTTCCCTATCCTTTCCTTCGTTATAGGCTTCATAGGCCTTAACAATTTTACCGACTAAATCGTGACGTACCACATCTTGATCGCTAAAGTAAACCATCTTGATTCCCGGCACATGACGCAGCACATGTTCCGCTTGGTTTAACCCGGATTCCACGCGATCCGGCAAATCGATTTGTGTTTTATCGCCGTTCACTACCATTTTAGAACCGTTGCCCAAGCGAGTTAAAAACATCTTCATTTGCTCCGGCGTAGTATTTTGTGCTTCATCCAAAATTACAAAGGCATTTTCCAAGGTACGTCCGCGCATATATGCCAACGGCGCCACTTCTATAATTCCCCGCATCATGAAACGCTGTACCTGCTCCACACCGAACATATCATGCAAAGCATCATACAAAGGGCGCAAATAGGGATCTACCTTTTCCTGTAAATCCCCGGGCAGATATCCTAATTTTTCTCCTGCCTCTACCGCCGGTCGAGTGAGGATAATTTTCTCCACCTCTCTGTTTTTCAAATAAAATGCTGCCAAGGTAACCGCCAAAAAGGTTTTCCCCGTACCGGCCGGTCCGATACCGAAGGTAATGATATTACGTCTAATACTGTCGACATAAAATTTCTGCCCCTCTGTTTTTGGCGTAATCGTCCTGCCCTTCATGGTTACGTTCAATGTATCGTCAAACATAGCATGTACAGTATCCGCTTTGCCTTTTTTTACCATGGTCGCTGCCATCTTTACCTGCTGCTCAGACACCTGACCGCTTTCCTTATATAAAAACACCAGTTCTTCCAGCACCCGTACAAATTGATCCAACACTGTTTCTTCACCGGTAAGCTGTAATGTATCGCCGCGGCTTACTACATGACAGGGAAATTCCTCTACCAATAATTTTAAATGCTTATCCTGATAGCCCAAAATCGGAGCTGCCCATTCGTACTTAGGAAATGTAAATATACGTTCACTCATGTACGTATCTCCTTATTTTAAAAATTTTCGTACCGCACGGCCGTTCAAATAGTCACATAAATCGCCTTGGCGTACCTGTTCTTCTTCCATGCGTCGTTCGATTTCCTCTTGAATACGCCACCACCCCATAGACCAATTGGTGAACAGGGTATTTTCCTCCGGCGCACGACCTACTAAACGCTGCAACACAATACGCTCATCCAAATTTCTCAGGAAGGAAATCACGCGGTCAATGTATTCTTCCGCAGAAATAAGCGTGAACTCTTTATTCTCATACCACTTGGTCATAAGGGTATTCTTTACGATATACAGCGCATGAAGCTTTACCTGATCAACGCCTAAAGCGGAAAGTATACGCGCTCCTTCTATGGTATCCGTTTCATCATCCCAAGGAAGATTTAAAATCATATGCGCACACACATCAAAACCATAGCGTTTGGTTCGTAGCACGGCATCGATAAATTCAGCCATACCGTGACCGCGATTAATCGTTTGTAAGGTACGGTAATTTACTGTCTGTAACCCGTATTCCAAATAAATATCTACACCGTATCGTTCTTTAATGTCTTGCAAGATGTCTAAATATACATCGTTAATGCAATCCGGTCTGGTAGCAATAGCCAAACCTACGGTTGTATCGATGCAGCCGGCCTCCATGTATGCACGAAAGCGTTCCGGCTCCACATAGGTGTTACTGAAATTCTGATAATAAGGAATATATTTATACGCCTTGTATTTAGGCGCAATATGAGCAATATTTTCTTCCAGCTGTTGACGAATAGTCATACTGGCCGGTCGATTCTCGTAACCGGCACCGATTTCACCGCAGAATACACAACCGCCCACACCGGCCGAACCATCACGATTTGGACAGGTTAAAGGCAGAGCCACCGGTAATTTATATACTTTCTCGCCGTATTTCTCCTTTAGAAATGCCGAATATGCCCGATATCGTTTCGGCTTTGTCGTATCTCCCATCAACTCACCTCCGGTCGTACAAATGGGGCCACCCGTTCTTCTACATCTATAATAAGCGTTACCGTCGGAGTTGTACTGTCAACCCCCAGGATCTTAGCCGTTTCCCGTTGCAATGTTACTTCCGCATAGGTATGTCTGATGCGGCGCCACTCATTAAAGGAATACTCCGGTATGTACCGACGTACGCTCGCTTCATCACGCCAAAACGCTTCGCTCGCTTTTAACTCTTCCTTGCGAGGCGGCGGCAAACCGATTGCTTCATCACGCAAACGTCCCTTGTATGCATATAGGGTATCCACGCCTAATAACTCCATGGCAATCGTATCATGTCGCTTCTTAAAAAAATTATGTAAGAACGCCAGTTGATTACGATCGTTTAATTTCCGCTTGTCATTTCCTGCGGCCAGCCATTCCTGCGTCATATTTTCAAAATAACGGAACGCACTTTCGCCGCGTTGTAAAATTGTTTGCCCTACATAGGTAAAGGTACGGCGCAATCGTTCACTGTTATAAAAATGCTCGAATACATCTTCGAAATGTTTGAGAAACCGTATGTTTTCATAAGGCAATACATGTGTTGCTAACACCTCATACGGTGCTTTCGGATCATAGCGATAGTCATACGCATCCATACGACTGACACCGGAGCCGCGCAGCAGCTTTAAAAAGCCTAACTGCAACGCATGGGGCTGTAGGGAAAACAAATCATCAAAAGACTGTCCGAACCGTTCATAATCTTCATGGGGCAAACCAATAATAAGATCCATATGCACATGTGTTCGTCCTGCCGCAATAATCGGACGGATGACATTTTGAATGTGCGACCAGTCATTATGTCGACAAATAGCTGCCAACGTCGGTTCGTGAGTACTTTGCACTCCGACTTCGATTTGCATACGCCCCTTCGGTGCCGTACTCAGAAGCTCCACCTCACGGTCCCCCATGAGCACAGCTTCCATTTCTAAATGAAAATTCGTAGCTGTGTCCGCAGCATGAATCCACTCCATAATGGGAATGTGATGATGCGGCGCACAATTGAAAGTGCGATCCACAAATTTAATTTGCTTGACCTCATGGTCTACAAACCACTGAAGCTCCTGTAATGTTCGCTGCAACGGAAAAAAGCGTACCGTATTACGATTACCGGATAAACAATACTGACAACTAAAAGGACAACCGCGAGATGATTCGTAATACATAATTTTATGAGTCAACTCATTCATATCACTTTCGTCGTAAGGAAAAGGAATGGTGCTCAAGTCGGCTACTTCCGCAATGTCTCGGGAACCAACCAATCGTCCGTCCTCAGTACGTCCCAGTACGCCGACAATTGTTATGTCCTCTGCAGTTCTTCCGTCTTGCAAAGCCTGCGTAAGAGCTGTAAACGCTTCTTCCCCTTCACCTTGCACAATATAATCCACGTAAGGATGCTCCGCCATAACGGTCTCGGCGGTATAGCTGACTTCCGGTCCGCCCAAGACAATACGCGTTTTAGGGGCCACTTCCTTGATAAGGCTTGCCACATGTAATGTCATATCAATATTCCAAATATAGCAAGCAAAGCCTACCACATCGGGACGGTGCTCCGTTATATCTGCAAGTATGCTAAGAACAGGCATATTAATAGTATATTCTACTATGTCATATGCCTGCCCTTTGGTTCGTCCGTAGGCGCGCAAATACCGTAACGCCAAGGATGAATGTATATATTTTGCATTTAGTGTGGTCAATAGTATATTCATCGATACCTCTTCATCTCTCCTGTGATACACACAGACTTCATCGAGTGGTTCATTCCACCGGCTTATACTCTAGCATTATATCATATTTATTACCGTACTTACAAAACATTACATATCTTGTCGGTACTCTGCTAACTGCTTGCGGAACGCACGAGGAAAATATGACGTTATTTCGCTAGTGTACCTTATAATTTATGTGATAAAATCACAATATAAAGAATACTACTACGATATATTTCATACTATTCTCTATACGCTTTACGTGTGAAAGGACGTGTTACAATGAATTCATCTGCTTCGGCCTACAGCAGTCGGGCACCGCAGGAAACACCGAATCGATTTTTAACGTATTTTCCGGGACTGTGTCACCTTATGAATGATACAGCCCAGGGATCACTGGCTGCTTTGTTGCCACTCTTCATGACACTTTACGGTTTAAACTATGAAAAAGCAGCTGCTATTATGTTTGCCAACACAGCACTTGCTTCTGTGGCGCAGCCGCTCTTCGGTTACTTAGCCGACAAACGTTCTACGCATCTCTTTATTCCCTTGGGCATGGTCATTGCCGGATGCAGTATCGCTGCCCTCGGCTTTGTAGACAGTTACATGGCCCTTCTCTTTTTTTCTATGATGGCCGGTATCGGCTCTGCTATTTTCCATCCCGAAGCAGCTCGCTGGGTCAATCGTATTTCCGGACCTCAAAAGGGACGTGCCATGGGGTATTTTTCCGTAGGCGGAAACGGTGGTTTCGCCGTGGGACCTATTCTGGCAGGCATCGCCTACATCGTCGGTCCTCACGGTCTTATCATCTTTGCCGTTCTCACCGTTTCCATGGCATTGATATATCTTGTAATGGCACCACGCCATCGCCAAGCCTCGGTAGCGTCTACCAATGCACAGCGTTTAGCCGATGCCTCTGCCGTAAATGACTGGAAAAGCTTCTTTCGCCTCTTTGTCATTATCGCTGCACGCTCGATTAATTTTGCTGTATTAAATACATTTATTCCTATTTATTGGATTACCCATTTGCAGCAAAGTACGGCATCCGGGAACTTCGCACTGTCGGTGTTCTTCTTCCTCGGTACCATAGTTACTCTCCTCGGTGGGATTCTCTCCGATAAGATTGGTTTTGTAAAAGTCATTCGCTATTGCTACATTCTGTTAGTCCCCATTATGATTGCCTTTACGACCAGTAACTATTACTGGCTTTCCATGGTACTACTCATTCCGCTTAGCGTTGGCGTTTTTGCACAGTACAGCCCTATCGTCGTATTAGGTCAGCAGTACCTTGCCAAAAGTATTGGCTTTGCCTCCGGCATTACCTTGGGGCTCGGCATTACCCTAGGTGGTATGGTTGCTCCGCTTGTGGGAAAGGCTGCCGACATCTACGGCTTGCAAACGGCTTGGCTCTGCCTTAACGTAGTCTGTGTAATTGCTTTGCTGTTTAGTTATCTCATAAAAGATACTTCCGCTCCTACCGTTAAATAGTTTAAGTAAGTAATCCGAGTAAATGACCGGAGTAAATAATCCATACAAATAATTTAGCTTACTACCATGGGTAAATACCTGTTGGTGTTTACCTATTTCATACTATAATCAAAAAAGGCTTCGTTCTCCGCATATACAGAGACCGAAGCCTTTTTATATTCTATTTCTATAAATCAAATGCCCCTACTGTCATAAGCTATAGCCAAAAGAAGTATCTTCCATGCTATCACACTATGTCGCCGCTATATATCCTTACGATGATAGCATACGATACACAATTCGCAACAGCGTCACTATAGCTGCCAGTCCGGCAATAATACCAAAGCCGATAAGGAAAATACTGCCAAAGAAAACAACAATCGCTAATACTATACATACGACCAGCGCTAAGATAAGTTTTCCCTTCCACCCCAGCGAAGACCATGTATATACCTTAATGCCGGGCATCCCTGTGCCTTGTGAAAAACGCCCCTCAGTAAACGGATTTCCTTCGGAATTCATGTCGGATCCCTTTGTTTCTTGTCCATCTTCATCGATAGTCATGCCTTGAAAACTACGGCGTTCCTCGTCCGTTAATACCGTAGTAATACGCGGGCGTTCCTGTCTATTTGTTTCGTCCATAGTTATCACTCCTATCAGTTTGGCTATTGTTATATTAGTCCTTCAAATACTTTTGAAGCAACTGATTTACCATTCCCGGATTAGCACGTCCCTTGCTAGCCTTCATAACTTGACCAACCAAGAAGCCGATAGCTTTACCGTTACCACTCTTCACATCTTCTACAGGTTTTGGATTATCTGCGATAACCTGTTTTACGATTTCTTCGATAGCACCGGTATCGGTAATTTGTACAAGGCCCTGTTCCTCAACGATAACATCCGCCTTTTTACCGGTATCCCACATGCCAACAATTACTTTCTTAGCAATTTTACCGGAAATCGTTCCTTTATTAATCAGCGCAATCATCCCTGCCAGCATATCCGGTGTTACCGGTGCTTTATCAAAGGTTAGATTGTTTTCGTTAACCATCTTGGACAAATCACCGAGCATCCAGTTCGCTGCTGTTTTAGCATCAGCCCCTGCTTTTACGGTCGCATCCAAGTAGTCGGCCGTTTCGCGAAGAGCCGTCAATATACGACTGTCTTCATCGTTTAAGCCATATTCTTTCATAAAGCGAGCCTGCTTAGCGTCCGGCAATTCCGGTAAGCTTTGACGGGCCGCTTCTACCTGTTCCGGCGATACAACAATCGGTACCAAATCCGGTTCCGGGAAGTAACGGTAATCGTTTTCTTTTTCTTTTTTACGCATAGATAAAGTCATGCCCTTACTATCATCCCAGGTACGCGTTTCCTGAACGATAGCTTCACCGTCTTCCAAAGCTTCTGCTTGACGAAGTGCTTCGTATTCAATCCCTTTTTGTAACGCTGTAAGGGAGTTCATATTTTTAATTTCTGTTTTGGTGCCTAATTTTTCTTCCCCCATGAGTCGGATAGAAATATTGGCATCACAACGGAGACTGCCTTCTTCCATGCGTACATCGGATACGTCCAAGTATTTTAAAATGGAACGTAATTTTTCTACATACGCACGCGCTTCTTCACCGGAGCGAATATCCGGTTCGGATACGATTTCCAAAAGTGGCACACCGGTACGATTGTAGTCTACATTAGAGGAGTCGGACGTACTGATAGTACTACCACTATGTACCAACTTACCGGCATCTTCTTCCATGTGAATACGGGTGATACGAATTCGTTTCGTTTCTCCTCCTACTTCAATATCCAAATGACCGTTTAAACAAATCGGCAGATCATACTGTGAAGTTTGGAAATTTTTCGGCAAGTCAGGATAGTAATAATTTTTACGGTCAAATTTACTGAACGGTAAAATATCGCAATTCAATGCCAAACCTACTTTAATGGCATATTCTAATACTTTTTCATTAAGAACTGGCAACACACCGGGTAAACCCAAGCACACCGGACATACGTGGGTGTTTTGGTCGCCGCCGAATTCCGTAGTACAACCGCAGAAAATTTTAGATTTAGTTTTTAACTCCGTATGGACCTCGAGGCCTACGACTGTTTCATATTTCATAGAGTTACCTCCCCGATAGGTGCGATTTTATTGCATTCCGGTCGTTCCTGTTCAAAGCTATAGGCAGCTCTGAGCAATACTTCTTCACCCATAGTCGGTGCCAACAGCTGCATGCCGATAGGCATACCGTTGGAGCCGAAGCCTGCCGGTACACTAATGCCCGGGATGCCGGCTAAGTTAACCGGTACAGTACAAATATCTTCTAAATACATGGACAACGGATCATCCGTCTTTTCTCCAAATTTGAAAGCTGTATTCGGTGCCGTCGGCGTTAAGAGAACATCCACCTGTTCAAAGGCACTGTCAAATTCATTTTTGATAAGACGACGTGCTTTCAAGGCCTTCAAATAATAGGCATCATAATAGCCGGAGCTAAGTACATAGGTACCGAGCAAGATACGGCGTTGTACTTCGTCACCGAAACCGGCCGTTCTCGTTTTTGTCGACATTTCCACCAAGTTATCCGCATCCACACGCATACCAAAACTTACGCCGTCATAACGGGCTAAGTTCGAGCTGGCTTCTGCCAATGCAATAATATAGTACGCAGACAATGCATATTTAGAAGTAGGCAAGCTGACTTCTACAATCTCTGCCCCCATCTTACGATATGTATCGGCCGCTTCTTCAATTACCTTACGCACATCTGCATTAAGACCGTCACCGAAAAATTCTTTCGGCATACCGATACGAAGACCTTTTACATCGCGTACCAAGGATTTTGTGTAATCCGGTCGTTCACCGGCAATTGATGTAGAGTCGCGATGGTCATGACCGGCAATAGCATTAAGTACAATAGCCGCATCAGTTACATCTCTTGTCAACGGTCCAATCTGATCCAACGACGACGCGAAAGCAATCAAGCCATAGCGAGAAATATTACCGTATGTCGGTTTCAAACCGACTACACCACAATAGGATCCCGGCTGACGAATGGATCCGCCTGTATCGGAGCCTAGACTCCACACTGCACTGCCACTGGCTACCGCCGCTGCACTACCGCCGGAAGATCCACCCGGTACATAGTCTGCATTCCATGGATTGCTGGTTTTTGCCAATGCCGAATTTTCGGTAGAGCCGCCCATAGCAAATTCATCCATGTTTAATTTTCCCAAGCTAACAAAATCTTGGGATTGCAATTTTTCAATAACCGTTGCATTGTACGGAGGAACAAAATTTTCCAGCATTTTAGATGCACAAGTAGCTCGTTGTCCCTGAATGCAAATATTATCTTTAACAGCCCCCGGAATACCGGCCAACATGGAAATTTCTTCACCGGCTGCAATTTTCTTGTCCACGGCTTCTGCCGTCGCCAATGCTTCTTCGTGAGAATCCGACAAATAGGCGTGAACGGTAGGCTCTACCTTTTCTTTATGAGCAATAACCGCCTTCGTCAATTCGACAGCGGATAATTCTTTTGCCATCAATTTAGCATGAAGTTCATGAATTGTCACAGTTCTTCCTCCTACTCTTGAATTACACGCGGTACTTTGAAATACCCGTTATCTTCTTCAGGAGCATTTTGTAAGGCCAGCTTACGATCAAGCGACGGCTTTACTTCGTCCTTACGGAATACGTTTTGCACCTGTACGGCATGTGCCATCGGTTCGACATCCGTTAAATCGAGTTCTTCCAACTCTTCCACATATTGTAATACATCGTTAAGCGCCTTTTCCATTTGTGCCATTCGTTCTTCCGGCACTTCAAGACGCGATAGGAGTGCAATATTTTTTATTTCCTCGCGGTTGATTTTCATAGGTCCACTTCCTTTCATTGTTACATTATAGCAAAAAGAAAGCGTTTAATCACGCCATCCCGCAATAAGTGCGAGAAATTCTTCTTCGTTGATAACTCTGATGCCTAATTCGTTGGCTTTGGCTAGTTTACTGCCACTGTCTTCACCGGCTATGACCAGCGTTGTCTTCTTACTTACGGAGCCTGTAATCTTAGCGCCGTGATCACTTAAAATTTTACCTGCTTCACTGCGACCCATAGAGGCCAGCTTACCGGTGAGTACAATAATTTCTCCGGCTAATTCATCTCCGCCCGGTTCGGTTTTCTCTTCCGTCATCACCACACCGGCCGCTGCCAGACCTTCAATCAACGCCATATTATGCTCATCGTTTAAATACCCGATAATGCTGTCTGCCATTGTCGGTCCTATTTCGGCCACCGCCGTCAACTCTTCAAAGGTTGCCACTTTAAGGGCTTCCATACTCGGAAAGTGCGCCGCAATGGTTTGCCCCGCTTTGGCACCGATAAGTCGGATACCCAACGCGAACAACACCCGTCCCAAGCCGCGGGATTTGGAATCTTCAATAGCTTTCAAAAGATTTTGTGCCGACTTCGTGCCCATTCTCTCCATCGTCACTAGCTGTTCTTCCGTAAGGTGATACAAATCAACCACGGTTGTTATCAAGCGATATCGAATTAGACTTTCTACGATACTCGGTCCCAAGCCATCAATATTCATCGCATCCCGTGAAGCAAAGTGAATAATTTTTTCTTTTTCAATCGCCGGACAATGCGGATTGGTACAACGTACCGCTACTTCATCATCCTTGCGTGCCGTTGGCGATTCACATACGGGACACTGCGAAGGCATCATGAAAACCTTCTCTTTACCGGTGCGTTTGTCTTTCAGAACACGGATGACCTCCGGAATGATTTCTGCTGCTTTATGTACCAACACATGATCGCCAATACGGATGTCCTTTTCCTTAATAAAATCCTCATTGTGTAATGTAGCTCTTGCCACATTTGTGCCGGATACAAATACCGGTTTTAATTCTGCCGTCGGTGTCAATACTCCCGTGCGTCCTACGTTTAAGGTAATATCCTCCACAATCGTTTCCACTTCTTCCGGCGGATACTTATATGCCGTAGCCCAACGCGGATCTTTTACCGTAGCTCCCAATATGTCTTGATCGGCAAAGTCATTCACTTTTATAACCATTCCGTCCGTGTCATAGGGCAGTTGATGACGTGCTTCATCCCAATACTTAATTTGTGCAATCACTTCATCAATCGAATCACACAGCTTATAATTTTCATTCACATGGAATCGATATGTCTCCAAGGTAGCCAGCAACTCCGCTTGGCTATGAATCGGGCTATCCTCCACGGCACCGATAGCATACGCAAAAAAATCTAGATTACGATCTGCCGTAATAGCCGGATCTTGTTGCCGCAAGGAGCCTGCCGCTGCATTCCGAGGATTTACAAATACAGGTAGACCTTCTTCATCACGAGCTTCATTGATTCGTTTAAACTCCTTATGTGGCATATAGGCTTCACCACGAATTTCAATATACGGCGGTGCCTCTTCGATAAACAGAGGAATGGATTGAATCGTACGTACATTGGCCGTAACATCTTCACCTACTCGTCCGTCGCCTCGTGTGACCGCCTGGACAAGCACGCCATTTTCATAATGCAAATTAACCGCTAAGCCATCAATTTTTAATTCCACCACATATGTCGGACGATGTCCCAACTCACGCGTAACGCGTTCGTCAAAAGCTCTCACTTCTGCTTCATTAAACACATTGCCCAAACTGAGCATCGGTCGTCCGTGAGGCACCTTAGGAAAATCGCCTTCTACCTTTGCTCCTACGCGCTGCGTCGGCGAATAGGGGGTAATGTATTCAGGATGTGCTGTTTCAAGATCTACTAACTCTCGATATAATTTATCATATTCATAGTCCTGTAATACCGGCGCGTTCTTTACATAATATAAATAGGCATGATGTGCCAGCTCTTTTTGTAAGGTATGAATGGTAAGAGCTATATCATTTTCTTTCGTTGCCATGATTTACTCCTCTGTCTACTCGCACTCCAATCTATGCTATAGTACCAAGCTATTTACGTTTATTTCCTAAAGCATGTATCGAGAGTGAGCAATGATTAAAAAGTTTTATTCTTCCAATCGTTTAATCGGCGCAAATTTCGCCATCAAAATGCGAATTCCTTGTGTAGGAAATTCTATTTTTAGTTTCAAACCGGCACCTTCACCTTGTAATGCCAACACCTTGCCTTTACCCCACTTCGTATGCATGGCTACATCACCGACCTGCCAATTTTCTACCTGTGGATTACGCACAATCGGTTTGGTCACCGGTCGTGACATAACAGACATATGCGGTGGTATACGACGTTCTGTCATTTCCGGACGCTTTGCCTTCGCCCGCAGCTCTTCAATGAGCTCCTGCGGTATTTCCTTTAAAAAGCGCGATGGCAAATAGCCTGCCGTCTTACCGAATACAGTGCGTGTGGTCGCATTGGATACATATAACTCGCGTTCTGCCCGTGTAATTCCCACATAACAAAGCCGTCGTTCTTCTTCAATCTCTTCGGGATTCATAAGCGTACGGCTGTGGGGAAATAATCCTTCTTCGAGACCGGCCAAGAAAACAACAGGAAATTCCAGCCCTTTTGCCGAGTGAAGAGTCATCAACGTTACTTTTGAGTCTACTTGTTCAAAGGAATCCACATCATTCACCAGTGCTACCTGCTCTAAAAAGTCTTGCACTGTCCCAGTTGGATTAGCATCCATAAATTCCTTGGCCACCGACAGTAATTCACCGATATTTTCGATGCGCGCTTCGTCTTGCGGATCTGTACTGTCTTCCAATTCCTTCATGTAACCGGTTTGATCCAAAATCGCTTCCAACAATTCCAGTACGTTCATCTCATTCATGGAAGCCACCAAGCCGAAAATCAGTACGCCGAACTCTTCCAACCGTTCCTTTGTCTTTCCCTTTATCGTAGGGATATTGTGTAACTGCGTCAGCGTCATAAATAAGGAGCTTCCCGTATCTTGTGCATAGCTTTGTAGCTTGCTAACAGTGGTTGCTCCGATACTTCGTTTCGGCACGTTAATAATACGCAATAAACTCAAATCATCGAAAGGATTAAAGAGTACCTTTAAATATGCCAAGACATCTTTGATTTCCTTGCGATCGTAGAATTTGGTCCCCCCTACCATAGTGTAAGGAATCGCTCGTTTGATCAAACCTTCTTCCAATACGCGCGATTGCGCATTAGTACGATATAGAATGGCCATATCCCCGTAAGGTACGTTGTTTAACTCATGCTGTTTGTACATAGTCTCACTGATAAAAGCCGCTTCTTCTCGTTCGCTTTGTGCCGTAAAGTGTTTAATCTTTACGCCATCTTCTTGTTCGGTCCACAGATTTTTTTCCGGGCGACCTTCATTATTATCAATAACCGCATTGGCTGCCTCCAAAATCGTCTTGGTTGACCGATAGTTTTGTTCTAATTTAATAGTCGTGCATTGCGGATAATCTTTTTCAAAGTCTAAAATATTTTGAATATCCGCTCCGCGCCAAGCATAAATACTCTGGTCCGCATCACCGACAACGCATATATTATTCCACTGTGAAGCCAACAAACGCGCCAACACATATTGTGCATGGTTCGTATCTTGATATTCATCAATCATGATATAACGGAAGCGATGACTGTATTTATCCTGTACCGATGCATTAGTTTGTAGCAGCTTAACCGCAACCAGCAGCAAATCATCAAAATCAAGAGCATTGTTCTTGCGTAGCTCCCGTTCATAGTATTCATATACATCCGCCACTTTTTGCGCATAGAAATCCTTGGCGGTACGTCTGAATTCGGATGCAAATAATAAACGGTTCTTCGCATCTGAAATGTGTGACTGCATGGCACCTACCGGATAATACTTGTCATCTAAATTCAACGCCTTTAACGCTGCTTTTATCACTACCTGCGAATCACCGGTATCATAAATAGTAAAATTTTTACTGTATCCTAAATAATTATCCAGCTCAAACCGTAATAGCTTGGCACAAAACGAATGAAACGTACTTAACCAAATTCTATCGGCTACCGGTCCTACCAAATCTTCTACACGGCTTTTCATTTCTTTGGCTGCTTTATTGGTAAACGTAATTGCCAAAATCTCAAAAGGGCTAACTCCTTTATCCAATAAATGTGCGATACGGTATGTAAGCACTCGTGTTTTTCCCGAACCGGCACCGGCTACGATAAGTAACGGGCCTTCCGTGGTTTCCACAGCTATGCGCTGTTCTTTATTCAATCCATCCAGTAACGTCTCCATACCCATCCTTTCTTAATTATGGCCCCTCAGGAATTGTCACCTAACATCCATCTGTAATATATACATCGTCATCACCAACGCCCAAGAAGGCCATACAATAACAAAAACGTTGCAATACGCAACGTTTTTGTCTGTCTATCATCCTGTCTTATTTCATTGCGCCCAAAATCGGAGGTACAATCTGTTTTTTACGGGATAATGTTTTTTCAAGGAATACTTCCTGTTCTTTTGGTTCTTGACTGAAAGCAGCTTTAACCACACCGTCTACATCACCGGCATACAGTAAGTTGGTACTTTCCTTCAAGATATCCGTTACCATGATGTACGAAGCAGCATATCCGTTACTAGTCCGCAATTCTTCCAAGGCTTTTAATAAATCAGCTTTACGCTTCAACACATCGGCAGCATCCATGGTAGTCAACTGACCGATACTAATAACCTGACCATTGGCAGTAAATTCTTTCATATCCGTGCGAACGATTTTTTCATCGGAGAAATCAGACACATCCGCACCGGCTTTTAACATTTCAAGGCCATAGGCTTCCAAGTCAACACCGGCAATTTCTGCCAAGCGCTTAGCCGTTTCCACATCCTTCGGAGTACAGGTAGGCGAACGGAAAAGTACGGTATCGGAAATGATGGCCGACAACAAGAGACCTGCAATCTGCTGCGGAATTTCCTGATTGTACTGCCAGTACATGTTGGCAACAATTGTACAGGAGCAACCTACCGGTTCATAGTGGATAAAAATCGGATTTTCCGTCGTCAAACCACCAATACGGTGATGATCGATGTTTTCGATGATTTCCGCATCTTCGATGTCATCGATAATCTGAACCTTTTCATTATGGTCAATCAGGATTACCTTCTGTTTGTCCTTCGGGGCTTCCACGCCGGCACGTACCATCCCCAGATACGTATCACCATCAACTACGGGATATGCACCGGTATGACCGCGATCAAATTCACGAAGCTTTAAGTCAGGAGAAATAATCTGGCATTTTGTCGCCGAAGCAATGTCGCCCGCCTTAGCTGCGCCTTTACCTTCCCAGGCATTTTCCAACGCATCGATTAATTTTTTCGGCATGATAAGGCCAATGTACTTACCATCCTTTACTACCGGAATACGATTCATATCGTGTTCGCGACGCCAAGCCAATACTGCTTTCAAATCTGCGTCGGCATCAACGGCCGGTACTGCTTCCATCACATCTTTAATGCGAACAGCAAAGCTCGTTACAATTTCCGGATGTTCCACACCAAAATAATTTAAAACAAATGTGGTTTCTTTATTTGCCGGACCCGCGCAAATAGCTCTTGCCGGAATTCCTAACTGATTTTTTAAATTTGCATAGCCCAATGCGGAACAGAACGAATCTGTATCAGGGCTTTTATGACCGGTTACAATAACCTTTTCACTCATGTGTATCACCTCGTTATAAACTGTTGAACCGATTGGTTTTGTGTCTTTCATATTATACCATAAACAGATTACCTATAACATACCTTATATAACAAAACAGGTGGGATTTTATTAATTAAATCCCACCTGTTTTACAAACTACGATTTATTTTTTCTTACCGAAGCCAAGCTTTTCAATCATAATGAAGAGCATTGGAATAACAAAGATACCAAATGCTGTTGCCGCGGTCATACCGGCAACTACGGTAATCCCCATCGATACGCGAGCACCCGCACCAGCACCGGAAGAAATAGCCAGCGGTATACATCCGAGAATAAATGCCAAGGAGGTCATCAAAATCGGACGAAGACGAATCTTTGCAGCCTCGATAGCTGCATCGACAATACGCATACCACGTTCTTCCACACGAATCTTAGCATATTCGATAATCAAAATAGCATTTTTAGCAGCCAACCCAACCAATGTTAACAAGCCAATCTGCAGATAAATATCATTAGCCAAGTTGTATCGTCCCGTAAAGTTTAAGAGATATGGTACCAGCGCAGCACCCATAATCCCCGAGGGAATAGAGAAGAGTACAGCGAACGGCACCTTCCATGATTCATACAAAGCAGCCAATACTAAGAATACGAAGATAATCCCCATACCCAAAATAAGAATTGTTTGGGAACCGGATTTAACTTCCTCACGTGATTGATCGGCCCAGTCATACGTATACCCTTGTGGTAAAGTCACTGCCGCTGCTGCTTTCAACGCATTGATAGCATCACCGGAGCTGTAGCCTTGATTCTGTGATCCCCCGATTTTAACAGCCGGATAGTTGTTAAAGCGAGTAATCGTCGCAGCCGATGTTGTCGGCTTAGGCATAATATACGTATCAACCGATACCATATTGCCGGCGCTATTGCGCACATAGATGAAATGATTCATTTCCGGCGAAACGCGATATTTTTCATCCGCCTGAATCATTACCTTATAGTTTTTACCAAACTCATTAAAATCATTTACCTGAATACCACCATAGAAGCCCTGTAACGCCGTGTAAATATCGGCCACCGATACACCATCGCGGGCAGCTTTATCGCGGTTAACATCAAAGTTATATGTCGGCGTAGAATCGTTATAGGTTGTATACACCGAAGCAAACACCGGACTCTTGCGCGCTTCTGCCAAGAAGGAATTGGCCACTGTCATCATCTTCGCCGGTGAATCACCAACCTTATTTACAAGATACATCGTGAAACCGCCGGAACTGCCTAGCCCCGGAATTGGTGGTGGATTCAAAGCCAAAATTGTTGCCTGCGGTTCATGCGCCGCAAAGCCAAACACTTTACCGATTTTTGCTTCTACACCTTGCGTTGGACCTTTACGGTGACTCCAATCAGCTAAGGTGGCAAACATAACGCCAGAGCTGGATTGCTGTGCGTTGGACAAGATATCAAAGCCTGATACGCCGGCAACTTCCGTAATATCCGAATCATTCTGTAAGAAGTTGCTTACATCCTGAATCACCTGCATAGTACGGCTGGACGAAGCCCCCGGCGGCAGATTAATAGCCATCATGAAGTAACCGTTATCTTCAGCCGGCACGAAGGAAGTCGGCAAGACACGGAATACACCTGCTGCAATTGCTACGAAAGCAATCAATGCCAACACCGTGAGCCATAATTTACGAGCTAATTTAGCCAACTGGAAGCCATACCAGTCACTGAAACGTTCCAGCAATTCATTGAAGCGATCCAATGTTCTAGATAGCCAATTAGATTGTGCCCCCGGCACATGCGGTTTCAACATAGTCGCACACAAAGCCGGTGTCAATGTCAACGCAATGAAAGCAGAAATAACTACCGACACTGCAATGGTCAAGGCAAACTGCTTATACAGTATCCCTGTCATACCACCCATAAAGGACACCGGTACGAATACGGATACCAATACAAAGGCAATACCTATAACTGGCCCTTGTACATTTTTCATAGCAGCCAAAGCCGCTTCTTTTGGATGAAGACCGTTAACCTTCATTTCATATTCCACGGCTTCAATAACAACGATAGCATCATCGACGACAAGACCGATTGCCAGTACCATAGCAAACAAGGTCAATGTATTAATGGTAAAGTCCAAGACTTCAAATGCCGCAAAGGTACCCAGCAAGGATACCGGCACCGCAATCATCGGGATAATCGTAGACCGCCAAGACTGAAGGAAAATATATACAATCAAGGCAACCAAAATCAACGCTTCTATGAAGGTATGAATAACTTCTTCGATTGACGCCGATACAAACATGGTATTATCAACGATAACGCTGTATTCCATATCAGGCGGTAGGCTCTTTGCCTGTTCTTCCAAGATTTTTTTGATAGCTCCGATTGTTTTAATTGCATTCGCATCATTGGTAAGCGATACGGCAAACACCGCAACCGGTTTGCCATCACTTTTAGCAGTGATACTGTAATCCTTGGAACCCAAATTAATTTTTGCAATATCCCTCAAATGAAGAAGATTGCCGTTTACATCCTTCTTAACAATAATGTTTCCAAATTCCGTAGGACTGATTAAACGTCCCTGTACGGTAATAGGCATCGTACGCTGCTGTTCTATAGGCGTCGGATCGGCACCGATAGTACCTGCCGCCGCCTGTTTATTTTGCGCCTGAATAGCCGAGGTTACATCCGTTACCGTCACGCCCAACTGGGACATTTTTGCCGGATCCAACCAAATACGCATTGCAAAGTCGGAACCAAATTCCTGTACACTACCGACACCGTTTACCGACTTAATTTCATCCATCATATAGTTGGATGCATAGTTCTTTAAGAATGTCTGATCATAGGTACCGTTCGGTGATTTCAACGAAAATACCAAGGCCATATCACCGGTAGATTTTGTCGTGGTTACACCCAATGTCTGTACTTCAGTCGGCAACTGTGCCAACGCACGCTGCACACGGTTTTGTGTATTAACCGTATCCATATCCGCATCGGTGCCTTGGTCAAACTGAACAGTCAATGAATAGGTACCATTACTCGTACTGGTGGATACCATGTAATCCATATTTTGAACACCAATAATCTGACTTTCAATAACCGATGCCACTGTATCACTGACTACTTGCGCCGAAGCCCCCGTATATGCCGCCGATACACGAACTTGCGGTGGTGTAATCTGCGGATATCGAGCAACCGGCAGGGTAAACATAGCCAACAACCCTACCAAGGTAATAATCAATGATATAACAATGGCAAATATCGGTCGGCTAATAAAAAATTTCGACACGATATCCCCCCTATTTATTCACTTCAATTTGTTCTTTAGTAATAGCATGCGCATTGACCTTCATGCCGGTACGCACCTTGGTAAGGCCGTCTACGATAACATCCATACCCGGTTTCAAACCACTCTTGACGATGGTATATACGCCCTGTGTGCCACCGGTTTCTACCGGTACCTGTTCAACCATGCCGTTTTCGCCTACCACCATTACAAAGCTCTTATCCAATACCTGAACCAAAGCCTTCGTCGGAACCAGGATCGCATCTTTGATAATATCCCCCGGAGAAATAACCGTAGCATACATATTCGGCAACAATAAATTGTCATTATTCGGGAAGGAAGCCTTGAGTACGAGCTTACCGGTGCCGTTATCCAATGTTTTGGCCGCCTGCACCAGCGTGCCCGTAAACGGATACATAGTACCGTCTGCCAGACGAAGCTGTAAATCCTTGGTGGCATCTAATGCTTTCATATCCTTGTTCTTCATAAAATCAAGGTATTCGGATTCGCTCATGCTAAACTGAACAAAAATCGGATTGGTAGAATCGATGGTAACCAATGTAGTCTGACCTGCCGTAACATAAGTACCTAAGTCCACATCATCCATTTTAAGCGTACCGTCATACGGTGCATATACTACTGTGTCCTCCACATTGTCCTGGGCAATGCGAATCGCTGCTTGATTTGCTTCATAAGCCGCCTTGTTTTGCTCTGCCACGCTGGCCTGTGTGTCTACCGTCTGGCGAGCAATCGCATCTTGACTGGCCAATTGTTCGTAACGCTGTAAATCACGCTGTGCATTTTGGTAGGCTGCATTCGAGCGAGCAGCTGTTGCCTGTGCACTGGCCAAATCTGCTTCATATTGACGTGAGTCCAAACGATACAAAGGCTGTCCCTTAGTTACATATTGACCACCTTTAACATACTTTTCTACCACATGACCGGATACACGAGCATGTACCGCCACGGAATTCTGTGCGATTACCGTACCATTAAAGGACTCCGGTATTTGCGTATCGGACGCTGCTATTTTAAAGGTATTGACGTCCACCTCACCTTGCTGCTGTTGACCCTTGCCACAGCCTGCCAACGCGAGCATAACCGCCAAAAACGCGGCCACTACTCCGAAATAACGAAATTTTTTCATGCGTTATCTGCTCCCTCGTTTAAAATACCACGTAATAAAATATCAATTGCTTCCGGTAAAACATGCAGGCACTCTTCCGGATTACGTTTGTTGTCGTACACAATTGATCGTGCGATTCCCCGCAACATCATGATGAGAACACCAATATCGATATTCTTAATAACTCCTATCTGTTTCTGTGTTTCCAAATAGGCCTGTAGCTGATCCCAGTCCTTGTCAAAGGTGGCCATAGCTTGATCGACAAGATATGGGATGGAATTGAACATTTCACGGAAATGATCTCCGTTCAGGGTATTGTACAAATCCGATTTAACAGAAAAATACTGCTTCAGCTTTTGGGCGCACGTTAACTGCTCATCCGCTAAAATAGCCTGATGCTGCTCATAAAAATCCCGGGCTTTTTCCGATAAAATTCTTTCCAAAATTTCATTTTTAGAGAGAAAGTTTTCATATAGTGTTCGTTTACTAATATTCAAACGCCGCGCTAAATCCTCCATTCGGAATGATGATCCATGTAGCCGAATTTCCTCAGTAGCAGCTGCTAAAATACTGTCCTTCATCCTCTCCTCCAATCTAACCAAACTAATTACTCAGATACAACAACTTACCCTGTCTGAAAACTTAACAGAAAACTCCAGTACCATTCCTTAGTTTAGCTAAAAAGCCAGTAAATGTCAACTTTTTTGGTAGGTGTGTCCAGCTTCCTATCTCTACACCAGTCATATATCTGAATTTTTATTTTCCGGCATGAATACTATCTTTTTATACACTTACATAGTTTCTCCTTTTATGCTATACTACGTAAGAATTATAAATACTATATCATGAGTTGTTATTCACAGATATTACGGGAGTTTGTTATGCGAATTGATTTACTGCGACCGGTATGGCATCCATTAACTTGGCTCGCATTTATAGCGTTACCTTTTATAGGACCGCATTTACCATTATACTTTGGTTGGGAGAGTGGCCCTTTCGAACTGTTTCAAGCGTTTATCTTATTTATCGGCGGCTGTATGTCCTTATATATTGTCTTTCGTCCCAAACCGGATATTTCTCTCTCTTTAGCCAATGCTGTGCCCAAGGCCCTTCTTCTGGCAATTACATTTATCTGGTGGTTTATGTGCCTTAGAGAGCTAAGTTGGGGCGCTGTTTTCTTGTCCCCTCTTGGTTTTGATCCTATTGAAGGATATAAATTTTCAGCTCATGAGCAATTACCTTACTATACCGCAATTCATATTGTCTGCGGCATCCTGGCCTTTTTTTCCTTCTTGGCCATAATACGTTGCCGCTACTATTTACTGGCCTATTGGAAAGTACGACGCTTCCCCTTGCCGGAAGTTATACTGGCCATTGTTATGCAGCTGTTTGCCACTACGGCCGAAGGTCATTTATTACCATTGGGTTCTCCTCCCCAAATTGTTAAAGAATGGTGTGAACTCTTATCGTATCTTAGTTTACTTGTAGGTCAAATTATTTTTTTATTTAATCGCCGTTAACGTTATCTGTATTATAACATTTATATTATACGCAAACAGGCTGTGATGCATCCTTGCATCACAGCCTGTTTTATGTATTATTAACACCTTATATATTTTTAATTTCTTAGTGCATTTACTCATTTGCCCCCGCGAAGCAACTCAATCATTGCTTTACGATCGTCAGCTCCGAACACGGCCGACCCGGCTACCAAAATATCAGCCCCTGCATTACGTACGGCTTCTACGGTTTTAGCGTTAACGCCACCGTCAACTTCTACTACCGCGTCTTTATTGCCTACAAATTCCAATAAATTTTTCGCCTTTTGAATTTTACGCACTGCATGAGGAATAAAGGATTGTCCCCCAAAGCCGGGATTTACACTCATAACGAGTATCATATCCAAATCAGCTGCTATATCTTCCAATACAGCTACCGGTGTAGACGGATTCAGAGATATTCCCGCTTTCATACCATGTTCCTTGATTGTCTGTATCAATCGATGCATATGTGCTGTTGCTTCGGCATGAAATGTAAAATATTCTACGCCGATAGTAGCGAAACTTTCTACATAATCTTCCGGGTTCGTTACCATCAGATGAACATCAAAAGGTAATGCCGTATGTGCTCGAAGTGCTTGTACCACCGGAGCGCCAAATGTCAAATTCGGTACAAAATGGCCATCCATTACATCTATATGAAGCAAATCAGCGCCCGCTTCTTCTATCTCTTTTATTTCGACAGCCAACTTCGAAAAATCAGCCGACAACATTGACGGAGCAATTTTTACCATACTATCACCTTTTCCTTTGACTTACAATTTCTTCTCGAATCGCTAAGTACGAAGCATATCTTTCTTTATGGATTATTCCGCTTTCTACCGCTTCTTTTACTGTACACACCGGTTCATGCTCATGGTAGCACGGACTGAATTTGCATCCATCCTCATAGGTCATAAACTCGGGATACAGCGAAGTCAATCGCTCCAGACTAATATCGCTGAAGTCAATGGCACTGAAGCCCGGCGTGTCCATAATAAACGAGTGATCGTTCAACGCATATAATGACGCGTGACGCGTCGTATGACGTCCCCGCTTTATTTTATCACTGACTTCACCAGTCTGAAAAGCAAAATTAGGTTCCACCGCATTGAGCAAGCTACTCTTGCCGACGCCGGATGGTCCTGCGAAGGCACTGACATGACCATCAAGTATAGTGCGCAATGTATCGATGCCTTCGCCGGTATACGTCGATGTCATAACTACCGTATATCCTACTTTTTGGTAACGCTCTACAATCTCTGCCGTTGTTTCATCTGCCAAATCGCTTTTATTGACACATAGTACTAAAGGAATATCTGCATGTTCAATCATAACGAGCAATTTATCCAGTAGCAAACTATTAATATCCGGCGCATGAGCTGCCACCACTAATACTACCTGATCGATATTGGCAATATGCGGCCTTTTTAACTCATTGCGCCGCGGCAGAATATTTTCAATGGTACCTTCATTGCCATAGATGACACGATCACCCACCAGGAGTGAGTAACGCCCCTTTTTGAGGCGTCCTCGCACCTTACATTCTGTGATAGTACCGTCCTCACCTTGCACATAGAAGTAACCATTCATGTTTTTTACTACTATTCCGGTTTTCATAAACCTCCTACAATGCTTGATCTTGAATTAATGCACCATCTAAGTATACCTGAACACGTACCTTACCAACGCCGGATACGTCCTTATCTACACGGTCGCCCGGATGGTTTACTCCATCATAAATTGTCTTTGATCCATTATCATCGACAACTACAATACGTACCTTTTGATTTTGTTTTCCCGACGGTACGGTCACATTTACGCTACCTTTAGCCGTCTGCGGCGTTGGCTCTGCCGGCTTAGACGCCTCAGTAGCCAATGCTACGGAACTACCGTCATCCACTTTACTGCCCGGCGACGGGGATTGACTGGTAATTACTGCAGTATCATCACCGGATCCACTAATTTGCCCTACTGATAATCCCATGGACGCCAATGCATCTTTGGCATCTTTCAATGTCATTCCCACTACTCTGGGAACCGTTACCGTTTTCGCCTGTATTTTGTTGACTGTAACATCAATAGTGGTTCCCTTGTTAACTTTAGAATTAGCCGGCGGACTTTGCATTAGGATAACACCATCTTCTTTGCTATCATCAGATGCTGTTGTAACCTTGCCCAGTATGAGTCCCATATCTTTTAATTTTGTCCGTGCTTGATCAAGACTCATACCGGTAATATCCGGCATCGTAAGATCTCCCGCGCCTTTACTTACTACGAGATGAATCGTCCGCTGTTCCTTAACCTCTTCGCCGGCTTCCGGACTCTGCGAGATGACCTGCCCCGCCGGTACATCAGAGTTAGTTACTTCACTTACCGATACACGTAAATGGTTATCTTCCAAAATATGTTTTGCCACCGTTACCTGTTTTCCAACTACATTCGGTACCGTTACGGTAGCATTGCTCCAGAAATTGCCAAAGCTTAAAAAGGCCCATAAAAATGCCAACAAGAAAATCACTACAGATCCTAGCAGAATATACTTTTGCGGCAATCGTGACAGCAGTGCAATAATTGAGCGCTTCTTACTATTTTTTCCTTCACCCTCGTCATCATACAACGGTTCTTCATAAGCCGTAGTGTCCTGTACCGTCGGTAATACTTGCGTTGCGAAATCATGGGGAATCATGCGACCGCTTTTGGAATTGACAAATCCCTGAGACAATCGCAAGTCACTAATCATATCAGTGATAGAATCAAATCGATCCTCCGGATTTTTAGCCAATGCTTTCATAACCGCCCCTTCCAATAAGGGAGGAATACTCGGATTATAACGCATAGGTGAAACTAAGCGTTCGCGCACATGCTTTAAGGCAACACTGATAGGTGTATCTCCTTCATAAGGTACACGACCTGTTAGCATTTCGTATAGTACTACGCCTAGGGAATAAATATCGGTACTTCCGTTGACGGGTTTCCCGCTGGCCTGTTCCGGGGATAAATAATGTGCCGATCCCATAACAGAATTCGTATACATTACAGTATTACTGGCATTCATTGCTCTGGCAATGCCAAAATCAGTTACCTTCACACGTCCCGTCTTAGTAATGAGAACATTATGAGGTTTAATATCGCAATGAACGATACCCATAGCATGTGCATGTTCCAATCCTTCGGCGATAGCAATCGTGAATTTTACCGCATTATCAATAGATAAGCGCTTATGCCGCACTATATATTCCTTAAGTGTTTCTCCCTCTACATATTCCATAACGATGTAATGATAGCCTTGATCATACCCTACATCGTACATACTGACAATATTGGGATGACTCAGCTTACCGGCAGCCTGCGCTTCACGTTTAAACCGGGCCACAAATTCTTCATCGCCTGCAAAATTTTGATGTAAGATTTTAATCGCTACCGGACGGCCCAACAGTCCATCTTCGCCTTTGTAGACATCGGCCATGCCGCCGATTCCGATTTTTTCGAGGATTTTATAGCGATTATCTAAAATAATGCCGCGCATTCTATTATCTGCTTCTTTCATTATTCTATCGCCTCCTACTCAATCGTGCCTACTACAATCGTTACATTATCTTTTGCCCCTGCATCATATACAAGTGCCATTAAATCTTCCAGTAAACGTTCGTCATCTGACTGCTCATTGAACATTGCCTCTATCGTGTCTTGAGGAATATACCCCGTCAGTCCGTCTGAGCAAAGAAGAATTCGATTACCTGATTCAACCGATAGGTGACCACAATCCACATCAACATTAGCACCTACACCGACAGCCCGTGTCAATATATTACGTTGCGGATGCGTTAACATTTCATCGCTTGATAAAGTACCTGCTTCATACAAACTTTGTACCATAGAATGATCCGTGGAAATTTGCACCAAACCATCCTCATCAAATAAATAAAGACGACTATCGCCTACATTGGCCCAGTATAATGTATGATACTGTTCATAGGCAACAACTGCTGTCGTTCCCATTCCCTTCAGTTCAGGTTCCGTAAACACCCGTTCATATACCATTCGATTAGCTTCACTAACAGCATGTTGCAAAGCCTCCTCCGAAGGCATCTTCAACTGGCGTAATGCTTCTGCGATACTATCAATAGCTAGCGTGCTGGCAATTTCCCCGCCTTTATAGCCTCCCATTCCATCAGTGACTATACAAAACGGTCCCTCGATACAAAATCTATCTTCATTTCGTTTTCGCACTAAACCGATTTTACTCATACCAATACACTTCATAGGCTTACCTCATTTCTCGCTTTGCGCTTTTTCTGCCTGCTGACGCATATGCTGAACCTTTAGCTGTCCGCAAGCAGCTTGAATCGCATCTCCCATTTCCTTGCGTACTGTAACAGCTACTCCATAGGAGGCCACTATCGACTTGAAAGCATCAATGGCTCGCGGCGATGGTTTAAATAACTGTATATGTTCGTTCCCGTTGACCGGGATTAGATTAACATTACAATTTGGAAAGGTTTTTACCAAGGCTCCTAACTCATGAGCCTGTTCTCTAGACGCATTCACGCCGTCTATCAAAATATATTCAAACGTAATCCGTCGTTCCGTTTTCTCATAATAAGTCTTAACCGCAGCCAATACATCTTTAATGTCGTAATATGCACCGATGGGCATAATCTCACGGCGTATTGTATCATTGGGCGCATGCAAGGATAATGCCAGCGTAATCGGAATACCTTCATCTGCCAAAAGATAAATATTTTCGACAATGCCGCAGGTAGATAAGGTCATTCGCCGGTAGCCAATGTCAAAGCTTTCTTTTTCATGCAGAAAACGTAAAGCGCCGATTGTATTTTCATAATTCTGTAAAGGCTCTCCGGCCCCCATAACAACGATGGAATGTATACGTTCTTTGAGTACGTACGCAAACAGCAATACCTGTGCTACGATTTCATGAACCTCCAGATTGCGGAACAAGCCACCTGTAGTAGAAGCACAAAAAATGCATCCCATAGCACAACCTACTTGTGAAGACACACACACCGAATTGCCGTAATGCTGCTTCATCAATACGGTTTCTACTTGGCTGCCGTCACTAAGCTTTAGCAATAATTTTTTAGTATTACCGTCAGGTGCTGTTTTCTCCGTCACAATCGTCGGTAAACTGATAACGCAGTATTCCTTCAGCCATGTCCGTAAATCTGTTGGCAACTGTGCCATATCACCAAAAGAGAATATGTAGCGTTTATAAATATAATCCATCAGCTGTTTTGCTCGGAACCGCTGAAAGCCTGCAGCTGTTATAAGTTGCTGTAGCTCCTCCAATGATTTACCCAACAGCTCTGTCATAGAACCTCCTTGCGCATGCGCGCTATAAAAAAGCCATCCATCTCATCTTTATGTGGCATCAAAGTAACCATAGGCCCTTTAGTCTCGAAAGGCAGCAATGTTGCTGCATCTTCAATGATAAATTCAGGATGTTCCTTTAAAAAAGCAGTGACTACACCCTCATTTTCAGCCTTATTGATTGTACAAGTAGAATAAATCAAATGGCCACCGGTCTTTACAGCTTTTGCAGCGCGTTCTAAAATACGTCCCTGCAATTCCGGCAGTGCATCAATAGCTTTTTCCTCCTTACGCCATCGCATATCGGGTTTCTTCTGTAATATACCAAGACCCGAACAAGGCGCATCAACCAGTACCTTATCAAATACATTATCATACGATTCCGGTAATGTCGTGGCATCCTGTTCATAAAAGGAAACGATAGACACATGCAAGCGCTGAGCATTTTGTTTCATCAATTCGATTTTATGGCTATGAATGTCATTGGCCACAATAGCTCCTTGATTTTGCATCAAAGCAGCCATATGCATTGTCTTTCCACCCGGTGCTGCGCAACAGTCCAACACCTTCTCTCCCGGTTTTGGCTGTACAACATAAGCTACTGCCATAGAAGCTTCGTCCATAAAAGTGATTGATCCCTCTTTCACCCATTTTGCAGCTTCTAAGCTACCTCGATGGCTAAGAATTCGCAACGCCTCAGGTATTTTAGTACTCTGTTCTACCCGCCATCCGGCTTTCTCCATTTCAGAAACAATCACTTCAGGCGTAGCTTTCAAGGTGTTGACGCGAGCTATAAGTGCCGGATTGTCATTACACCAAGACAACAGTCCCAACGTTGTATCCTCGCCATACTCGCTAAGCCAACGCTGTATTAACCATTCCGGTTGATTATACACATATGACCAACGCTGCGCTTCACTGTCTGCCATTGCTTCAATACTTAATTCTTCGCGACAGCGTTCACTATTACGCAAGACACCATTAACGAATCCATGCAATCCGCGCGTAAGCTTCCGTGCTAATTTTACACTTTCATTCACTGCTGCCGAATGAGGGACTCGATCTAAATACCATAGTTGATATAACCCAAGACGTAAAATTTCTACGACCATGGCGGATAATTTTTTAATAGGTCGTCCCGTCAGTTTAATTATCATGGCATCCAAATAATTTCTTCGTCTGATAACACCATACACGAGCTCGGTAAAAAAGCGGCGATCTACATCCGTAAAATGATATTGACTAATATATTGTTGTAAAACAATATTAGCGTATCCGCCATCGCGGTTAATCTCCAACAACGCTCGTACAGCTGCCAAGCGTACATTTACTCGGTTGCCTGACCTCAATACCGAATCTTGTTTTTTAGTATCCATTAATTAATCTCTCCACAACTGCTTGAATCCTCTTTGTATCTACTCGCGTATTACAGCAAGGACCACATGGTCGTTCGTTAAGAACACCTACTACAGGAATAGGGAACACATCATTCATACCGCTTACCAAATCACGTTCACAGGCAATAGCTACAATAGCTTTGGGACGTATTTTTTTTATCATCATCCGTGCAAGCGTCCCTCCGGTCACAACTACGAAGTGGCAACCGTACGTATCAGCTATATCTAACAGTTCACCAACCTGACAACGTCCACAGCGCTTGCAATTATGAACATCCGTGGTTACCTTATGAACGCAATCACTTTGCTGTAAACAGTGAGGTGTCAATAACAACACTCTCTCTGCCGGCACTTTATACAAATTAAGCTCCACCAAATGATTAATAAGAGCAATCAGAGACTGACTTATGCGGTCCTTATCAACACCACATAGTTTTCCCAGCCCCAATACCGCCGGGAAAAAAGCGTACAACCACCGATTACTGATGCGTAATACTATCGGTGAAATTCGTATTCCCTTTTTAGCTGCCGCAAGCATGATTCCCCACATAACCCAGCATACGATAGGAAACAATGCCAGCAAAACCTCGCCGGTCATAGCCGCGCCAATACCGAAGGCCTGCATGCCCGGCCACAGTAAAAACATGAGTGTAGACCAGGCAAAAGATAGAATGACAAACACGGTAAAGGTTAATTGAAAATATAGCGGATATTGACCATATTTACTGTGCGTACTTTGCTTATCACATAGATTGTGTGTATTGCTCATCAAATACCATCCCCGCCTTCAGCTGATGGCCCCGGCAAAAATCACCGGCCTTCATACGTTTTTTATTTTCCGGTTGAACCTCGGTAATAGCTAACACGCCATTTCCTGTCTGTACGGCAAATCCGTTATCATTTATTCCAATAACAGTACCCACCGCGCCTACCTGTGCCCCAGGGAATTCATGCGCCACCCCTGCTTCAGTAAGCGCATAAGCCTTCCATATTTTAAGTCGCTTACCATTCAAAAAAGTTACACACCCCGGCGACGGAGAAAGGCCTCTAATTTTTCGTGCCAATACAACAGCATCTTCTTGCCATTGCAAATACCCCATATCCTTCGTCACTTTGCGAGTATGCGTAGCACAACTATTGTCTTGCGGTGTTGCCGTTACCGTACCGGCCACTAAACCGTCTATTGCTTCATTGATCATCGAGCCTCCCAAAAGAGCCAATCGATCAAACAACTCACCTGTAGTTTCCTCTGGTTCGATTTCAATCTCAGTTTGTACCAAGATATCTCCTGTGTCCAGCCCTTCATCCATCTGCATAATAGTAATGCCCGTCGTTGTATCACCGTTTAAGATAGCCCAGTGAATCGGCGCTGCTCCACGATATGCCGGAAGTAATGAGGCATGTACATTAATGCATCCCCACTGCGGCTGATGAATTAACCATGGTGGCAAAATCTTGCCATAGGCTACCACTACCACAATATCCGGACGCAATTCATGAAGGCATTCTTTTATATCCTCTGTTTTTAGCGTATCCGGCTGAAAAACAGGAATATTTGCTTCCAGAGCTATTTCTTTAACCGGTGGCATTTGAACCTTTTTACCTCGCCCTTTAGCCTTATCCGGTTGGCAAAATACACCTACTACCTCATGAGGCCCTTCAATTAATGCCTGTAGCGTAGGCACTGCAAAATCGGGCGTCCCCATAAATACAACTCTCAAGTGTTGCATATCTATCTTCTCCTTATGACCTATATAGAAGTCGTCATCGATGTTTTTGTTTCCTCAACTGCCTCGCTGGCCGCTTCCTCTATCTGACTTGCTTGCTCTTTCGCCACATATACTTTTTCCAGACGTTCCACAAACAAAATACCATTTAAGTGATCAATCTCATGTTGTAAAATGCGGGCTAAAAATCCTTCAGCTTTAATTTTTTTCTTCTTATTATGACGGTCGATATAATGTACTTCCACAAAATTATACCGTTTTACATCTCCAAAATAACCTGGCACGCTAAGGCATCCTTCTAATCCAATTTGTTCACCGTCAGCCTTTACAATTTCAGGATTAATGAACTCTTGTAAACCGTTACCGTCATCCAGTACCAACATTCTCTGTGACACACCTACCTGCGGTGCTGCCAGCCCGACACCGTCGGATGCATACATAGTTTCCGCCATATCGTCTAACAACTGACGAATCTTCTTATTAACAAATTCCACCGGTGTTGCCACCTGCTTTAACACCGGATGTCCTGCTTTAATTACTTCTAATACTGCCATATAACCTCCGTTACATCGGGTCCACATCAATAGCCAACCCCTCTTGCGTAAATATCCAAGAATGATAAATATACTTTTTTACATCTGATAAGGTATCTCCGCGTACCATAACCGATATGCGATACAGATTGCGTACTCGATTAACACCTTCTTCGTATGGTCCCAGTACTTCAACATCATCGTCAAACGCTTTACTGAGCTCTTCTACAATAGCCGTTGCTATCTGCATTGCTTTATCTTTTTTTTCATGCTGCATACGGAAATGAATCATCTCGCCACACGGTGGATACCCCAACGCTTTGCGCGCCTCGATTTCTTCCTTATAAAACCCTTTGTAGTCGTGGGTCTTACTCTTTATTATAGCATAATGCAGTGGATTGTAAGTTTGAATTACCACATGCCCTTCCGATTTTCCGCGACCGGCTCGTCCCGCTGCTTGCGTCAATAAATCAAATGTTCTTTCAGCCGCCGTATAAAGCGGTATATTCAATACAGAATCCGCTGTCAAAATGCCAACAGCCGTAACACCTTCAAAGTCGTGACCTTTAGCTACCATTTGAGTGCCTAATAAAATATCATACTCACCGGCAGCAAAACCGTGTAGCACATCTTCGCCACGTCCTTTTTTCGCTGCTACATCCTGATCCAGCCTTGCAATGCGTGCCCGGGGAAATTGTTTTGCCAATTCCTCCTCCACTCGCTGCGTGCCGGAGCCAAAAAATTTAATTTTCCTGCTACCACATTTAGGACACACCTCAGGTACCCGTTCATGGTATTCACAATAATGACATCGTAAGGCTTCATTTGCCCTATGATATACCAACGATACATCGCAATGCGGACAGTTCACCGGTTCACCGCACTCGCGACACATAACAAAAGTGCTGTACCCCCGCCGATTAAGGAGCATAATCATCTGTTCCTTTTTTTCTAATGTGCGTTGAATGAGATCCGTCATAGCATCGGAAAATACAGAGTAGTTTCCATGAAGTAATTCTTCTTTCATATCCACTAACAACACTGTTGGCAACGGCTGATGATGAATACGTTCCGGCAACTCCAACAACGTGTAGATTCCCTTCTTAGCCTTATAATATGAATCTACCGACGGCGTGGCCGATCCTAAAATAACAGGACAGCTGTTGCTTTCTGCGCGCCATAAAGCAACCTGCCGCGCATGATATCTAACCATGTCTTCTTGCTTATATGATCCATCGTGTTCTTCATCAACTACGATAAGGCCGATATCATCAGTCGGTGCAAATACCGCTGAACGTGCGCCGATGATGATATGACTATCCTTACGACGTAATCGCTCCCAATTATTATAGCGCTCGCTAATTGTCAGCTTGCTATGAAAAACAACTACTTCGTCACCGAAAGCTTCTACAAAACGAGTAACAATTTGATCCGTCAGCATGATTTCCGGCACTAAAATAACGGCTATACGATTTTCCGCCACACAGGCTGCCGCTGCCTTTATATATACCTGTGTCTTACCGCTGCCTGTTACCCCGTGAAGCAAAAATGGACTAAATCTCCGATGAATAATCGCATCATGAATCGGCGCATATACCTTTACTTGTGCATTTGTTAACGGTATATCCGGTATTTCTCGAGCATCGTAATCCGTATGCGTGTGTCGGTATTTTTCTTCACGACGTACCCCACTAAGCTCCGATACTTGTTTAATGATAGCTAATGAGAATCCTTGCTCTTTAAGCATATCATAGGAAGCTCCGCCAACGGACAACAAATATGCCACTGCTTCACGTTGTCTCTTTTTTCGAGCCGGTATAGATTCCACGGTAAGAAATGACTCGGGATATAACCAAGCGACCTTAGGCCGCTCATAGCTTTTTAATTCTTTTTTATCAATGGTAAATAAGCGAAGTGCATCAGGATAGGAGCAAAGATAATGATGGCTGAGCCTTTTTGCGGTAGCCAGCATCTCCGGTGTAAACCAAGGTGTTTTATCGAGTACGGAGAGAATAGGCTTAACCGTAAAATTAAGAGCCACTGTTTCCGGCGCATAACCAACAATAATCCCCTCTTCTTTACCGCGCCCCAATGGTATGGCAACGCGCGTCCCAACGGGTATCACGCCAAGTGCATCCGGCACTTCATAAGTAAAGGGCTTGTTCAACTGTTTAGCCGGTCTATTGACAATAACTTCTGCTAATCGCACCGTAGCACCTCCTTAGTCACTTCTTTTGATTATACCATTTCCGTTAGTAATTGAAAAATGGATGCCTCACCATTCTCTATATTACAAGAAGGTAAAAGCATCCATTATTACATCTTCACTTAAGGTTTATGAATCAATCCTCAAGCTATCCAATTAAAGTCCTGCTTCCTGACGAAGGATATCCGCTTTGTCAGTTTCTTCCCAAGGAAGATCGATATCGGTACGACCGAAGTGACCGTATGCCGCCGTCTGACGATAAATCGGGCGAAGCAAGTTGAGCATTTCGATAATCCCTGCCGGGCGAAGGTCAAAATGTTTACGCACCAATTCTCCAATGCGTTCTTCGGAAATTTTACCGGTACCAAACGTTTCTACCATGATGGAAACCGGCTGTGCTACACCAATAGCATAGGCAATCTGAATTTCACATTTATCTGCCAAACCGGCAGCAACGATATTCTTTGCCACATAACGAGCCGCATAAGCAGCACTACGGTCAACCTTTGTAGGATCCTTACCGGAGAAAGCACCGCCACCGTGACGAGCCATACCACCATAGGTATCAACAATAATCTTACGACCTGTTAATCCTGCATCCCCCTGCGGTCCGCCAATAACAAAACGTCCCGTTGGGTTAATAAAGAATTTCGTATTTTCATCAACAAAGCCTTCCGGCAATACCGGGGCAATTACATACTTCTTCAAATCTGCTTCAATCTGTTCACGCGTTACTTCCGGACCATGCTGCGTAGAAATTACGATTGTTTCAATGCGCTTCGGTACACCGTCAACATATTCAACAGTTACCTGCGTTTTACCATCCGGACGAAGATAATTAAGAGTTCCATCTTTGCGCACCTTCGTCAACTGACGAGATAAACGATGAGCCAACGCAATCGGCATCGGCATGAATTCTTCGGTTTCATTAGTTGCATAACCGAACATCATACCTTGGTCGCCGGCACCAATTTTATCAAACTTATCCTGACCGCCTTGGCGGGTTTCCAAAGCTTCATCAACACCCATGGCAATATCGGCGGATTGTTCGTCAATAGCTACATTAACGCCGCAAGTATCGCAGTCAAATCCAAATTTAGCGCGAGTATATCCAATTTCACGGATTGTTTCACGAACAATATGATTAATGTCCACATAGCAATTTGTAGAAATTTCACCTACTACATGTACCTGTCCGGTTGTTACCAACGTTTCGCAAGCAACATGCGCAGTCGGATCTTTAGCTAAAATAGCATCCAATACCGCATCGGAAATCTGGTCAGCGATTTTATCAGGATGACCTTCCGTAACGGATTCGGACGTGAAAAATACGTGTTTTTCAGCCATTCATCTTACCTCCAATAAAAAAATTCCTCATCAATAAGATGAGGAACCTAAACCCCATCTTTCGGCTGTTACCGTCGGAATTAGCACCTTTTCTTCACAGAATGGTTGCTGTAGCTTCATTGGGCCTTTCCCTCCACTACTCTTGATGAGTCATATCATTTCTAATTTAACTGTAGTAACTTTTGTTACCTCGCATATTATACTACAAAAGTATGATTCTGCCAAGGCCACAATGTAATATATCTTTTTACTATAATTCAGCTACGGCTGCAATAATTCGCTTTGCCACATCTTGCTTACTCATAAGTGGCAGATTAGTAATCTGCTCACCAGGATAAATAAATGTAACTTCATTAGTATCCACATTAAAGCCAGCATTTTCCTTACTTACATCATTGGCTACAAGCATATCTAAGTTTTTATTACGCACTTTTGCACGGCCGTATTCGATAACGTCATTAGTTTCTGCTGCAAAACCAATAAGCTTTTGATGCGTTTTCTTCTCTCCCAGCCCCTTTAAGATATCCGGATTTTTTACCAAATCCAAAGACATATGCTCCATCTTTTTTATCTTTTGCTCTGCTGCCTCAGCCACGCGGAAATCCGCCACTGCGGCTGCCATAATAACCGCATCACACTCTTCATATACTGCTTCTACCTGTTGCTGCATATCACACGCCGACTGAACAGGCACAAACTGCACACCATACGGAACCTCAAGATGAGTCGGCGCCGATACCAAGATTGTACGCGCACCGGCTAACGCAGCCTGTTCGGCAATAGCATATCCCATTTTTCCGCTGGATTTATTACTAATGAATCGTACCGGATCAATAGCTTCCTGTGTGCCACCGGCTGTTACAACCACAGTTTTTCCTTTTAACAAATCTGTTTTCATAAGATGAAATTGTAACCATTTCACAATATCCACCGGTTCCGGTAATCGACCAATACCACTGGTTCCGCAAGCCAACGATCCGCTGGCAGCTTCTAATATATGGTACCCCAATTGACGCAATGTGTTCATATTGCGTTGCGTAATTGGATTCAAATACATATTTGTATTCATAGCCGGACAAAGAAAGACCGGTGCCTGTGTAGCCATAATTTGCGTAGTTAACATATCGTCCGCAATACCGGAGGCGATTTTACCGATTACATTAGCTGTTGCCGGAGCCACCACATAAGCATCTGCCCATGTAGCCAACGCAATGTGTTCGACATTCCAATCATGAACATCTTCAAACATCTTTACAGCTACCGGATGCCCACTAATCTCGCCGAAGGTCATAGGAGAAACAAATTTAGTAGCATTTTCCGTCATCACTACCTTTACTTCCGCCCCTAACTTACGCAAACGACTTACCACTTCCACAGCTTTATAGGCTGCAATTCCTCCCGATACCCCTACAATAATATGCTTGTTCTTCATCGCCTCTGCTCCTATAGAAAATACCGGTATGATACCGGTATTTATAACGTTCTTATTTAATGCCATCCTTAATGCGGGCAAACCCGATTTTATTTTCTGCGATTTCATGTAACGCTACAGAAACCGGTTTATCGGAATCTACATCATTCACCAGAGCCGGATCGCCATCGGTTAATTCCCGTGCGCGTTTAGCGGCCAATGTAACTAACGTATATTTACTATCCACATGTTTTTCCAAATCTTTTAATAGCGGTTTTACCATCATAACTGCAACACCTCTTCCATAAATTACCTACACGGTTAGTCATTCGTATAATTTTTGTAAATATCCTGAATCTTTTCTTTATTGCGTTTTATCTTACACGTTTCTGCGCGTAAAATAGAGGCCACTTTTTCCACAGCATCCTCTAATACATCATTTACTACAATATAGTCGTAACGATGCGCTAACGCTAATTCAGAACTAGCCTTTGACAATCGCTTGTTAATCACATCCGTCGCATCGGTGCCACGATCGCGCAACCGATTCGACAAAATATCCAAGGAAGGCGGAACAATATAGATAAACACAGCATCGCTGAAACGATCTTTTACCTGCATTGCACCTTGGATATCAATCTCTAGGATAACACTTTTACCTTCCTCGAGCAACTTCATAACATGACTCTTCGGTGTCCCATAGTAGTTATCATATACCTGAGCATATTCCAGGAACGCATCCTCTGCGATGAGTTCTTTAAATTCTTCTTTAGTGCGGAAAAAGTAGCTAATACCTTCCTCTTCTCCCACACGTGGCGCCCGTGTTGTCATTGACACAGAGTACACCAGATTCGGCATCTCCTTGCGAAGCGCCGCACAAATTGTGCCTTTACCCGCTCCGGACGGACCGGAAAGCACGATTAAAATTCCCTTCTCCGTCATTTGCCTATCATCCCTCCACTGTTTCTTCCGTATGCTGCACTACACGATGAGCCACTGTTTCCGGTTGAATAGCAGACAATACAATTTGTCCGCTGTCCATTACTAAAACAGCTCGCGTTTTACGACCGTATGTAGCATCAATAAGAATGCTTTTATCCCGTGCATCCTGTATCATTCTTTTAATCGGTGCCGAGTCAGGACTGATAATAGCCACCAACCGTGAAGCGGACACCATATTACCAAAACCGATATTTAGCAGTTTCGTACCCATACTCCAACTCCTTATCTTTGGGACTTACTCGATATTTTGTATCTGCTCTCGTATCTTCTCAAGTTCACATTTCAATGCTACTACTCTATCCGTAATCGACAGGTCCGCCCCCTTGGAGCCCATCGTATTCACTTCTCGATTCATTTCCTGAATGAGGAAATCCAATTTACGGCCTATCGGTTCCGTATCATTGAGGGTGTTTCTTAATTGTACCACATGAGACCCGAATCGTACAATTTCTTCTGAAATATCTGTTTTATCCGCCATAATGGCTACTTCCTGCAGTATTCTATCCTCATCAACGGTCTTGCCGAGTGCAGATAACATGTCATCCAGTCGTCGGCGCAATCGTTCTTCATACGCCGTTAGCACATCAGTTTTATGACAATCGATAGCCTCAACAATATTTTCCAGCGTCTGTAGCCGCGCTTCAATATCCAGGCGCAACGCTTCACCTTCCTTAGCCCTCATTTTTAGCAGATTTGTTATCGCTTCCTCTGCAGCCTTCATCGCCAACATAGCAATCGTATCCGGTGTTATATCCACCTCTTCCACGGAAAAACATTCATTGCTAACAGCCGTAACAGCCGACAAGGGCACTTCTTGTTCGGATCCATAAAAACCTTCCCGCACCAACGCACGACGAACTTCTTGCACTAATGCGCTGTCCACCGTCAAAGTCCGTCCCTTTGTCCCCGATTTACAAGAAATGCTTACTTCTATCTTACCTCGAGCCAATGATCCCTTCACCATCCGCCGTATCTCATCCTCTACAGCGGTAAATAAGCGAGGAACCTTGCATATGATATCGCAATACCGAGAATTTACCGATTTCATCTCTATGGTAACATCCAATTGTTCATTAGCAGCGCGGCCACTGCCAAAGCCAGTCATACTATTCATTATCGTATCCTCTCATATAGGTCATTTAATATCAATATTTATTCTAACACTAATAACCACCTAAAAAAAGGTATAAATATGATATACTAGCTAGTATGAAAGGAGAGGATAAAATGAATTTAGACGGATTGACTTTATCCGTATTGGTCAGAGAATTGGCAGCTCATATCGTGAACAGTCAAATTCAACGCCTCTTACAGATAGATAAGACAACATTGCTGTTTCGCTTAAACACGCATAACGGCAATCGTAATTTAATCATAACCGTCGGTGCCAAACCGAGCATATATATGGCCAATCACTTAACAGATATTCCTAAAGAGCCGACCTCACTTTGTATGTTTCTGCGTAAACACATAGAAGGCGCTCGTCTTACATCCATCGAACAAGTAAATGGTGATCGTATCATCCACATTACGGCTGATAAATTAGCCTTAGACGGTACACTCGTTGCCACCCACATTTACGTAGAACTTATGGGAAAATACTCCAACTGTATCTTCGTCCAAGACGGTGTGGTATTAGAGTCACTCATCCATGTATCACCGGTTATGAACCGTGAACGTACCGTCTCACCCAAGCAACCTTATGAGTTACCTCCCAACGCGGAGCGAACAAGCATCTTTGATTTTTCCGAAAAAGAAATTAAAGGTATGTTACATTCATTTCCGGATGATACAGTCGGCAAAACAATACGAAAACTCTTCAATGGTTTTGGTCCCGTATTACTGCGCGAAGTATGCTACCGTGCCAAAATAAATGAAAAGGATATCTGGGAAAACTTGTCCGAAGATTCAATCGATCAATTAGCTACAGCATTATACTCACTGAGATGTGAGTTAGCTACTGCCAACGTACTCTATGAATGCACATTGACTTCAGGCAAAAAAATTGCATCACCTATCCCCCTATCCTATCTCACAACCGATGAGTCCGCATCACAAACTGTTTACGACTCACTCTCTCATGCGATAGAAACGGATATAACTGCTACCGGATCCATTCATACCGCCGGTCACGACTTAGAACGTTTGCTTACACAAGCTATAAAAAAGGAAGAATTGCGTCACAGTAAAATCGAAGCCGAAGTGTCCGATACCAGTAAAGCAGATACCTACAAAGCCTATGGTGATTTATTGATGATCAATGCCTATCAAGATAGTCATTACGCCGCTTCTATTACCGTTGACAATGTGTTAATCGATCCGGTTGTACCGATTACTATTCCTCTTACACCGGAACTAAGCATCGTTGAAAATGCCCAATCCTACTACAAGTTATATACCAAGTTAAAAAATCGCACTAAGAGTGGTCGGTATCAATTAGAACAAAGCCGTATTCGCATCGACTATTTACAGTCCATTCTTTATAGTTTAGAACTGGCTACAACGAGTAATGAAGTCCAGGCCATCCGCACGGAATGCGAATCAGCAGGGTTAATAAAAAAATCAAAAAAACCTTTGCCATATAAGCCGGCCAAAGATAATTTTATACGCATCCATCTCGATGGGGGCGAGCTTATTATCGGTCGTAACAATCAACAAAATGACTATCTCACCCATCGCTGGGCAAAACCCTATGACATGTGGTTTCATACCTTACACACCCAGGGATCCCATGTCATTTTAAAATGTGATGGAGAACCCACTGAAGAACTCTTGGAGCTAGCCGCTCGTTACGCTGCTTACTTCAGTAAAGCCCGAGAGTCTTCCAAGGTGCCGGTTGACTATACGTTAGTAAAATATATTAAAAAACCCCCTGCCTCTCCTCCGGGATTTGTTATTTATACACATCAAAAAACATTATATGTAGACCCGTTCATTCCTCAGGAAGACGTTATACAACAATAATGAAAGGCCCGTTGCACTACGAATCATAGTACAACGGGCCTTTTGTTATTGATTTATTGCTGCTCACGACCGGACTGTTTTAAGTTTTCCTGTTCCTGACGAAGGCTTTCCAATACCTTTTCTAAATTATTTTCCAAGAACTTAAGCACATCCGATGCATACTGTAAAGAACTATTCTTTAATTCCTTAGAAGACTGATTAGCTAATGTAATCGTCTGGTTAGCATATTCTTGCGCCTGTTTAGCCAACTCACTTTCTTCTGTCAGCTTAGCAATATATTCTTTTGCCTGTGCAATCAGCGTATCAGCTTGACGCTGGGCTTCCGCCATAATCTTGTCCTTTTCGGCTACCACGCGGCGAGATTCTTCCAGCTCCAACGGTAGGGATTCGTTGATAGAGTCAAGAATGCGCATGATATCTTCTTCTTCAATTACACGCTTGGTCGTCATCGGAATGCGACCACTATTTTCAATTAAGTTTTCCAAATCTTCTAACAGCTTTTCCGTTTTCATTCTTTCCACTCCTAGTGTCATCATTTACCGTTAAATTTTGCTTCCAAAGCTTCCTTTACCACAGGCGGTACCAAGCCTGTCAGCTTGCCGTTAAACTTCGCCAACTCGCGAATACCTGTTGAGCTGACAAAAGAATATTTATTATTTGTCATAATAAATATAGTTTCTATGTTATCATCCAAAAATTTAGAGAACAACGCACGCTGGAACTCATATTCAAAATCGCTGAGCGCGCGAAGACCGCGAATAATAATATGGCTATCCTTGGATTTTACATATTCGTTTAATAATCCACCGGCACAATCTACTTCGATATTCGGGATATGTGTTACCGACGCTTCAATCAGTGCCACTCGCTCTTCCATCGTAAATAGCGAATGCTTATTGGGATTGTCCAATACAGCTACCACCAATTTATCCACCAATTTGCTGGCACGTTCAAAAATATCAACATGCCCGTTAGTCACGGGATCAAAACTCCCCGGGCAAACGCCTATGCGCACAGTATTAACTCCTTTCAAGCTCATCACGCCTAATATAGGTTACCCTGGTATACCCAAAACGCTGTTCACGTACAATTTGCCAACCTTTGGGTAACACCGGTTCTTCCTTTTCGTGGCGCTCTATGACGAGCATTCCATCGTTTTTTAACAAATCCGTTGCTATTACAGCATCCAATGTCTGTTGAACAAAGCCCTTTTCGTAAGGCGGATCTGCGAATATATAATCAAAATTACGGCCTTGCAAGCGTTTGACAGCCACCATTAGCGGATGCGACCATACCTCTACACGATCTTCTAGGTGACAGTGTACGGCGTTCTCCTTAATCAGCTTCGCCGTCGCTACATCAACGCAGACAGCACCGCACGCACCGCGACTTAACGCTTCCAACGCCAATGCCCCGGTACCAGAAAAAAAATCCAATACCGTAGCATTAAAAAGGCCGTAGTTAGACAATATATTAAACATACTCTCACGCACTCTATCCTGAGTAGGACGTGTCGCGTGGCCCTTAGGAGCTTTTATTGTATGCCCCTTGGCTGTTCCGGCAATAATTCTCATATATCCTCTTTATGACTACATTCCTTCTACTAGTATAGTATATAATTCATTAAAATAAAAGTAGGCTTACATTATTTCTAATGCTTTCTTCATAAAATACAATAGCACGAAGTATAATCATCATACTATATATTCATTTCATCCTTCAAATCCCGTGCCATGAGACTCCACAATGCTTCGGACGGCGCTTTTTGATGATACAACACATCGTAAAGAGCGGAAGTAATCGGTAGTTCTACGCCCAACTGTTCGGCTTTCTCGTACACGGCGGCAACTGCAAAAAATCCTTCCACTACCATATTGGTATGCGTCACAATATCATCCATTGTCATACCATCTGCTAATTTTTGTCCGGCCGCTCGATTACGACTGTGTTTACTCATACATGTGGCTATTAAGTCACCCATTCCCGCCAATCCGGCATAGGTTTCTCGGCGAGCTCCCATAGCAATGCCCAACTTCGTCATCTCATGAAGTCCTCTTGTCAAAAGCGCAGCCTTTGCATTATCGCCCAACTTCATACCATCGGCAATGCCTGCTGCTAAAGCAATAATATTCTTTGTCGTTGCTGCCATTTCCACGCCGGTCATGTCTTCATTAACATAGACACGGAATGTGCCGGAATTCAATACTTGTTGGACTACTTCTGCTGTAGCCAGCCGTTTTGCTGCAACCACCGTAGCCGCCGGTAAATTGCGGCCAACTTCTTCCGCATGATTCGGTCCCGATAGAATAGCAATATTATCAGTAACCTTAGCTAATATCTCATCAGCCACCTGCGACAAACGTTTCCCTGTTTTGCGCTCAATCCCTTTAGAGCACAATACTACTGTCGCCGATTCTCGAATATAAGTGACGATTTCCATCAAAGTACTCCTCACATATACGGAAGGAGTAACAATCAAAATGACATCTGCCAAGTTAACAGCTTGTCTGCAATCATCACTAATTTTTAAAGTAGGCGGTAAGGTAACACTTGCTAAGTACTCTCGATTTTCGCGGTAGCGGAGCATAGCCGTCGCATGTTCCGGGCGTCGACAATATAATATAGTATCGTTACCAGCCTGCAGGGATTTCAAGGCCAGTGCTGTTCCCCAGCTACCGGCTCCGATAACAGTCACTTTCATTTTGTGTCACCACTCTTTGTACGTACTACCTTTAATTCCTTGCCTTGCAGAAGTCGAACGATATTTTCCCGATGACGTACAATAACGAACAGTGCTGCCACAGCACCAAAGACAATATACCACAAGGGTGCATTAAATGCCCACATCAGAATTGGCACCAATGCTGATGCTACAATTGATCCCAGAGACACTAACTTTGTAAAATAAACGATAATGGCCCAGACGGCAAAACACACAGCCGAAACAGTCGGAACAAGAAAAATCAATACTCCCAGACCGGTGGCTACGCCACGTCCACCTTTAAACCCTAAAAACAGCGACCAGTTATGACCAACCATGGCCAGAATACCACCAATAAGCATAGTTTCCGGTGCCGGTCCCATAAGCCAAACACCAATCATTCCTTTTGCTACATCGCAAAGAAATACAGGGAGAGCTGCTTTCAGGCCCAACACGCGATAGGTATTGGTAGCGCCTATATTTTTACTACCGTAAAGCCGTACATCAGTATTAAAAAATAGTTTACCGATTAGCAGCCCACTGGGAATACTTCCAACCACATAAGCCAATGCTGCCATCAACCACGGAGAAAATACGTCCGTCATTCGTCGTCATTTCCTTTCTTACCCCGTAAAATCAGTCGTATCGGCGTTCCTTCAAATCCAAACGATTCCCGAAGGCGATTTTCTAAGAAACGCATATACGAAAAATGTATTAACTCAGGTTCATTGACGAAAAGAATAAATGTAGGTGGTTTTACGCTAGCCTGTGTCATATAATAAATTTTAGGCACACGCCCATTTCTTGACGGTACCGGATTAACCGACTGTGCATCAGATAATACTTGATTAAGAACACTGGTAGAAATACGCATATGTTGCTGTTCAGATACAAATTTAATCATATCCGCCAGTCGGTGAATCCGCTGTTTTGTTAATGCAGAAGCAAACAAAATAGGGGCATACTGGAGGAAGCCCATTTCATCATAAATATCTTCGGTAAACTTGTTGGTCGTCTTATCATCCTTTTCGATAAGGTCCCATTTATTTACTACAATAATCATGCCCTTGCCGGCCTCATGTGCATAACCGGCAATTTTTTTATCCTGCTCAGTTACACCATCCGTAGCATCCAAAACCAAGACAACTACATCAGCGCGGTCAACCGACCGAAGCGAGCGTACAATACTATATCGTTCTACGGGAGCATCAATCTTTGCCTTACGTCGCATACCTGCCGTATCAATCAGCACAAACTTCTGATCGCCGTGTGTCCAATGCGTGTCAATAGAATCACGAGTTGTTCCGGCCACATCGCTGACAATCACTCGCTCCTGACCCAACAATGCATTGGTCAAAGATGACTTACCCACGTTAGGACGACCAATCAATGCCACATGAATGGTATCTTCTTCACTCTCGGTAGTCCCGGCATCGGGGAAATTTTTAACCACATCATCTAACAAATCACCAAGGTTCATTAGATTTTTTGCCGAGATTCCAATAGGATCACCAATACCTAGATTATAAAATTCATAAATATTGGCTTCCTGTGCCTGACTATCAATTTTATTAACCACCAAAATAACTGGCTTACCACTACTGCGCAGTATATTAGCTACTTCCTCATCAGCCGGTACAATACCTGTCTTACCATCTACAACAAATAAAATAACATCTGCTTCTTCAATAGCAAGCTGTGCCTGCAAACGCATCATTTTTGGAATAACATGACTGCCAGCAGTTACAAATTCAATCCCGCCTGTATCAATCATGGTGAATTCTTTATTTAGCCACTCTGCATCGAAATAAATACGATCGCGAGTAACGCCGGGAATATCTTCCACAATGGAAATTCTCTTATTTACAATCGCATTAAACAGTGTCGACTTTCCTACATTCGGACGACCGACAACTGCCACTAACGGTTTTGCCATGCTCCTCACCTCAAATACTCATATATTAACTATTTTATTGTACCATATTTCACTTTATTCAATAAAGAAAAAAGACCAACCGATTTATACGGCTAGCCTTTTCAAAAGAAAGGGAGACACGGCAACGTCTCATTGCCACATCTCCCACTTAGTATCTTATTCTGCGTCTTCAGAGGAAGCTACAGGTTCCATAAGCTCAGTCAAAGCCAAACCTAATTTCTTTTCGTCTTTGCTGAAGGAAATTACTTTAACTTCTACTTCCTGACCACGGTTGAGGTAATCTTCCACTTTAGCATTTCTCTGTTTAGTAATCTGAGAAATATGAAGCAGACCCTGGATATCGTCGTTAACGGCAACGAATGCACCATAAGCTACCAAACGAACAACTTTACCGGTCAAAACATCGCCAACGCTAATAGTTTCTTCGGCCAAATCCCATGGGCTCTTTGTCAAAGCCTTTAAGGACAAGGAAAGTTTGTGGCTTTCCGGATCGAAGGACTGCAATTTAACTTCGATTTCCTGACCTACGGAAAGTACATCTTCTACCTTTTTAATCTTATGCCAGGAAATGTCGGAAATATGAAGCAAACCTTCAATGCCTCCGATATCAACGAAAGCACCGTACGGCATAATCTTACGAACCACACCTTTGTAGTTTTCACCAACAGCAATTTTCTTCAAGGCTTCTTCTAATTTAGCCTGACGTTCTACTTCAAGTACAGCACGACGAGAAAGAACTAAGCGGTTTTTCTTTTCATCGATTTCAAGTACTTTAGCTTCAAATTCGGTACCTACCAAATTTTCAAGAGATTTTACGAAGTATACGTCACCTTGGGACAACGGAATGAAGCCGCGCAAGGAATTTACAGTTACTACAAGACCTGCCGGAATGGCATCAATACCTTTACAAATGATTGGCTGATCTTTTTCCTGAGCTTCGATAACATACTGCCAATCTTCGTCCTTAGCTAAACGAGTCACAGAAAGATATACCGGGTTATCTTCTTTAATATGGTTCATAATAACCGCTTTAATCTGGTCACCTTCCTTAAGAACATCTTTTGCGGAAGCCGGTGCCGGATATGCGATTTCCGTACGATTCAAGATTGCTTCCGTTTTATAACCGAAAGAAACCCATGCACGTTCATCTTCTACCTGTGCAACAGTGCCTTCTACTACAGATCCTTTCTTAAGATCTTCGTCCCAGTTTGCTTGTGCAGTTAATAATTCTTCAAATTCATTCATTGTCTCAATGACCTCCTTAATTATCCAGTCGGGTGTCGATGCACCGGCTGTAACCCCTACTGTTTGGACCCCTTGGAACCAGGCCACTTCTAATTCAGCAGCGGTCTCTATGTGATATGTGGTACAGCCTACATCTCGGCAAACTTCCGCCAGCCGATTTGTATTGCCACTATTTTTACCACCTATCACAATCATAAGGTTTACTTCTTTCGCAAGTTCTACAGCCGAGTTTTGACGCTCCTGCGTAGCCGTGCAAATAGTTTTGAAAACCTTTAGATTCTTAGTTTTTTTCTCTAATATACCTATTATACTTTGAAACTTAAATTGTGAAAAGGTCGTCTGTACAACTACCCCCATATTTTCCACGAAAGGAATAATTTCGGCGTCTTTTTCAGATTCAACGATTATTCCTTTATTTCCAGCCCATAAATTAATGCTAATTACCTCTGGATGCTTTTTTTCGCCCAAAATAACCAATGTCATATTATCATCCACAACAGACTTAGCATCTTGCTGTGCTTTTTTTACATGAGGACAAGTAGCATCGACTACATCTAAGCCTTTATCTTCTGCTTCTTTATAAATAGCAGGCCCTACCCCATGGGAACGAATAATTACTTGTCCATCCGGAATTTCCTCCAGACTGTTAACGGCACGCACTCCGTCATCGGCTAAGGACTGTACTACCTGCGGATTATGAATAATCGGTCCCAATGTATAACTGGTAAAGTCATTCTCCGCTGTTTTCTGTGCCATAGCCACCGCACGCTTAACACCGTAGCAAAAACCACAATTCTCTGCAATGCGAATTTCCATTGACATCCTCCTTTAATCTATATATGATGCCCACAACCGTTTATGTATGCTACTACAATAAAACGATTGCAGCAACAAAGCAACAGTATTGCTACACATATAGTATCATGAATCGGTCCTTGCATGATAGTCCGCAATCATAGTTTCTATTGATTCTTTTACTTTAGCATTTAATGCATCAATAGCTTCCTGTGTCGGTTTAGCTTTTTCTACTTCTATTACATCACCAATAATAATGGCAATCTTTCCCCGTTTCATCTCACGTGTACCAATAACTGCTACAGGGACTACCGGTACGGCTGTACGCAAAGCCATAGAAGCTACCCCATCATGAAAGCGTCCCAGCTTTCCCGGTTTTTGGCGACTGCCTTCAGGAAAAATTCCCAATACCCACCTCTTTTTCAAGAGGTTCATAGCATGACGAATAGCAATTTTATCGACTCCGCCTCTACGCACCGGAAATGCTCCCAACCATTGAATTACAGTACGCAAAAACGGATTACGGAAAAGTTCTTCTTTGGCCATAAAATGGACAGCTCGAGGTAACGCATAGCCTATGACCGGTGGATCGTTATTACTTAAATGATTGGGTGCTACAATGAGAGGCCCCTCCATAGGAAATTTTTCACGCCCTTCCACATGGACATTGAATCCCCAACCGTAGATTACTTTGAACGCAGTACGCCATATACATTCTACTACCGGATTCATTTTTCATCCCCCTTTACCTGTATTGCCTCTTCAGCCAGCAAAGCAGACTTATCAATGATAAGCTTCATAATGTGTTCCACCGTATTCTCAAAGCTCATATTACTGGAATCTACCACTACTGCCTCAGGTACACATATAAGCGGTGATTCCTTACGGGTAGTATCCATCAAATCCCGTTCCTTTACGCTACGCTTAATGTCTTCTAATGAAACCTCTTCAATATCCTTCACTTCCAACCACCGACGGTGCGCCCTGGCATCAACAGAAGCCGTTAAATATATTTTAAGTTCTGCATCAGGCAAGACAACCGAACCTATATCTCGGCCATCCAAAATGACACCGCCGCAACGTGCCATCTGTCGTTGCTTTTCTACCAGAAATTCACGCACCGATTTATAAGATGCTACTTGAGAAACATGTCCCGTCACAGCCTGTGACCGAATATCTGCTGTAATCTCACGATTGTTAACATATACGCGAAAGCTGTCTTTTGTCGGCTCTAAGCGAAGATCTATCGATGGCAATAACGCCGTTACCTTTATTTCGTCCTTTACGTCCACGCCAGCATGTAATGCAGCCCAAGTGATTGCCCGATACATGGCTCCCGTATCAATATATAAATAGCCTAACTTTTGAGCTACTAATTTTGAAATGCTGCTTTTGCCCGCACCGGCCGGCCCATCAACGGCCACCGCAATTTTTCGTATACTGCTCATGTATGTCACTCCTTGCATATTTTGTTCCATAGATCATATCACTCGGCATCATTGCCATGCGCCGCATGCATCGCTGCCACATAGCCGGTAGAAAATGCCGCTTGCAGATTATAACCACCAGTAAAGGCATCAATATCAAGCACTTCACCTGCCGCATATAACCCTTTAATTTTCTTTGATTCCATGGTTTTAGGAGAAAACTCCTTCACCGATATGCCACCAGCCGTTACGATGGCCTCTGCTACCGGACGCGTTCCCTTCACAGTCAACTGTAAATCGCGTAATGTGTGAACCAATCGCTGCCGCTCTTCTCGACTGATTTGATTAATCGCTTTATCCGCCTGTAAATCTGCCTCGGCAATTACTCTACCGATAAGGCGTTGCGGCAAAATATCTTTCAAACCGTTGGCCAATTGCTTTTTGGAGTATGTCGTAAAGTCACGTTGTACACGCTTATCCAACACCTCTTCCGTAAGTGCCGGCTTTAAATTAATCGACAATGTAATAGGTCTTGCCTTTTTACGTAACAATTTGGAAACCGTATGGCTCAAAGATAAAACAATCGGTCCCGTGACCCCAAAATGCGTAAACATCATCTCACCAAATTGCTTTGCTTGTAGCTTTCCTTTGGCATATACCGACAATTCAACATTGCGCAGGCTTAGCCCCATAAGCTCCTTCACCCACGGCTCCTCAACCTCTAGCGGGATTAAGGACGGTCTTAATTCTGTTACCCTAAGCCCCAATGCTTCTGCTATCTTATGCCCATCACCGGTAGAGCCCGTCAAAGGATAAGATACGCCGCCGGTCGCCAAAATAACAGCATCACAGTAATACGTCTCCTTATCAGTTACTACTGCTTTTATTCGATCTTCTTCCACGAGAATATTGGTGACCGCCTCATTAAGATGGAGTGTGCCACCATAGTTCTTAAAAACTCGACGAAACATATCGCGCACTTCCAGGGCCGAATCGGATACGGGGAATACGCGCCCGCCGCGTTCCTCCTTAACGGCCAGCTTCCACTCAGTCAACAAAGCCAATAAATCTGTATTATTAAATTGCCCATATGCACTGTAAAGAAAACGACCATTTCCCGGAGTATGTGCAATTAATTCATCTACACTACAGGTATTCGTTATGTTGCATCGCCCTTTTCCGGTAATGCCCATTTTCTTACCTACCATATTCATTTTTTCTAGGAGCAATACTTTAGCCCCTTCGCGAGCCGCAATAGTTCCTGCCATCAATCCTGCTGCTCCGGCCCCAATAACTATAATACGTCGCATCATAGATTATTCCTCCGTCTGCTGTTTCAGCTGTCGCACCTCATCATCCGTCAACGAACGATAGGCACCGCGCTTTACCCCGGACAAATTGAGGCCACCGTAACTGATGCGCTTCAAATTCTGAATACGATATCCGAAGTATTCAAACATGCGCCGTACTTGACGATTTCTACCCTCGTGAATTGTTATATCAATCGTCGTTAAACCTGTTTTTGCATCAAAACCATAATCTATTAATTCAGCAGGAGAGGTCATCCCATCCTCCAATGCGACACCTTCGCTAATCGTTGTTAAATGGTCATCGTTAATACGTCCCTTTAAGCGCACTTCGTACGTCTTCTTCACACCCGCCGATGGGTGAGAGAGCATCTGTGCCAAGGCACCGTCATTTGTCAGCAATAAAAGGCCTTCCGTATTATAGTCCAATCGCCCTACCGGATATACCCGTTCGTTAACACCCTTTAGATAGTCCATGACTGTCGTTCTTCCTTCCGGATCGCTGACAGAAGTAATAACGCCTTTCGGTTTATTGAGTAAAAAATATAATGGTTTAGGCGGATGTATTAGCTTCCCCTCTACCTTTACACGATCAATGTCCGGATTAATTTTAGTACCCAACTCCGTAACATAACGACCATTTACCTGTACAACACCTTTTGTAATAAGCTCTTCTGCTTTACGACGGGATGTATAACCGCATCGTGCAATATATTTTTGCAATCGTTCTTTTTCCATGTATAAGTCCTTTCTCTTATGGATACGTATTTCTTTATTCGTTAACGAGTTCTTCCTCTATCATTTATAGTTATTCTGCTGTAAATTCGGCTTCTTCCGTATTCGCAGATTCTTTCGCATCCTCTTTTGTCTCTGTCGATAATACTTCGCTTAGTTCCAAGCTTTCCTGAATACGAATTTCCCGTTGCAATGTATCTATGGAAGAAATACCGACACTACGCAAAAAAGTATCCGTCGTACCGAACAAAACAGGACGTCCAACAGTATCCTTGCGCCCTAGCTCAGCGATTAAATCACGATTTAACAACTGTTTCAATACTTTTTCACTATTGACACCGCGAATTTCTTCTATTTCAGCCTTAGTAACCGGCTGTTTAAAAGCTACGACTGCCAATGTTTCCATAGCTGCGGCCGATAGCTTGTCCTCCCGCTGTCGGATGCGACTTACATAGCGTCCCGCCTCTGGAGCCGTGACGAGCTCAATGCCGGCACCACTACGCCTAATGCGAATCCCGCGGGCTTCCTGCACAAGCGCCTTCTCATACTGTGATAATGCCACTTCCATAGTTTGCGGCGTTACTGAAAACACCTCTGCCAATACATCCAGCGGCATCGGCTTGGCCGCTGAAAATAAAACGGCTTCAATATCCGATTGTGTCATCCGCATCACCCCCTCGTATCACTTCACTGCCTGTTCCTCGTATTAACCAAACATCACGCTCAGCATAAACATCTTCTGTTCCCATCTTCTGTTTATTTTCGTCAATAAGCAGAACCTGCCTCTTAAGCAATTCTAACACAGCAATAAAGGTCACTACCTTTTCCTCGCGGTACAGTGAGGAGTGCATTAATGTATAAAAGCTGAGACGCCCTTCACGGTGCAAACGATGAAGTAGGCTGCGAATGGTCTCTTCTATACTGAACGTTTCTCGCACTACCTGTACTATCGGCGTTGATATAACCGATTTGTGTTCTCTAGCCATACTGGCCCTAAAAATTTTATACAACTCGCTTAACTCAAATCGGTATACCCTTTCTCGGCCCCATTGGCTTAGCGCCTCAACGCGCGGAAAAAGCATATCGCTCTCATCGGATTTTGCCTGAAGTACCGTCGTCAACTCTTTAATCTGTTTGTATTCTAATAGCCGCGTTACCAATTCGTCTCGCGGATCCTCATCCTCTCCATCGGATAGTATTGTCGTACGTGGTAACAACATCCGTGATTTTATATACAACAATGTCGCCGCCATGACAAGGAACTCACTACTGTAATGAATATCAAACTGTTGCCATTGCTCCAGCTGCTCCATATATTGCGATGTAATATCCACTATGGGAATATCATAAATATCAATTTTATGCTTTTCAATTAAGTGCAGCAACAAGTCAAGCGGCCCTTCAAAAACAGCCAGCTTATACTCGTACTGCATCTCCTCCGCTTTCACTATCATACTCATTATAAAAAGCGGTGCTCTTCATGCATCCGCTTCTCCCTTTCCAAAGATTCAAATGCCTCTTCGGCCTCATCCTATTGTACTGTATATACGCATTTATTATACAGAAATATCTCCTAAAAAACCAGTATTCACTTCCATCTGCTGAATTTTTGTCACTCCACGGCAAATCTTAGAAGTAAAGCTATTTTATATTGTATTTTTCGTCTCCTTCTGCTATCTTTAGTAAGGATATACTATTATCTAGTCATTGTAATCACAGTTACATAATTATAAATAATACATGCAGGCATGCATGCTAAAGAGAGGAACTCTTCATGAAACACACACTACTATCCATGTACAACAGGTTCCGTTGGCCGTATTTACTAACGACACTTGTCATCTACATCATTTTACACCTTACATATGAACCCATTACTCTGGGCTTTGACCTTGAGGATATAACTACCCTGGCCTTACCGCTACTGATTGGACTAATAGGGCTACAGCTTATAATTAAAGCTCCACTATATCGTAAAATATACGGAGGTCATGGTTTAGTAGGTGTTGCTTGGGCTTTTACTTTTCCCTTGCTCTTCCATTGGTCTTACAGTAAGCCTTTTTATTTTTACGAATTTGCCGGTGACTTTCTCTTTGCCTTAACCGCCTTTATCAGTCTGACATTACTGCAATACGGCCTAGCCCGGATTGGACGCTTTCTTCGCTTATCATCAATATGCTTTACACTCATTGATTGGCTACTGCTTTTAATCCCTTTGGGGCAGATTGGGTATTATGTATCTACATGGCATTGCCTGACACCGGCTACATTAATGGCCCTCTACCAAACAAATCCGGAGGAAGCTTTCGGTTTCTTAAAAAGCGCCGCCGGCATTCCCGGACTTATAGGCATTGTCATTGGTCTCGCTCTTTTATTTTGGTACCTTTACCACGTAAATTACTGCTTAGCTCGCTTTGCTGCTAACCCTATTAGTTCAGAGACAACCTATAATGATACTCTATCTTCCAAGACATCGGTTCTTTGGCGCTGGCTACTTACAGTAATCATTAGCATATATGCTTTTGGTTTCCTTTTACCCGGTACCTGTATTCTTCGTAACTGGAGCGATGTTACCAAATACATGCACGAGCTTCAGCAGTACAATGCTCTGCATCATGATGTATTCGATTCCTTACAGATAAATGAAAAAACAACAGCAGCCCAACGAATTCCGGGAACAATCATCCTAGTTATCGGGGAGTCGGCTTCACGCAACTATATGAAAGTGTATAATCCCGACTTTCCTTACGAAGATACACCATGGCAGTCAGAAGAAGCTTCTAATCCAAACTTTATCTTTTTCAACCATGCTTATTCCTCTTACGTACAAACAGTACCAACTTTAGAGCGTGCCTTAACAGAACGCAATCAATATGACGATGCGCCCTTCCTTCAATCCGCCAATATTATGGATGTCGCTAAAAAAGCCGGCTACACTACCTATTGGCTAAGTAACCAAGGCGTATATGGGGAATATGATACGGCAATTTCCTTAATCGCCAAAACATCCGACCATACAAAATGGGCTCATGAATCCTATATGTTCTCTGATAAATACGATGGCGTGTTATTGCCTTTGTTACAAGAAGTGCCTAAGGATACACCAAACTTTATCGTAATTCACATTATGGGCAGTCACATTTATTACAACGATCGTTATCCTCATGAATTTAGCAAATGGAAAGTCGGCGAAGTGCCGAAGGGGATGGAAGCGTATGCTAACAGCCAACTTTATACGGACTGGGTATTAAAATCAATTTATAACTATGCTAAGGAACATCTGAATTTACAGGCTATGATTTACTTCTCCGACCACGGAGAAAGCTTGCATTTATCGCACAATCCTGATATCTTTGATTTTGACATGGCACGAATTCCATTCTGGATTTACTTGTCACCACAGTATCAAGCTGCTTACCCGGCAACAGCACAACTCTTACGTCAACGTGAACATCAATATTTTACTAACGATTTATTGTATGATACCGTATCCGGACTCTTACAAGCACCATCGAATCGCTATGATGCACATCGCGATCTGAGTAATCCGGCTTACAAATATAACAAAAATAATTTAACTACTTTACTCGGCCAACAACCTTTGACTAACGATCCGGAAGTTGACAAGTAGATTAAAATAATTGCAAAAAGGTCTCGCAACGAAGAACTCTCTTCGTTGCGAGACCTTTCTAATATACCATTCAATACAATTGTTATTATGCTTCCTTTACCAACGGTAAGGTAAGATGAACTACGGTACGAATCGGTCGTTTTGTTTCTGCGTCAGTGCTACGGAATCCCAATACATTGTACAGCTGTTTAGCACTTTCCATACTCGGCAAACTATCTAAAAGAAGCCGTTTATAGCCGTTTTCTTTTGCCTCTTCCACTACAATCTTAGCCATTGACATACCAAGGCCGGTACGACGGAAGTCAGGACGTACATATAAACGTTTCATTTCCGCCGTTGATGCATCCACGCGGCGAATCGCTACACAGCCTGCCGGTTTACTGTCTACAAAGGCAATATACATAGCTTCGCCTTCACCTTTATACTTCTTTTCTAAACCTTCAAACTCTTTGACATCTGCCGTTACACCCAAGGACTTTACATACTCTACAAACAACAACTTCATTTCATCAATGTATTCATGTCCGTCTCTCATTTCGAAATTCATAACAATCCCTCCTAGTATACACATATGTCAGTAATGCAATCGCCATTCCGCGCACATTGCTGTTTATCTCTTGTATATAAGATTCGCCATCTTGTATCTAATCTCCTCTAAAATATATTTTATTTTATATACTTTCAAGTTTCCCTATATTCAAGATTATTTACGCTATATATTTAAGATTATTATCTGTATATTCAAACTTATTTACGCTGATGCGTATCATGCGTATCTGTAAAGTAAATGGTTGCCTCCGCTTCCGTAATGACCTCTATACCGACTGCACGTAACGCCTCTACAGTAACACCGTCACTACTTCGTAATGTATGGGTGAAGGTTCCATCATATATTGTTCCACTACCACAACTGGGGCTTTTAGATTTCATAATAGCTAAACAGCAATCTTCCCGAATTGCTAATGCTACTGCTTGCTTTGCTCCTTTTTCGAATGCCTCCGTAACATCATCACCATCAGCAGTGATTACTCGAAGACCACACCGTTCTGCCGGTGTTCGTGGTGTAGACAGTCCTCCGGCTTCTTCGGGACAAAAAGAAATAATATCTCCCATAGTTTTAATTTTCTCCACAATTTGTTTATAGTTATGCCCTCCGTCATAGCGACAAGGCTCTCCCATTAAACACGCACTGATCAAGATTTTTTTCCTTTTTTCCCTACTTGCTCCATCGCGAATTCGTTGGATGATATCTGCTATAGCACTCGCTTTCCTTGTTTGTTGCATCATTAATTTTCCTCCCACTAAATTTGGGCATAAAAAAAACAGACTGAAATCAGTCTGTAATGGTGCCGAGGACCGGAATCGAACCGGTACGGTTGTCTCCAACCGACGGATTTTAAGTCCGTTGCGTCTGCCTGTTCCGCCACCCCGGCAGGAAATGTGTGGAGGCGGCACCCAGAATCGAACTGGGGAATAAAGGTTTTGCAGACCTCTGCCTTACCGCTTGGCTATGCCGCCACATAAAAATGGAGCGGAAAACGAGATTCGAACTCGCGACCCCCGCCTTGGCAAGGCGGTGCTCTACCGCTGAGCTATTTCCGCATGTATGGTGCCTCAGGACAGAATCGAACTGTCGACACACGGATTTTCAGTCCGTTGCTCTACCGACTGAGCTACCGAGGCGAAAAAATGGCGACCCCGATCAGATTTGAACTGACGATCTTCGCCGTGACAGGGCGACATGTTAACCGCTACACCACGGGGCCGTTCATAAGCTACTTCATTATTATATGATAACCATCATTCATTGTCAAGTCATTTTTTCTTAACAATCTACGATTACCACTCCTAACGCAGTCGACTCTATGAAGAGTACGTTGTATATAATACAGCATCCCCTTCATTCCGTCAACTGTTTTTTTCTATTTTGTTAATCTTTTTTTCAACTTGGCCTACCAGTATCCGACGTATTAATATACGACTTAAGTTTTTCATTATATAATAACTCACGTCCTAAGGTAGTTATCTCTGCATGTCCCGGCAATATAATCAGCGATGGATCCCAGAAGCTTAAACGTCGTAGCGTTTGTGTTAACGATTGCTCATCACCGTTATAATTTTTTGTTGTGCCTATAGAATCCTTGAACAGCGTATCTCCGGTAAATAAGTAGCCCTCCAACTGAAACATAACACTGCCACGACTATGTCCGGGCATTTCATATACATAAAAAGATAATCCACCTACATCTAAAATAGATTCACTAATAGTACTGAAGGGTGCCGTAAACATTCCCTTGTACGATGACGGCATACGGCGCTTTGCATGAAGAAGTTCCTCATCACCGGCATGCATATACACAGGTGCCTTCGTCATCGCATATACACCATCGACGGCACAAACATGATCACAATGACCGTGAGTCAACAAAATAGCCGTCACCTTTGCCTTCCCCACCATATCCATCACTTGTTTGGCATGTAATCCCGGATCAATAACTACCGCTTTCTCTCCCTCTACATCCTTATAGATAATTACATAACAATTTGCCTTATATAAACCCAAAGGTTGCTTTATAATTCGATAGCACTCCGTATGAGCTACAACTTCTCTGTTCATACTTTACCTCATGCCTTCCACTTATCGCATGACAACACGATAACTACGCTTTCTTTGCTTAACAAAATAGCCTTGCCAGAAATCCGGATGCAACAGCACCAAAAGGGTAAACAGCTCCAAACGTCCCAACAGCATATCTACAACACAGGTTAATTTAGCTACCGGATGTAATATGGCAAAAGAGTCTGTAGGCCCTAATGTACCAAAAGCCAACCCAACATTACCTAAAATACCAGCCACACATTGTAAGGATTCACCGACATTCAGTCCCGTACCGGCAATGATAATCGAAGAAATTGCAAATATCATCATATAAAGGAAGAAAAAGTGCTGTGCCAATTGTATCCATTTTACCGGCATTGGTTTGCCATTGATACGCACTGCTTGCACCATATCAGGATGTATTGCTTTACGCAGATAAATAATGCTGCTCTTCACTAAAATAATAATACGGATAATTTTAATTCCACCCGTCGTCGATCCGCTACAGCCACCAAAGAATGTAGACAAGAATAATACCATCTGTGCCATCATAGGCCATACATCATAGTCAGCAACAGCAAATCCCGAGCCGGTTTGCATAGAAATGAGCATAAAGGTAGCATCATTAAAAGACTGCAAAAACGATTCCGATCCCTGCACACTAAGAGCAAATGTAATGAGCATAATGCCGATGCCCAGGATCAAGAGATACATCCGATATTCAAAATCATACCAAATTTCCTTAATTCCTCGTTGAAATACGCTGTAGTAGACAGTAAAATTCCCTCCGGCCAATATCATAAATACCACTAAGATGTAGCGTATCCAATAATTATCAGCATAGGCAAAGGTTCCCGCTGCATTAGGCGTAAAGCCACCGGTAGCAATCGTGGAAAATGTCATATTAATAGCATCAAACCAACTCATTCCCGCACCGTAAAGAAGTATGCAGCAAACAGCTGTAAACAGCAAGTAAATGCGCCACAACTTAACTGCCATGGACTGAATCCGCGGCAAAACAACTCCGGGGCGTGGCACCGAAGCCTCAGCATTAAATAAATGGGCAGCATCGGCCCCTAAGTTTTTTAGAAAAGCCAATACCAAAACGATAATGCCCATACCGCCCAACCAGTGTGTCAGCCCGCGCCAGAGAACAAAACTTTTCGGTACACTGTCCAAATCTGCAATAACACTAGCACCGGTAGCTGTAATACCCGATACCGATTCAAAAAGCGCATCAATAAAGGATGGTAAAATACCGCTAAAATAAAAAGGCAGCGCCGAAGCTAACGAAGATAGCAGCCACGTAGCGCTGACAATTAAAAAGCCATCACGCAGGCTGTAGTTAGTGCCGGGCCGCCCCCAATAATAGAGTGCTCCACCTGTCAATGCCGTTAAAACACTGACCGTTATAAATGAATAATATGGCTCTTCCCAGAGAAGACCATAACCAAAAGGTACCAACATAATGGTTGCCAATAACAACAACAGCTGGCCCACGAGGTGCATGACAATCTGTATCTTCATAAACGCCCTCCGTCAACCTTGCTTCAAATATGTCAGCAATTTATTTACATGCTCAGGTAACGAGAAAAAGACGATATGATCATTATCATACAATATCGTCGAGCCTGTCGGCACAATCGTAGTATCACCGCGTACTACGGCACCTACCAACGCTTTCCCCGGAAGCCGTATATCCTTCAAGGCTTTTCCCACCAATGGAGAAATAGATGTTAATACGACCTCTACTGCTTCTGCTTTAGAGCCTTCAAATGTAGAGATACGAACTACATCCTCACCGGTACGAACCATACGCAAAATTTCACCGGATGTCAACAGCCGCGGTGAAAATACAATATCAATCCCTACCTGTTCCATCAGCGTAATATATTCCGGTCGGCCTACGCGAACAATAGTTTTGGGCACGCCTAAATGCTTTGCTAAAAGAGCGACCAACAAGTTTAACTTATCATCATCAGTCAGGCAAATAATAACATCGCTGTCGGCTACTTCTTCTGCTTCCAACAAGCTCATGTCCGTACCATCGCCACAGATAACCATCGACTTATTGACCTGGGTAGCCAATAACTCACAGCGTTCCATATTTTTATCAATAACCTTCACATAATAGCCGGCCTCTTCCAATAGACGTGTTAAATTACGACCTATAAGACCGGCTCCAATAATGACTACATTCTTGGTTGGCCTCTGACTTACATGGAACCATCCTTCCACTTCACTGATAGCTGCCGTTGCTCCCAGGAAAAATACACTATCCATATATTCCAACGTACTTTCCCCATGAGGAATAATCATTTCCCCCTCGCGTAGTATACCTACCACCAAGACACCTTTCGGGAATTCTATATCCCGCAACGGACGACCACACACATCCAGATGTTCACGAATCTTAAATTCCATTAAGCGTACAGCACCGCGAGCAAAATCTTCTACATCGAGTGCAGCCGGTGTCTGAAGCACCTGTAATATTTCTTGAGCAGTAACCATCTCCGGATTAATAAATAAATCTACGCCCAACTTCTCCTGAAGCTCCCTATTACCGGCTTTTAAGTAATCATTATCGCGCACACGTGCAATGGTACGCGGTATACCGCCGAGCTTGGCCACGGTGCACGCCAACATGTTTACTTCATCGGAATCAGTAACAGCAATAAGCATCCCTACATCATCCATACCTATTTCTTGTAGCAACCGTAAACTGCTGCCGTTACCGTTAACCAAGCTAACATCCAAATTATTTTCTAGATTTTTAATGCGTTCCGCAGATTTTTCAACGATATATACGTCATGTTCGTCCTTTACCAATCGATCGGCTACAGAGTAGCCTACCTTGCCGGCACCGACGACAATAATCTTCATCTTCTGCACTCCTCTTCATGGTGTCCTTTAGCGTTGTTTTCATCATTCGCCTCTAAGACCGCCTCTTTACCCTTATCCGTGAGGAATGTCCAGCCCTCTTCCTGATATACTAAACCATCTTTCATTAGATGACCTATAGCACGCTTAAAGGCCGCTTTGCTAAATCCAAACTTAGCTTTGATAATATCAGAAGTACTTTTATCGCTATACGGCATGCGACCGTTACGCTGTTCTAAATATGTCAACAGTTTATCACCGTCCGATACAAGAGCTGCTTCCTTCACAGGTCGCATAGACGCATTCAACCGTCCATCTTCACGCTTATAGGTAACGCGTGCTTTTACCATTTCGCCTACCTTTAACGATCTTGTCATTTCACTGCGATGAATAAAAGCTAACCAACGTTCCGGCGTAATAAAAAAAGCTCCCTCTGCGGTTATATTATAAATCGCTCCACGAATTTCACCGCCTAAAACAGCCGCCTCCGCCGGCTTAGCTGCGCGCCGCATCGCATCATCCACATCCATAGAAACGGCTAAACGCCCCGATTTATCCTCGTACAAACGAACCCATACTTTTTCGCCTACCTGGGGACGACCGCGCATTTCTGCATGAGGCATAAAAATACCACGCTCCGTGCCGACCTCTACGAAGCAACCAAAACTTGTGCGATTAATAACTTCCACATAGCCAATTTGTCCTACCGACATAGCCGGCAGACGCATACTGGCCGTCATGCGCCCCTTAGGGTCCTTGTAGAGGAATACCGTCACTTCGTCACCGATGGTAACCGGTGTTGTTTGTTGATCACGGTGTAAGAGAATATCATCATTGGTATTACCCGTGCCGCCATCTAAAAAAGCACCCTGCTCACTTTGACGCAACACCTTGAGAGTGGCAATTGTATTTTCTGCCAATGCTGTTGCCATAATTACTCTCCTTCAAAAGGAACCGTGGCCGCATCACTCCACAATTCTTCCAAGCCATAAAATTCACGCGCTTCTCCGCTAAATATATGACAAATAATATCACCAAAATCAAGAAGAATCCATTCACCTTCGCGATAGCCTTCACGATGAACCACGGTCACCCCGGCTTCTGCACCGGCATCTTCCATCTCATCAGCCACACTTTGTGCATGCTTTGGATTAGAAGCACTAACGACAACAAAATAATCCGACAGCATGGAAATACCTTCTAAATCCATAATAGTAATATTCTGGCCCTTCTTGTCGTATGCTTTTTGCGCCAACATAAGGGCAATTTTTTTAATATCTGCTTTTTCCTTCATATAAACTCCTTTTCTACATATAACCGTTGCGAACAACATATTCCTATTTTAACCAGCAAGCATTACTTGTCTTTGGCTCGCTACATTGATATAGATAACAATTAGTTATCACAATCTTACTTAAATGCCTTTATCCTTGTCCGCTTCGGTTTTACTACTATTCTTGGTACCGGCTTCATTTATTTTTCCGTTGGCATCACTGTTACTTTTTGATGTACCGGATCCCGTAGTTGGTTCCGAACCAATATCAACAGGCTCATTTCCCATAGTAATCCCAATCAGTTGCTGCGCCTCCGTAGGATCATATGCCCAATACGTAGTCCCATCGATTGTTTCTTTTGTGCCCGGCAAAATAAAGTATCGAATCTGCTTAGCTTCCATAGATCGCATAGCAAAGGTTAACTTCATCGCATCCCAGGATGAAATATTTGTCGTAAAATCACCCCAAATACGCCATACATTCCATAGTTTGGTCACCGTTAGTGACTCAGTTTGACGACTAATGATTTCCTTAATCAAGCGTTCCGTACGAACTGTACGGCTAAAAGCATTTCCGTCTTCATCGAGAAAGCGCATATATTGCAATGCTTTATCATCAGTAAGTCGCTGATAACCGCGAGCCAGATTGATATCTGCCGTATCTGCACCAGATTCAAAATGTACCATATCACGTTCCACATAAAGATCCGGTGTTCCCCAAACATTAACCATTTTTTTAAATGCTTCTTCATCAACAATAACATAATAGGGAACAGAAATATGGAACATATCCTCCACTACTGCTTTAGTCAATTTAATATTGCCAGCACTATAAAAGGTATCAATGGCTTGCTGTGAAGTCTTATCGCGACTTTCTATTTTTGTATTAGACGGTATGCCGATAATATCCAGCTTACCTTGATCCTTATTAATGGCTGCCAAGAAAATAGCATCCCCTTCACCTTGCTGTGATGCATCGCGGCCAACTACCAAAATATAAATCGGCTTATCCAGTGCCTTTTGTTCCACAGGTATAGTCGCCACTGCTTCCGGTCGTGTTGGCGATGCCGACGTACTGTTGGTAGCGGGCGAAGACACATAACGCATAACGGCACCGATACCATAGACAAGTGCGCTTATAATCACAATAACTATAACAAAGGCTACCGCGATGCGGTCCCAACGGATTCCACGTTTTTTCTTGCGGCGTCGCCGTTTAGGATGTTGTACCGCCTCCGTCTCATTCGACTGTCCTTGCCTCTCTTGTTGTTCCTGCTGTTCATCCATGGCTCTCACCTGCTACGTTTCATCTGTGCCAAACAATCATTTCTACCTAAAATAGTTTTAAAATAAATACTTAGTTTCTGCTCTAATAAGTGAGCAATAGTCGAGTCATAGCCGGCTAATACGGCTTCATCTAAATCTATAAACGCCAATTTTCGCAGTGCATCAACACCGGGAAATTTACGCGACGGCTCAATATAATCAGCGAGAAATACGACCTTATCTAGCGCAGACATACCTACCTTGCCGGTAGTATGTACTCGAATAGCCTCCAATACCTCTTCATCATCGATACCATAATAGTCACGTGCCATCACAGCTCCGGCCAAACCATGTAGTAATGCCCCATTCTCATAGACAGCACGATCTACTAATACATTAGCTTCGTCTACCATGGCTTGCATCTGACTTAAAGGTAATTCTTTGGCGCAATCATGGAGTAGCCCGGCCAGATATGCTTTATCCGGATCGGCACCATACCTTTTTGCCAATATTTCTGCTGTCTTGGTAACACCCATAATATGTGTAAATCGCTTAGGTGAAATGCGACGCTTCAAATCATTATATATATCTTCCATTGTCATGCTAGTAATGCCTCACTTCATAAATAGATGTCATGCTCTGCTATATATGTACAAACCGCCTTCGGAACCATATAGCGAATACTCTGTCCCGTACGCAATCGGCGGCGCAACTCTGTAGCCGATAATTCCATGGCCGGTACTACCAACGAATGTATTTTTTCTCGTCCCACATCACCGAAATAAGCAATGATATTTTCTATATCTGCCGTTCCATCGGGACGCGTAGCACCGATAAAATGACACAATTCTAAAAGTTCATCGATGTGTTTCCACGTTGGTAAATCCTGAATGGTATCCGTACCGGCAATAAAATAATATTCCACATCTTCGCCGTAGATTGTATGAAAATGGCGTACTGTATCCACCGTATACGACGGTCCTCCCCGGGCCAATTCTACATCCGACACAGTAAACTTCGGATTATCCATAATTGCGGCTGCCGTCATTTCATAGCGATAACGTGCTTCGATAACATCAGTATGCTTATGTGGTGGCTGGAATGCAGGTACAAAAATTACACGCTCCAACTCATAGGCTTCCAAGGCCCGCTCGGCAATCATCAGATGACCGAGGTGGATAGGATTAAAGGTACCACCAATAATCCCGATACGCCCCCGTTGTTTCATAAACTTTTCACTATCCTTATAAGAATAAGAGAAATAACCAACCATAATACAATGGCTTTTACATAAGATACCCACTCATAACGACCCTTGGCAGTGTTTATATACGCCAAGTAGCAACGTATATAATAGTACCACCGCAGTATATGATGTCCTTCTTTAGCCACGCGTCTGTCCATCTCCGTAAACAAGAAATTTATACGAAGTCAACGCCGGCAACCCCATCGGTCCGCGAGCATGCAGCTTTTGCGTACTGATGCCTATTTCTGCACCATAGCCAAACTCAAATCCGTCCGTAAAGCGCGTCGATGCGTTAACGTATACCGATGATGCATCCACATCACGCATAAAAGTATCTGCTGTGGCCTTGTTTTCCGTAATAATACATTCAGAATGCTTCGTTCCATACCGATTAATATGGTCTATTGCCTCTTCCAAAGAGTCCACAACTCGGCAATTCATAACCAAATCATTATATTCTGTGTACCAGCTCTCTTCCGTCGCCGGCATAGCTGCCGCTGTCAAACGTTGTATCGCTTCATCACCATATAAGCGCACTCCGGCTTTTATTAGTGCATCAATAACATCAGGTAATATTGTATCTACCGCTTCACGATGAACAAGTAGCGTCTCTGCTGCGTTGCATACCGAAGGGCGTTGTGTCTTTGCGTTGATAACAATGGGAACTACCTTGGCCGGATCAGCTTCTTTATCCACGTAAATATGTACTACACCACTTCCCGTTTCAATAACAGGAATGCGGCTTTCTTCAACAATGCGTCTGATAAGTCCGGCTCCACCGCGAGGAATAACCACATCAATGTACGCGCGCTGGCGCAATAAATCGGATACCGCTTCGCGATTTGTCACTTCCACCAACTGCACCGCATCCTCCGGCATTCCCGATTCCTTTAATGCTCTTCGCAACACTGCCACCAATGCACGATTCGATGCCATTGCTTCCTTGCCACCGCGCAAAATAACGGCATTCCCCGTTTTTAAGCACAATACAGCTGCATCAATCGTTACATTCGGCCTTGCTTCGTAAATCATAGCAATAACACCTAAGGGTACACGTCGTTTCTCAATACGTATACCGTTAGGACGCGTTGTACGCTCCATACACTCACCGATAGGATCCGGCAAATCAATGACTTGACGCACCCCCAAAGCTATCTGTCGGATGCGCTCTGCTGTAAGCTGCAAACGATCCATCATCACCGGTGGCACGCCGTTTTCAGCCGCATGCTTCATGTCTTCCTCATTAGCCGTCAATATGGTATCCATATCGGCTTCAAGTATATCCGCTACACGAGCAAGCACATCATTTTTCATTTTCGTCGATGCCTTCTGCATATCGAACGCCGCCGTCTTTGCCTGTCGCCCCATCGTTTCAAATAACGTCTTGTAGTCCATCATTGCCTTCACCTCTCTTAACGAAGCATAACTAAATTATCTCTGTGAATCACTTCTTCATATGTGCTGCCTATCTGTAATAACTCCGCAATATCTCGCGAGGAATGTCCTTTAATACGATCCAAGTCATAGGAAGAATAATTCACCATACCGCGACCGATTTCTTCACCTTCAAATACAATACTCACCGTTTCACCTTCATCAAATTCACCTTCTACTGCCGTAATACCAACAGCCAGCAAACTTGATCCCTGCGTCATCAGTGCATGAGCGCAGCCTTCATCAACAATGATTGTCCCCTGCAACCGAGAACCGAAGGCCATCCAACGTTTTTTCATATGAGGCTTCGTTGTACGCGGTACAAAATGAGTACCTACCTTTTCACCGGAGGCAACGCGACTGATAACTAACGGAGCTGCCCCCAAGGCAATAACCATATGAACACCGGAATTCACCGCAATATTGGCGGCTTCGATTTTTGTATACATTCCTCCGGTACCGCGACTCGATCCGGCACCACCAGAAATCTCATAAATATGCGGTGTAATCTGGTCTACTTCTTCGATCAGCGTTGCTGTCGGATCCGTTTGCGGATTAGACGTATATAAACCTTCAATATCCGATAAGATAATAAGCATATCCGCTTCTATGATACTTGCTACCGATGCTGACAAAGTATCATTATCACCAATCTTCAATTCATCAACGGCGACAACGTCGTTTTCATTGATAATAGGAATAACGCCTAATGTCAATAGCGATAGCAGAGTATTACGCAAATTAACGTAACGGCTGCGCTTGGTACTATCTTCGCGCGTCAATAAAACTTGGCCTACGGTATGACCGTATTCACCGAATAATTTTTCATACATATGAAGCAAAATGCCTTGCCCCACTGCAGCTGCCGCCTGTTTTGTGGCAATATCCTTCGGTTTTTCCTTAAGTCCCAGAGGAGCCAACCCCGCACCTACAGCCCCGGAGGATACAAGAATAACCTCCTTACCTTGATTAGCAAGATCTGCCAGTTGTTTAACTAACGATTCAATGCACAATATATTTAATCGTCCGTTCTCGTGAGTTAGCGTACTTGTCCCCACCTTTACGACGATGCGCTTTGCTTGTTGTAATGCCTCTCTCATAATATGGCTCCTTTTTTCTAATACAACGTACAGGGTCAGCTATCGGATCACCGTCTTCACGGTGCCGGAGTCAGCGTACTACGCATCGATTTATTCGGGCAATATAATCTTCGGTTCTTCTTTAGCCTTATACAAAACGCCGTTATGACCAATAACCTGTACCAATTCAGCGCCCAACATGTCTGCTAAATCCTCAAAGGCCTCTTTCGGATCCACCGGTGCATTATTAAGGACTTTTACCTTAATCAACTCCCGTGCCGTAATGGCATCTCGTGCACTATCAATAACCGCGTTTTCCAAGCCGCCCTTACCAATAAACACTACTGCCGGCATCGTGCTGGCCATAGCTCTTAAAAATCGTTTCTGTTTGCCTTTCATATATGCTCCTACATAACTTAATCATGATATATAAAGCGCTGATCGCCGATAACAACTTCGTCACCGTCTTTACAACCCTTCTCTTGGAGTTTTTTATCAAGCTCCATATATTTCCAAATTTTTTGGAAGCGACGTAAGGATTGTTCATCATCTAAATTTGTCATAGCTACTAGTTTTTCAATACGCGCTCCGGTAATAATAAAGGCTGCATCGTCACCACGGGTAATGACAAAATCCACATCCGGTTTTGCTTCATACATTACCACATCATCCGTAGCATCCGGTTCCGGTACATAGTTTTCCACGTAATACCATGCTCGATGAACTAAATCGGATAAACCTTCACCGGTCAAAGCATTAACAGCAAATACTTCGTAGCCGTTTTCTTCAAAGTACGAACGCACCCTATCAATTGTTGCTACATCTTCTACGAGATCAATTTTATTCAAAGCAATCAATTGCGGTTTTTTACTGAGCTTTTCGCTGTACTTTTTCAATTCTTCGTTAATCTTATGGAAGTCCTCAATGGGATCGCGACCTTCGATACCAGACACATCTAAGACGTGAATTAAAATATTACTACGCTCTACATGGCGAAGGAAGTTATGACCTAAACCAACACCTTCGCTGGCCCCTTCAATAAGCCCCGGAATATCCGCCATGACAAAGCTCTTTCCATCATCTACGGAAACCACGCCAAGTACCGGCGTAAGCGTGGTAAAGTGGTATGCTGCTACCTCCGGCTTAGCCGAAGATACTTTACGAATAATACTGGATTTACCTACACTAGGATACCCCAAAAGGCCTACATCGGCCAGCACCTTTAACTCCAAACGCACCCAACGTTCTTCACCGGGCTCGCCTTTTTCCGCAAAGGTCGGCGCACGATTGGAACTAGTATGGAAGTGCGCATTACCGCGACCGCCTCGTCCGCCTTTGGCAACCACAAAAGTCTGACCGTCCTCAATAAGATCCGCCATTAACAACCCACTTTCCTCATCCCGCACCGTTGTCCCCATCGGTACGGGAATTATCAAGGACTCTGCATTACGTCCATATTTATTACTACTTTGCCCACCTTCACCGGCCGGGCCTTTAAACTGTCGTTTATATCTAAAATCAACGAGTGTGTTGATATTTCTGTCTGCTTTTAAAATAATATCCGCGCCTCTACCGCCGTCACCACCGTTCGGTCCGCCGTTAGGCACATATTTTTCGCGACGGAAACTACTCATCCCGTTGCCGCCGTCACCGGCCTTTACAAAAATTCTGGCAGAATCGATAAACATATTTTCCATCCTTTTCTTCACGTAACCGAATACTGATAGTAATCAGGCGGTAACGATACTACGTTACCGCCACCCGATTACCGTGACTGTAAAATTTCAATTGCCTTGGCCATCTGTGTGTCATCCACGAAATCACCCTTTGTTCCCGTTCTTCCCTCGGGAGACGGTAGTTCCACAGTGACATCCGGTGCGATACCGGTTCCATCGATAACGCGATCATTTGGCGTATGGTATTTGGCAATGGTAATTTTAATGCCTTCATCACCGAATGCATTAACAACGGTTTGTACCGTCCCCTTGCCATAACTATTGGTTCCCACAATGGTCCCCACTTTTTCATCTTGTACAGCGCCGGCTATAATCTCCGACGCACTAGCCGATCCTTTATTGATAAGTACTACCAAAGGAATCGGTGTTTCCAGACCATCCGAATCATAACTTTCAGTATGTCCGCTCCTATCTTTTATAGTCACAATAGGACCTTTAGGTAGAATATAGCTGCCTACCTCCTGAGCTGCCGTCAACAAACCACCCGGATTGTTACGCAAATCCAAGACCAACTTTTTCATGCCTTTGCCCTGTAATTCTTTATAGGCCTCTGCGAATTCCGTTCCTGTCTTTTCGGCAAATTGACTAATTCGAATATAGCCAATATCGTTGGTAAGCATCTTAGAACGCACCGTAGGTAATGTAATCTGTTCTCTTACAATAGAAATATCCATTGTTTCTTGACCGCGGGCAATACCGAGAACAACAGTAGTCCCCGCCTCGCCGCGTACCAAGGCAGATGCTTCCGACAAGGACATTGATTTGGTAGACGTACCGTTAATCGATGTAATTCTGTCACCGGTCTTAACTCCGGCTTTAGCCGCCGGCTGTTCCTCAATAGCTGATACAACCTCTAGACCATCCGGCCCCATCCCCATAACGATACCAACACCGCTATACGTAGCCGAGGTTTGTTTCATAATCTGATCAAAATCATTTCGATCAAGATATTGACTGTGTGGCTCACCTAAGGACTCCATCATTCCTTTTAAGCTGCCGGTAAACAATGTTTCTTTTGCTACCGGATCCATGAAAAAATGCGTAGCAACAAAGTACGTGTAAAAAAATCGCACCATGCCCAACGGTGAGCCCGAAAGATACCAAAAGGTAAGCCACATCACTACCAGCCCAGCAAATATGTACTGTGCTGCTCGACGCAACAGGCCGAGTAATGTACCGCCTTCTCGTATATGCATATTATAAGTACCCCATCGGATCTACCGGTTCGCCATTTTGACGAACTTCAAAGTGAACGTGCGGACCTGTCGAGTTACCGGTACTACCGGCATAGGCAATAACCGATCCTTTCGATACCGTCTGCCCTTCACTGACTGCCAATTCGGAATTATGCCCGTAAAGAGTAGAAATACCATTACCGTGATCGATAATAACCGCATAACCGTAACCTGAAATCCAGCCGGATAATACGACTACACCGCCGTCAGCCGCATGAACCGGCGTGCCTTCATCAACACCGATATCAATACCGGAGTGTAAAATACTGGTACCCCAAATCGGATGCGTACGCCAACCAAACGGCGATGTAATTACACCGTTAACCGGCCAACTTAATTGCCCCGTGCCTTGCACGTAGCCACCGCCACCGCCACCTCCGCCGGAGCTACCTCCTGATGATTGCTGCTGTGCAGCAGCGGCTGCTGCTGCGGCCGCCGCTGCTCGACGTTCAGCTTCACGTTGCTGCAACATGGCCTTAATATTAGCCGATGCTGCGGCTAATTCCGCATAGGCTTCTTCTGCTGCCGCTTTATCATTCATAGCCCGCTGTAAGACAACCTGACGTTCCTGTTTTTTCTTTTCAATAACTGCCTGTTCTTCTTGTGCTTCTTTTTCAAGAGCCACTAATTTTTGTTTATTCGCTTCCAGTGCAGCCCGTTGCTGTTCAATGGTTTCCCGTTCTGCTTTAATATCGGCAATAAGCTTCAGATCTGCATCAATAATGCGTTTCAGCATTTCCAAACGATTGGCAAAATCGCTGAAATCCTTAGCGCCGATAACCACATCCAAATAACTGAGACGGCCATTAATATAGATATCGCGAACACGCTTGGAGAAAATGCCTTCTCGTTTTTTTAGACGCGCTTGCGCTTCGGCCAATTGTTTTTCATTTTTAACAATTTCCTTTTCCACGGCTAGCCGTTGCTGTTGTACGGATTTTAATTTATTAACGGCAGCATCCAATTCTACCTGAATCTGTCGTAGCTGCTCATTAACACTGCCGATGGTTGCTTCCGCATTCGCCTTTTTATTTGCCTGTTCGCCCATCTGTTGTTCAACGCCGGACAGCTGATTGGTTAAATCTTCATCTTCTGCGTACGTCAGCGGAAAGCCGCCGATGAAGGTGGCACAGAGCACAACCGCTACGGCCTTTGAAAGCTTTGTTTGTTTTAACATAGCCATCCCTCTTTACACCTTCATATACTGCTTTAACGAAATCGTACTGCCGATAGCACCGATAACAATGCCCAGTCCAAGAAGAATGCCCGTCAAATTATAGAAAAACGGGAGCATTGGAATCAGCGGTAAAAAGGCTAACGACTGCTCTACTTCCACTGTTACAAAGTGGTAGAATTCCCATACACAGGCAGTAGCAATCGCCGCTCCCACAAAACCAAGCATCATTCCTTCGATAAGGAACGGCCAACGAATAAACCAATTCGTAGCCCCTACGTATTTCATGATGGCAATTTCCTTGCGTCGTGCAAATACAGTAAGACGAATAGTGTTGGAAATAATAAAGAGCGTAGCCCCTGCAAGGAATACAATTAATGCAATCCCTCCGATGCGGATCACCTGGGTCACTTTAAAAATCTGTTCGATTACATCTTGCCCGTAATGCGCACTTTCTACTTCCGGGAATGTGCTTACCAACTTAGCCGCATTCTTTACCTCTTCCGGATTTTTAAAGGTCAAAATATAGGAGTTAGGCAATGGATTGTTGCCGTTTAAAGCATCAACCAACTGTGCTTGATCACCGAGGCGTTCCTTAAAACGCTTCATCGCCTCTTCCTTATTCACCCATTCCAAATTTTTTAAATCCGGCATAGCCTTTAACTTCTTACCCACACCCATAATCTGTTGTGTTGTAAGACCATCCTTTAAATACACGCTGATTTCTACTTGGTTTTCTAAATTAGAAGCCAAGTTATTTAAATTCATAACCCCGCAAGTAAATACACCCAAGATAAACAAGGACAGTGCCACCGTCGAAATAGACGCCAAGGTCATTAGCCCATTGCGACGCATCGACTTTAAGGCTTCTTTAATATAATAGCCAAAAGTTCTAAGCTTCATTGAATTCAGCACCTCGCAATCGATCACTTACTACGCGGCCTGCATCCAATGCAATTACACGCTTATCTAAATACTGAACCATCTGCATATCATGCGTTACCATCACAATGGTAGTACCTGAATTATTGATGGCCTTAAACAATTCCATAATATCCCGACTTGTATTAGGATCAAGATTTCCTGTCGGTTCATCAGCGATGAGAACCAACGGTTTATTTACAATTGCTCTGGCAATAGCCACACGCTGTTGTTCCCCACCGCTCAGGTCTTCCGGCAAATCATTGGCCTTATGTGCCAAGCCTACCAATTCCAACACTTCTTCTACACGGCGACGAATAACACTGCGCTTCTCTTCGATAACTTCCAACGCAAAGGCAATATTTTCAAATACCGTCTTATTAGGCAACAAACGGAAATCCTGGAACACTACGCCGATGCGTCGACGCAGATGAGGAATCTTGCTCTTCTTCAACCGCGTTACATCGATATCATTGACAATAACCGTGCCCGAATCCGGCACCACTTCGTGGGACAACAGCTTAATGAATGTTGATTTGCCCGCACCGCTGGCTCCGCAGATAAGGACAAACTCGCCCTTATCCACATGAACTGTAACATCTTCTAAGGCAACCGAACCATTGTCATATACCTTATTGACGTGATTAAATTCAATCATTCTCTAAACTTCCTTTACTATTTGCGTTTCATGACCTTTTCGGCAGCTGCCACAATATCATCAGCACTCAGGCCATATTTAGCCATCAACTCTTTCGGCGTACCGGATTCACCAAAGGTATCGGCCACTCCGATACGTTCCATCGGTACCGGCACCGTGCTTACCAGCACTTCTGCCACAGCGGCACCCAGTCCACCGATGATATTATGTTCTTCAGCAGTAACAATCGCACCAACTTCCTTGGCAGCCGCTACAATAGCTTCTTCGTCAATCGGTTTAATAGATGCCATATTGATGACGCGTACTTCAATTCCTTTAGCATGTAACGCATCAGCTGCTTCCATGGCCGGACCAACTAAGGCTCCGCAAGCAATGATGGCTACATCCTTACCATCGCGCAATACCTGCGCTTTACCCGGAGTGAACGTGTAACCTTCCGGCGTTACATCAGCTACACCGGCACGACCGAGTCGTACATATACAGGGCCTTCATAATCGGCGGCCCAATGAATAACAGCTTTTGTTTCTGCTGCATCGGCCGGTACGATTACTTTCATATTAGCCACGGCACGCATGCAAGCAATATCCTCCAAGCTCTGATGGGTAGCACCATCTTCACCTACGGTAATCCCTGCATGGGTGGCACAGATTTTTACATTTAACTTAGGATAGCAAACAGCGTTGCGCACCTGTTCAAAGGCACGACCTACCGCAAACATTGCAAAAGAAGATACGAACGGTACTTTACCAGCAGCAGCCAAACCGGCTCCTACGCTAATAAGATTCTGTTCCGCAATCCCTACATTAAAGAAGCGATCCGGATAGGCCTTTTTAAAACCATCCGTCTTTGTAGATTTAGATAAATCCGCATCTAATACAACAATATTATTATTTTTAGCACCGATTTCTACCAATGCTTCGCCATATGCTTCACGTGTTGCTTTGCCCATGCTTACACCTCCAAAACTTCCGCTACAAATGTATCGCACTGTTCCTGAGACGGTGCTTTACCATGCCAACCGGCCTGGCCTTCCATTTCAGCTACGCCCTTACCTTTTACAGTATGCATAACAATCACTGTCGGTTTATCTGTCACTTGACGAGCTTCTTCGATAGCATTATGTAAGGCGTCCAAATCATGGCCGTCCACTTCAATTACATTCCAATTAAAGGCGGCAAATTTTTCACCGATCGGCAACGGAGACATAACTTCACGAATATCGCCATCGATTTGCAAACCGTTAAAGTCAACGAAAGCCGTCAAATTACTCAACTTATAGAATCCTGCAAGCATAGCTGCTTCCCATACCTGCCCTTCTTCGAGTTCACCATCTCCCAAGATGGAAAACACGTGGTACGGTGCCTTATCGATGCGTCCGGCTAAAGCCATGCCGCAAGCAGCGCTGATACCTTGCCCCAAGGAACCAGTAGACATATCAACACCCGGTGTATGTTTCATATCCGGATGACCTTGAAGCATTGCATTAATCTTGCGTAGCTTCATTAACTCTTCTTTCGGAAAATACCCTTTTTCTGCCAAGGTAGCATATAGGGCCGGTGCTGCATGGCCCTTCGACAATACGAAGCGGTCTCTTTTGGGATCCTTCGGATTTGCCGGGTCAACATTCATTTCTACATAGTATAACAGCGCCATTACATCCGCGATGGATAGCGATCCACCGGGATGTCCCGATTTAGCCTCTGTTACCGATTTCAAAATGCTTACGCGAATTGCCTTCGCTTTTTCCTGAACCAATTGTTTTTGTTCAGCACTTAACTTTGTCATAAAGACCCTCCAATCATCGGTTTAAAACCATTGCTACGTATTGCAAACTCAGACGTAATCGTCATAAGCGAATGACTCTATTGTTACTCTACTTTCTTCGACAGAAGAGATAATGCGATGTGAGCATTCTTAAGCGACTCTTCCCGTAAACTGATAATGCGTTGACGCACCTCGTTTTGCAAGGCTCGATCCGTCAAGACCTTCGTCGCTTCCGTCGTCAGTGCATCTGCGGAAATATCATCCAGTGTACCAATAGGAACTTCTCCAATCATATGTAAAAAATTGGCTATCTTTGGATCGTAGGATATACCGATTACCGGTTTTTCCATAAGCGATGCAAAGACCAATGCATGTAATCGGACACCAATAAGCATATCCATTGAACCGGCTAATGCCAAAAGCTCCGTAGTCGTGTATACGCGATTCAGAACAACCGGTTTATACTTCATCATACAGCTGATAGCCTCCGCCTCTGCCGTATCCGCCGGATGCTGCATAGGAATAAAGACAACATCTACGTCCAATGTTTCTTGTAAGGTATCCAGTGCTGTAGCCAATTCTTTACGATATGACGTCGATTGCTTCCACTGTCGTACAGAAACACCGATGCGCTTTTTTACACCGGATAACTGATACGGCGCCAGTAGTCTTTTACCGATAGTAGTGTCCACCGGATGCATAGCCAGCACCGCATCTGCCGTTACCTGAATAGGTACCTTGGTAACCCCCATTGCTTCTAATTCATGTCGCGACTTTTCATCGCGTACAGTAATCATAGTTACCTTATTTAAAACACGGCCCACAGTTTTTCGCGCCCGCTCACTGCGTAAAGGCCCGATTCCCTGTGCATACAACATAATGCGTTTGCCAAACCACTGTGCCAAAGTAATAATACTGAGATAATAATATAAACTTCGTTTACTTGTTACATCCTGTAAAAGACTGCCGCCACCGCTGATTAACAAATCACAGCGAGCAATAGCCGACAAAATGCCAAGACCGTCAAAGCGACCAACAGCTTTAATACCGTGTCGCTCCGCCGTCACCTTAGGATTGCCGGATATTACCGTAATATCCGCATTGGGCACAACTTCTAGGATAGCTTCCAAAATAGCAGCCAACATAGCCTCGTCACCGGCATTACCGAAACCGTAATAACCGGAGATTACAATCCTATTCATTGCTCACCCCCTACGCTGATACCATGCCGTCGTATACATTAAGAAGCGAATGATAAGAACGGCAATCACGCCTATAACAAGCCCCATCCACAGTCCATCTAAGCCGCGGGCAATCGACATGAGCACCGGCGTCCTAATATGGCAGAAGGTTTCTACCATAGATCCGATACCAATAACACCGGCAATGGTAAGCAAGAAATGAATTACCATCGGCCACCGCCGAAGTACAGCGTAACCGGCGAGTAACAACGCCGGATGTCCGATAAGGAATTCCTTCTCACGAGGACGTGCATATAATGTATTTTCCAGGAACCGTCTGAGGGCAAGTTCAAAACTCGGTACCGGTACGCCAGCCGTATGACCACTGCGACCTACAAACACCCAGGCTGCACCGCCTAATACGGCCAAGACAGCTACCATATAGAGCTTCACATCTGTCGTCATAAATTCCCGAATAAACTGTTTTGTTTCTGACCAATCATGTAGCGTACGTTCCTTCCACAGTGGAAAGCGTTGTAAGTAAGCAATTGCTGTTAAAATAACGGGCGCTACAAACACTAATTTCACACCGCGGAACAGAGCAAATTCCATAAAGAATTTCGTATTCCCTAAAATAGCTGCAATGTAAATACCGCCGATAGCAGCCAAAATCGCTGCACCAATAACATACACTGCGGCTTCCACCATAGCTCTGGTAGCCCCTACCTTGGGCCCTTGGCTTCGTATCTGCCAACAATTCATCAATAATATAATTGCGACAACCGGTGCACAAATTGCTGCCGACAATGCCCACACCTGCGTAATCAAGGTCGCGCCGGTTACCACGTAAGCAACAATCGTCAATAACATTAAGGTAAAAGCTGCTACTAACTGGCGATGCTGTTTCATAGGGATAAAGAGATTCACCATGAATACGAAGAGAGCCGCCGAACCGCACATCGTAAGGGCCAAAGCAATCGGACTCGGCGTATACGGCGGATATACGGAGGCACGACCAAAGGTAAAGCCGCGGTCCTCTAATTTATCCTTCACATCCTTCATATAACCGATACTTGTCTGCAGTGCTGTTTCATTATTCTTACCTTCTTCGTAAATCGGATACAGATTAAAGCGGATATTACGTTCAATATCACTAATGTAGAACCACTGCGCTACTTCGGTAGGACTCAGTTTTTTCATTTCCTCTTTCGTAACCGTATACAAGCGTCCTACACTGTATTCCGACTTAGCGGCTAACACATCAAATCCGGCTTGCGGATCATACTGCAATTGATTAACCGCTTCGATTCCCATAACCGGAATGTGGTTTTCCTTCAACAATTCTTCAGTTAAGTCCAAATTCTTCGGATATCCCAGCGCTTCTTTGCCTACGAAGACCATTCCCGTCACATTCGGAATCCCTTTGATGCGGTTAAACACATGCTCTACATCGGCTTTAGTTTCATTTTTATAATTGGTAGGTCGTACAATAACATTAAAACCGGCATTACTTACAGCTTGTGCTTGTAAGCGGGAAATACCCAGCTTCATTTCCATCAACGCCTGATGAGGCTGCGTTAAAGCTAACACCTCACCGCGGTCACTGTACAATACCCGTACTTTATCCTGCCCTACACGGCGAATCAAGTCTTCCTTGATCTCACGATAGTAGCCTTCTTTGCCCGGCAAGCTTCCCACATAAGTAGTGCCGGCCTGCGGTTCAATGCCATACAAGGTTAGACGCCGTGCTTCTTCACCGCTATATACGGCAATCTCACCGGCATCATGGGCCTTTTCCAACGTGCGATCGTAGATGGCCATAGCCGTTACACCCGCATCACGCAGGGCAGCAAAGGCGTCTTCGGTGCTTCGTTTCTCAAACGAGGAGGCTCTTAGCACGCCATCATACTCCACAATATTTTCAATTTGATGTTGTGCTTGTTCGATTTGATAGCGCTGATGCACCAGAAACAGGCCTGCCAACAGCCCGATTATAATACATATAACCAGCACCGGTGAATAGTATTTCTTTTGTTGCATTGCTCTGTTCACTGCTCTGCCTTTCTTACTTTGCTTTTGGTTTTACAAAAATATGAATTTCTCCGTTAGAGGTGTCGATGCGTTCCGCATCCACCGGAATCGGGAATTTCTCAAAATCATAAATAACAATTCGTTTCAAAATAGTAGTATTCAAACCACCAACGCCAATACCGTTAATGGCAAAACGCTGTGGTGAAAATACCAAGGAGTTACCATCAAGTTCGAGAGTTCCTTTGATTTCCGCATCACCAGAAATAATACCGCCGATATCAATGCTGCCGTTAACCGTAATTCCGCCAGCTGTCACTTCCACATTAGAAATTGTCAGTCCGTGTACGGAATTTTCCATAAACCGCTGCAAATCATCCTGCGTTACGGTTCCTTCAATCTCACCGCGCCCCATATCGGTAATCACCACTTGACGATTCAACAGGAGCTGCAGCACATCCAGTTTCATATTTGAAATATCGAAATGAACATCTGCAAAATTCAGTCGTCCCAAAGATACATTTTCCACATCGCCGCGGAATACGGCCACATCACCTAAGGCTAACTTAATAGCCGGCGACGATTCAGCTCTGACGGATACTGTATCCGCCTCCAAGCGCTCGCTAATTTGCTTTTCCAATTGCGTACTCACAAAGGAAGGCAGGAACATCTGCGCAGCGCCCAACACAATACCGACGAGAATCACCAGAAATAAAATAATTTTTTTCATCTACCGCTCCTATACTTCATGTAACGAACTTTTTATAGCCACCTTAGCAGCATACTGTAAATAGCGGTCCGTTAATAGGAAAGATTAGCTTCTTTTTTCAAAAATCCTTCAATAAATTCATCCAGGTTACCATCCATCACAGCTTGTACATTACCGGTTTCAACGCCGGTGCGATGATCTTTTACCATGTTGTACGGATGGAATACATAGGAACGAATCTGGCTGCCCCACTCGATAGCTTGGTAGGTGCCACCAATTTTTTCCTTTAATTCCGCCTGTTTTTCCAATTCTAATTCAAATAATTTAGCACGCAATAAACGTAACGCCTGTTCACGGTTTTGAATCTGTGAACGTTCACTTTGACATTGTACAACAATCCCGGTCGGGCGGTGTGTCATACGCACGGCGGAGTCTGTCTTATTAATATGCTGACCGCCGGCGCCGCTGGCTCTGTATGTATCTACTTGAACGTCCTTCATATCCAAATGAATTTCCACAGTATCGTCGATTTCCGGCATAACGTCTACAGCCGCAAAGGACGTATGACGACGAGCTGCCGCATCAAATGGTGAAATACGTACCAATCGATGAACTCCTTTTTCAGAACGTAAGTACCCGAATGCGTTCTCTCCTTTAATCAGGAATGTGGCGCTCTTAATTCCCGCTTCATCACCGGGCTGCTCGTCCATCATAGTAATGCCAAAACCATGCTTTTCTGCCCACCGCAAATACATGCGAATAAGCATGGATGCCCAGTCCTGTGCCTCCGTTCCGCCCGCACCGGCATGGAATGTAAGAATAGCATTATTCTTATCATACTCACCACTGAGGAGCAAGAGTACTTCACGTTTTTCCACCTCTTGATGAATGCCTTCTACAAAATCGGCAATCTCTTTTTCCATGGACACATCGTCCTCTTCGATGGCCATTTCCAGCATCAAGCGAGCATCCTCAATATCGTTAACCAACGATTTATAGCCTTCCACAGCATCTTTTAGCTGTGTCGCTTCCTGTGAGATTTCTCGCGCTTCTTCCGGATTATCCCAGAAGGTAGGATCACTCATCTTAACATCTAATGTAAATATACGGTCTTCCTTTTGAGCGATGTTAAAGTGAATCCCTCATTCCATAAATTCGCTCTTCCAAATTTTCGATGGGACCTTTTAAATCCTCTAGCAAATTTTTCACCTCTTTCCTTGGTAAACACCTTACGGTATCTACCGCCAAAACAACAATTATAAAAACAGAAAATGGCCGTCGCGACGATTGCAACGAGCCATTTTCAGTCTAATCTACATCTTGTGGCTCCAACACATCGTCATGATGGGTTTGCGCATTCTTCAGCGGATCGCTGGTTTCTTCTTCACCTTCCACTGCTTCTGCCAATTCGATACGAATTCGATAGAGATACATAACCGTATCTTCCTGAATTGCTTCAATCATGTTTTCAAACATGTCATACGCTTCGAATTTATATTCTACGAGAGGATTCTTCTGCCCGTAAGCACGCAGACCAATCCCTTCACGCAGCATATCCATGGAGTCGAGATGCTCCATCCACTTGCTGTCTACCACTTTGAGCATAACTGCTTTTTCCAGTTCTCTCATGTTGGCTTCACCAATAAGAGCTTCTCGTTTTTCATATTCTTTATGCGCAAAATCAATTAACATTTCTTCCAGTTCACCGCGGCCCAACTCTTCCATTTGTGCCACTGTAATCTGTCCCGGATCTAGGAAATAAATTTCAAGGTGTTTCAATAACCCTTCATAATCCCATTCTTCCGGATATAACTTTTCATCGGCATAGTGATCCATCGCTTTGGTAATAATAGAATCTACCATGTCCATAACCGTGTCGCGCAATGAATCATTGCCGAGAATTTTACGGCGCTGCTCATACAACACTTCACGTTGCTGGTTCATAACATCATCATATTCAAGGATATATTTACGAATATTAAAGTTATGATTTTCCACCTTTTTCTGCGCCCGTTCAATAGAACGCGTAATCAGGGAATGTTCAATCGGTTCATCCTCTTCCATGCCGAGCTTATCCATCATATTAGAAATATTATCGGCTCCGAAAATACGCATCAAATCGTCTTCCAAGGACAAGAAGAATTGGGACGAACCGGGGTCTCCCTGACGACCGGAACGACCGCGTAGCTGATTATCGATACGACGGCTTTCATGGCGTTCCGTACCGAGTATATGAAGACCGCCCAGTTCGGCAACACCTTCACCGAGACTAATATCCGTACCGCGACCGGCCATGTTGGTAGCAATCGTTACCATCCCCCGTTGACCGGCATTCTTAACGATTTCTGCTTCCTTTTCATGATGCTTAGCATTAAGCACATTATGTGGCACACCGCTCTTGGTGAGCATATCACTAAGCTCTTCGGATTGTGTAATCGACGTAGTACCTACCAATATCGGCTGCCCAGTGGCATGACGCGCCACTACATCGCGTACAACGGCTCTGTACTTAGCTGCCTTCGTTTTAAAAATAAGATCAGGCATATCGATACGACGTAACGGTTTATTTGGTGGAATTTCATATACTTCTAAGCCGTAAATATTATTAAATTCCTGCTCTTCTGTCTTTGCCGTACCGGTCATACCGGACAACTTTTCATACATGCGGAAATAATTCTGGAATGTAATGGATGCCAATGTCTGACTTTCTCGTTCTACCTTAAGACCTTCCTTTGCTTCAATGGCTTGATGTAAACCGTCGGAGTAACGACGACCGAACATAAGTCGACCTGTAAATTCATCAACAATAACAACCTGGCCGTCTTTTACTACATAATCCTTATCGCGATGCATCATAGCATACGCACGCAACGAAGCGATAAGTAAATGGTTAAGCTCCAAGTTTTCCGAATCATACAAGTTCTCTACATGAAGCATCTTTTCTACCTTCGCTATCCCCGCTTCCGTCGGCGCAATGGTCTTTTGCTTTTCATCAATGGTATAATCTTCATCCTTTACCAGTTTAGGCACAATCGCCGCCAAGGTGTAATACCGATCGGTAGAACGTTCCCCCGGACCGGAAATAATAAGTGGTGTACGCGCTTCATCGATGAGGATAGAGTCAACTTCATCGACAATAGCAAAATTCAACGGTCGCTGTACCATCTGCTCCGCATGAACTACCATGTTGTCACGAAGGTAATCGAAACCGAATTCGTTGTTTGTACCATAAGTAATATCACAGCCGTATGCATGCTTACGTTGACCATAATCAAGACCGGCAATGATAAGACCGACAGACATACCCAAATAATTATAAAGCTTGCCCATCCATTCACTGTCACGACGAGCCAAATAATCATTAACCGTAACTACGTGAACCCCTTTGCCTGTCAGTGCATTCAAGTATACCGGTAAGGTAGCCACCAATGTTTTACCTTCACCGGTACGCATTTCTGCAATGTTACCACGATGCAAAGTAATCCCACCGATGAGCTGTACATCATAATGACGCAATCCCAAGACACGAACCGATGCTTCACGTACAACCGCAAAAGCTTCAGGCAAAATATCATCCAAGGTTTCACCGTTTTGCAAACGATCTTTAAACTCCTGTGTCTTTGCCTTTAGCGACGCATCGCTAAGTCCTGTCATATCTTTTTCTAAACTATTTATTTCTTCTACAATCGAGCGCATCTTTTTAATCTCTCGTGCGTTGTTGTTACCGATTAGTTTCTGTAAAAAACCAAACAAGCAGATCAACTCCTTAGCCTGTGTATTTGCTTTCATCCTCATTCAATTTATTGTAGCAAAAAGCCCGGTAATAGTCAAAATTATCAGTTACATTCTCTCAAGGTTTCGCAAACACTCTCTCATGAATGCATATGTTCATAAAAAGAGCGTCTTGATAATTCATGACTGAAATCACCAAGACGCCTTTTATATAAATGTATAATACTTAACTAATACTTAACGAAGCTTGCAATCCTTTTCAGCCAATGCATTGATAATCGCCTGAATCGGTTCATCCACATCCGCATCAGTCAAGGTACCTTCCGTCGAGCGGAAACCAATGGTGTATGCTAGGCTACGGAAACCTTCGGCTATGTGTTCCCCTTCGTACACATCAAACACATAAGCGCTTTCCAACTTGTCGCCACCATTGGCCAAGATAATCTGTTGAATCGTTTCTGCCGATACCGACTTCGGTGCTACGATGGCCAAGTCGCGGGTAATGCCCGGGAACTTACTAATCGGTGTGTACTGCAATTGACTGCGTACCGTTTCAAGTAAGGCAGAAATATTGATTTCAAAGAGATAGCACTTACCTTCCAAATCATAATTCTTAGCTACCTGTGGATGCAATTCGCCCAAAGTAGCGATGGTTACACCATCTACCTCATAAGCCGCACTTACACCCGGATGGTAATAAGGTTCATCCGTAGTAGTTAATGTATAATTTTCTACGCGAAGCGCTGCCAATACGGCTTCTACAACGCCCTTTACATCATAGAAATCTGTCTGACGTGCAGCCACACTCCATTGTGCTTCATCGGCACGACCGGTCATAAAGCCGGCTGCCATATATCGTTCTGTCGGTAAACTGTCTTTATCTGCTGCTTCTTCATATACTGCTGCCGTTTCAAATGCCCAGATATCATGATTCTTCTGCGCACGATTGCGTACAGCTGCATCAAGAATGCTAGGTACTAAAGTAGTGCGCATAACCGGATACTCTTCGGAAATCGGATTTAAAATCTGTACTGCTTTATACCGTGCATCACCTTCCGGAATCATGAGCTTTGCCAAACTATCCTTATGCATGAAACTAAAGGTAATCATTTCGCTGAGACCGTTATTAGCCAATGTATGCGCAATAGTTTTAGTCATCTGCTTACGTTCGCTGAGCACGCCACTGTTAAGTGCTGCCCATGGTGTGGTGACCTTAATATTGTCATAGCCGTAAATACGCGCTACTTCTTCGGCAATATCCGGCATAACCGTTACATCACCGCGCCAAGACGGTACACCGATTACCATTGAACCGTTACCACAGGTAACATCAAAGGACAAGGTTGTCAAAATATCCACCATACGCTGTTCATCAATGTCCGTACCCAGGTACGCATTGATAGCATCCGCAGTAGTAGTCACCGTCGTCGGTGCTGCCGGATTAGGATATACGTCAACAATACCCTTAGCTATCTTGGCATCCGGGCACAACTGCTGCAATAACTGCGCAGCCCGATTAATTGCCATAATACTGTATTCTGGATTAACACCACGTTCGAAACGACCGGATGCTTCGCTGCGCATCCCTAACGCACGAGCCGTACGGCGAATGGATGCACCATTGAAAACAGCTGCTTCCAAAAGCACATCTGTCGTAGTGTTCGTCACTTCGCTGTCATAGCCACCCATAACACCGGCTACCCCTACGGCACGCTGTTCATCGGCAATAACAAGCATATCCGTTGTCAATTCGCGATCGGTGCCATCCAAAGTTTTTAATACTTCCCCTTCGTTGGCACGACGGGCTGTCAAGCTGTGTCCCTTAACATGTGCATAATCGTATGCATGCATAGGTTGACCTAGCTCAAGCATAACGTAGTTGGTTACATCTACCACATTATTAATAGGGCGTATACCGCTATTGCGCAAACGATTCTGTAACCACATCGGCGACGGTGCTATCGTTACACCCGTTACAAGCCGCGCTGCAAAACGGCTGCACAAATCGCCATCTGCAATCGTTACCTGTACCTTCCCGTCAATAGCTTCACCGTTTTCATCAACCGTAATCTCCGGCAATACCGCTTTTTGATTTGTCAACACCGCAAACTCACGGCTGAGTCCTACCATAGAGAAGCAATCGGCACGGTTCGGTGTCAATTCAAATTCGTAAACCGTATCATTCATCATGAGTACATCGCGAATATCCATGCCAATCGGTGTATCGGCCGGTAAAATGTAAATACCTTCCGCTTCTTCCGGTACCACCAGTTCCTTGGAAATTCCCAATTCTGCCACAGAACAGAACATCCCTTCCGACGGCAACCCGCGAAGCTTTCCCTTCTTGATTTCCGTGCCGTCTGCCAATCGAGACTTATGATACGCTACCGGCACAATTTGCCCTACTCGTACATTAGTAGCAGCTGTAATAATCTGCTTTGTAATCGGTGTACCATCCGTGTCGAGGCAGGCTACCTGGCATACCTGCAATTTATCTGCATCCGGGTGTTTTGTAATTTCCGTAATCTTCCCGGTAAAAATTTTCTTCAATCCCGGATCGACTGTTTCTACTTCTTCAACGGGGATTCCCGCCTGTGTCAATTCGTCAGCCAGCTCCTGAGCAGGACGATTCATGTCTACAGGCACATATTCATTCATCCATGTTAAACTTGCCTTCATTCCTTTTACCTCCTAGAACTGCTTTAAGAATCGCATATCATCTTCATAGAACAAGCGTAAATCGTTAATGCCATAAAGAAGCATGGCAATACGTTCCACCCCCATACCAAAGGCAAAGCCGCTTACCTTATCGGGATCATAGCCGTTCAAGCGGAGCACATTCGGATGTACCATGCCGCATCCGAGGATTTCAAGCCACCCTGTGTGCGAACACATCCGACAACCTTCGCCACCGCACATGCAACAAGAAATATCTACTTCCGCACTCGGTTCCGTGAAGGGGAAGAAGCTTGTACGGAACCGTACCTTCGTATCATTACCGAAAATATGACGAAGGAATAATTCCAACGTTCCTTTCAAGTCGGCAAACGTAATTCCCTTATCTACCACAAGCCCTTCTACCTGATGGAATACCGGCGAATGCGTAGCATCATAATCCCAACGATATACCTTACCGGGGGCAATCATGCGTACCGGGGAATTCGGTTCATGACTCTGCAATGTGCGCGCCTGTACCGGCGACGTATGGGTGCGAAGCAACACAGAATCCGTAATGTAAAAAGAATCCTGCATATCTCGTGCCGGATGATCGGCAGGCAAATTCAAACATTCAAAGTTATAATAATCGCTTTCGATTTCCGGACCTTCCGCTACGGTGTAGCCCATTTTCATAAAGAAACTTTCAATCATTTCATTAACCTTCGTCAACGGATGCAAATGACCTTGGCGACGCGTGCGACCGGGCAAAGTAATATCGATGCGTTCACTGTCGAGACGAGCCTGCAGTGCTTTTGCTTCCAATCCCGCCTGTACGTTAGAAAGCTCAGCTTCTAACGCTTCACGTACCGTGTTTACCATAGCCCCCATTTTCGGGCGTTCTTCCTTATCTAACTTACCAAGCCCTTTGAGTAATGCCGTAACGGCCCCTTTCTTACCCAAATAAGCAACGCGTACATCCTGCAATTCCTGCAATGATGTACAACCGGAAATCTTTGCCAGCGCTTCCGCTTGCAATGCGTCCAACTGTTCCTTCATGCGTCTAACCTCCTAATAAAAATAGACCTCCGCCCGGACAAGGGGCGAAGGTCTGAACTCGCGGTACCACCCTAATTAGTACTCTCAAAGCCGTAACGTGGCCGGACGGTGAACCTACTGTAATTTCAATTCACGGCTCCAAAAGGAAAGGCATTCTCGATGATTGCTACAGGGCTCACACCTTACCCCTGCTCTCTGAAAGCAATACTTTCAAGCGCCGATTTTATCATCGCCATACTTGCTATCGTTGCTTTAGGTCCAACGTTACTATTCGCAACACCATGCATCGTAACGAACAATCATTGTTAGACTATCACTAAGCACGACTCTAATTATCTTCGCTACGAACCGATTCATCATATATACATCGTTCGCAATGCTGTCCCTATTCTAGCACACAAGGCAAGCCTATGGCAAATGAGTTTTTAAATACGGACTTTTATTTTTTACTATACGATTGCCTAACCAATAACTGATAAGTCCATATAACCCTACCATAGTTACGACTAGCAAAGCGTATCCTTCGCCGGATAAATCAGTTGCCGTATGCCATTCATAAACCCACAACGCTCTATGCCATGTATAAGGAACTATGTCCACAAACAGATACTTAGATAACAATATCCCCGTCACCATAGTTACGGAAAAACTTATGATCAACAAAACATTAAGTACTATTTGATACACAGACCATGCTGTAAATCTCATTTTAGTAACAGGCATACCTTTATCTCCAACGCCCATCAGCCGACAGAACCATCGATAGTTGATTACACAATGACAAAGCACAATGCCTCCTAGTGCTATACCTAACCATTCGTGCCACAACGGCGGAAGATATACATATGCCAAGGCTGCCACACTGAGAACTACCATACTCATTGCCAGCCAGAATCGCTCCATGAAGGTACCTCCTTTTATTTATTGCTCTTGCCTAGCCAAGTAGAGACCGCTCCCGATACAGAATCAATCGCATTATCTCTCACATGAAGGCCTTCGACAACCGTTGCATTCGGTTACAACCGCTTAATTGTATTGACAGTATCCGAGAAACCACTGCCCCCGCTGGTGCAAAAAACAACTACTTTCTTATCGGACAAATCAACCGAATCTAAGAAAGTATATAACAGCATTGGCATATCACCCCACCAATTAGGAAACCCTAAATATACTGTATCATAGCCTTGCAAATCGGGAGCTGCTTTTGCCATTGCCGGACGTTTACCTTCGCTACGCTCTTCTTTGGCCAAGCGCACCAACGTATCATAATCATTGGTGTACGGTTCTTTTGGTTCAATACGATATATATTGGCCCCTGTGTTTGCTTGAATAGCTTCCGCCATTTCCTTGGTATGTCTGGACCAAGAATAATACACAACCAACGCTTTACCTAGTGGAGTCATTGTTGTTGCCGTAGTGCCGGTAGCCTCCGTCGCTCCTCCGTTACCACTTCCGCAACCGGTTATCAGCATCAATACCAACGTTGTCATCAGCACTAGTGAGTGGTGCATTTTACCTTGTTCATACCTATAACGTAACCATCTTCTCCAAGGATAAACTATATATTTAACTACTTGTTCCATTAGTCTCATTACCTCATCCCTTCTTTCATCTTCTACAGACCTATTACTATAGCCATCCTTCATCACATACCTGTATCATTATTTTCTGATTAATCTTATAAAACTGCACTTAACCTGTTTCGTTGAGGCGTTATCCTCATCATATACATCTTTTGCTAGGTTAAATGCTGCCCACGCTTTCGGCCATCCTGTATAAAATCCTAATTATGTAATAATTTCAACCATCTCTTCTTTAGTCACGCCATTTTTCTTCGCTGTTGCTAAGTGATACTTCAAGGAATTATCTACAATACCATTACTAATCAAAGCAGATACCGTTACGATACTTCGATCATGTAAAGACAGTACATCATTCTTAGACCATACTTCGCCAAAAAGAATATCATCATTATATCTGGCAAAGTCCGGTGCAAACGTTCCCAACTGATCGCGCCCTGCCGTTTGAACTATTTTTACTACTTCTCTTGTATTTATATCTTGATGTGTCATATTCTTCGCCTCCGTATATATTGTGTTTAAAGACAGTACTCCTATCATTGTTGCCACTATCCATAGCCGTCGTCGTACCATAGTCCTATACCGCCCTCCTCAATCTTTTTCTTAATTGTAATCTCTATTTTATGGTCGTACTAATGCTTATACTCAATATCATGATATACATATTTTGTATGACTCCATCATGTTTATAATTAACAACCGTCTCCTTTGATTTGCATTGGCATAAATCATTATCTACTTGCCAGTATTCTACTTCAGCCGTACACTACAAGTAACAATAACCCATACAGATGTTTTTGAACATTGAAAAGGACGTGTTATCTATGAAAAGATTAGTACTTATTCTCATGGCATTTTGTACCTTGCTCATCAGTGGCACTGCGCTTGCCTCTGACTATCCAAAATACTTGGGCGGTGACCCCAATTTTATTTTGGTCGATGCCAAGATGGGAACCGGTTGGTATGTAGACCGTAGCTCCTTAGTTGTTCAAAAGTATGCTCCTCCTAGCTACGCTATTGCAGTGAATGTTTGCACCGTTCCCGATGCCGATAGAGGATCCACCGCTATTTCTCAAGTGAAAACCTATCGTTTCTTCTATAATTGGAACTATCGCTCCATGTATGTCAATCAAGACGGGCAATGGATTTCTTTGGATCCATCCGGGCCTTGGTCTAAGAACGGTATTGTCTTACCAGCCGGTAGATTAGCATTCCGCTTAGCATATAACATGGATTTTTATAATACGCGTCGCTAATTTGCTCATGTGACGCTTGTATGATAATTCTCATACTTATAGATTAGGAAAGGTAATTATGGAAAAAGAAAGAACAATTCGTGTCACAGGCAAAGGAAATTTAAAAGTCCATCCGGATATGACGAGAGTTACTATTGATATAACGAGAGTATATCGGGAATATAGTGAAACCTTAAAACGGGCCTCCATGGACACAAAAGCTTTGAGAATACTTCTATCACGTTTTGGTTTTGAGCACTCCGACTTAAAAACGGTACATTTCTCAGTCGATACTGAAATGGAAACATATAGAGAAGACGATGTATACAAGCAGCGCCTCATAGGCTATCGTTATACCCATTCTACAAAAATCGAATTTGATTCCGATAATGAGCGTCTAGGTAAAATTCTATATGCCTTAGCCCACAGCTCATTAGAGCCAAAATTCCGATTGAGCTATACTGTAAAAGATCCTGAGGCCGTAAAGAACAACTTATTAAGTAGGGCCGTCAAAGATGCTAAAGAAAAAGCTAAAATTCTTACTGCTGCAGCAGATGTCGAACTGGGTGAAATACTTTCCATCGATTACTCATGGAGAGAAATTACTTTTGAAGCGCATCCTCTTCAGTTGATTGAAGATAAAATGCTATGTAGCGAGCCTATGGCAAGCTATGATTTAGATATTGAACCTGATGATATTTCAGCGTCCGATACAGTAACTATCATCTGGGAAATCAAACAAAAATAATTTATAAAGAAGAATCTAGGTTAAGACGCACTCCATAAAAAAGAGCTGCAACGAAATTGAGTTTTTTAACTCACCTTTCGTTACAGCTCTTTTATTATTTATTTTCTTCTGCTAATGCTTTCGTAATGACTTCTTTCATATAGTCCGCACTTTGCGCACCGGAGAAACCATATGTACCAACTACAAAGAACGGTACTGTATTAATGCTATACTTAGCAGCTTCTTTTTCCTCGGCAATAACTATATCTTCGAATACATTAGAGGCAAGAAGTTCATCAATAGCCTTTGCATCAAGGCCGGCATCAACACCAACTCGACGTAATACATCTTTATCTGCTAATTCTAAGTTATCTCCCAAATAGGTCTTCAATCAATCCGATACACGCGATGCTCTTTACGAGGAGCCGGTGCCGGTATATCACCATCTATATACCCAATCGCACAGTGAGCAATACCTTCATACTCCTCAGTAATGCCTAACTTGGCCAATACCGCTTTACCCCAGTCCGTAGCAAATTCTTCCTTTGCACGATGAATCCAACAACTACCAAGACCCAATGCATGGGCCGCTTGCATGAGGTTAGCCATGACCAAGCTGCCATCCTGCACGCGATTCCCGTTTTCCTTTTTCCCCAGTACAATCAGCATAGCCGGTGCACCATAAAAAGGATCAAAGGACTCCGGCCATCCGCCAATCTCGCGATTCATACTAGAAATCGTGCGTCGCATCTCTTCGTTTGCTACCTGCACAATAATCGTATTTTGTTTGCCCATTGAGCTTGCCGCATATAAGCCGGCTTCAATAATTTGATCCAATACTTCCTGCGGTACCGGATCTGCCTTAAACGAACGAATACTACGGCGTTCTTTTAATTCGTTAATCATTGCATTCATTCTTCTCACTCCTTGCGTTTCTTCATCGCTGCATCCTATAATATCATTCCCAATTTTTACATACATCAACCCAATCGACTGCCTTAGCTGCTTGCCATAACTCATCTACGGTAAGTCGAACCGCACTATGATCATCACCGGCAGCAGGATACACAATAGCAAAGCGTTGTAATGATATATCCATATATACCGGCACACCTTCAACAATAGCAAACGGACATACACCACCCGGCGCATATCCGATATAGCCTTCCACTTCATCGCCGGGTATCATCCTTGCCTTGGTGTGAAAACATGCTTTATATTTTTTATTGTCTATCTTTGCATCACCGGCAGCTACAATAGCAATGGCACCGTTATCGGTAAGAAAAGTCAGCGTCTTGGCAATCTGTTTACCTTCACATCCAACGGCAACCGCAGCTTCATCCACGGTAGCACTGGATTTTTCCAATATAATAATTCGATCATCTAACCGTAACGTTTCTAAATAGGTTCTCACTTTTTCAACTGACATCTTTCTCTCCTTCTTCATTATCATGTAACACTGCATAAAGTCAGTGCCTTATTTCATATATCAAGCTCAATAGGCACCTATCCTGCAATAGCTATTTTTCATACAGCCTCAGACTAAAATAGTGCATTCCCCAACGCATAACCTAACCAACATAAAAGCAAGCCACCGACTACATTACATCCAAAGTAAACAGCACCTGCCAGTACGCTACCGGTACGCAGTAATGTTAACAACTCCATATTATACGTTGAAAATGTTGTGAACCCTCCCAAGATGCCGGTCACGAAGAATAGCTTTACCGATGGAGACAGTTCGGTATGATTCACAAACAATACAAATAACAGTCCGATCAAAAACGAACCGACACCATTTGCCAATATAGTGCCATAGGGAAACAGATTTCCCCCATGCGCATTGGCCAGCTCCGTAATACCGTAGCGCAATGCCGCACCAAGACCACCACCTAAGGCGACCCATATCACCTTCTCCATAAAATTTCCATACCTCCTATAACCTAGCCTCTTTGGCCTTATTCCACATATTAATTTCTACATACTAGTATACCCACAAAGCAATATCTATGCCACTATTATATATAAGAAGCCCCGTGTATAAAAAGGCATTTTCCCTCCTCCCCTATATGAGAAGGCCCCGTATGTTGGGGGTACAACGCCTCATCCTCCCACATCATATAAGAAGCCCCGTGTATAGAGGGGGCAATGTCATTCGTAAGACCTGACTTGCACACTCTATACACGGGGCTTCCTAATATCCTCTAAACTCATAACACTATTTGTCCTTTACATCATCTTTTGAGCAAAATCTTCTAACATCTGCTGAATCAGTATTAAGATGGCTAACATAGTAATCTCTCCTTTATTTTCAAACAAGACAAAAAGTCATATGACAATTGTCAGTAGACATTTTGTATTACAAGAAAGAGTATAAACTATAAAGTAACTTTACAGTCAATACTCTTTCGTTCATTTCCTATTCAAATTATAGATTATACGCATACTTTATTGTAATAAAGGACTAAACCAGTCGTTATTTCATCTCTATAGGAACCTGTACCATGGAAAATACCTTACCTTCTTCGGGATCACCAAAGGTGGAATCCAAAAAGCAGGTATCTACCGCATCACCGATTACGGTGTGCCCCTCATCAGCTACCCATTGCAAAAGCTTTTTCAAATGGGTCGTATCATCAGGCGTTCCGATTTTATAATAACAAGCATAGCGACCGGCCGGTATAATTCTGTCACGACCTTCAAAATGACCACCGTCATTTGGGATACGCAAATAACTGCCGGCTCCCAATAGAGGCTGATCTGTCGATAATTGCTCCTTTTTATATATAGTTCCGAAACTATACGCCGGCATAAATTCATACGCATACATTTCGCGCCACAATGTCATAAAGCTAAGATGAATATCCTCACGGCGCAAAACACCATCATCATTCATAGAAAACGGTGCAAAAATAATCCGTCGATCCTGATATGTCCGCAGAAACGGCTCACTGCTTTCTTTACCTGCTGCCGATACAGCTTCAGTGTACATATACAGTCGCTGCTGCAGAGCCAACTGCTTTCGTTCAATTTCTCTCTTTAACTCTTCCAACTGCTTAGCCTGCCGTCGTAATAATTCCATTTCCTGCAAAGGATCTCGACTCTTAATGTGTAATTCAATTTCTTTCAAGCCGACCCCTAATGATTTTAGGAAGCATATTTCACGAAGCACCGGAATTTGTTGGTGGCTATAATACCTATAGCCGTTGTCATCGGTAAATACCGGCTTGAATAAACCAATGGAGTCATAATACAATAAGGTAGACCGCTGCAAACCATGAAGTTTCGCCATCTCACTAATAGGAATTCCGTATTTACCGGGCATACCATCATCTCCCTACCAACACTATTTACCTATATGGCGTCGCCAAGCTCTCTCTGTATACGCTAAAATCACATCATACGCTTTATCAAAGGCATGGCGTTCATCTTCGTTCATAGGAATTTCAATAATACGCTCTGCCCCGTTTTTACCGAGAACCGTCGGTACCGATGCATAACCACCGTTCTTTTCGTATTCACCCTGTAACATACACGCCACCGGCAACACACGCTTTTCATCATGTACAATGGCACGCCAAATACGAACGGCACAAGTAGAAACGCCAAACTCCGTACACGATTTACCGGCTTGCACAACAGCACCGCGATCCTTTACCGCTTCCAACATCGCTGCACGATCAAAGGACGGATACACATCCGGCTGTTCGCTTTGCAAAATATCCAAAGACTTACCGGCAATGGCCACCGCCGACCAAGGAATCATTGAAGAACTGCCATGTTCACCCATAACCCATGCATTCATGTCTAAATTATGAACACCCAATACTTTGCTGAGCATATGCTGAAAGCGTGCGGTGTCGAGACTGGTACCGCTGGAGATGACACGATTAGCCGGAAGCTCCATATATCGCTGCACAAAGGCAGCAATCACATCCGCCGGATTTGAAATAGATATGATGAACCCCTTAAAACCCGATGCTTTTAATTTGGGCAATACCTCTTCCAAGCAGTCTAACGTTACATCCAAGGTATCCAATCGATCCTGTTCTACCGTCGGTAGCGGTCCCGCTGCAATAAAGGCTACATCACAGTCGCCCATCTCCGTAGCCTCCACTGCACGAGCTCGAATTTTATGCGGCAAAAAGCTGCAGGCATCATTTAAATCCTGCGCTTCCGCTGTCGCCTTTTCTTTCTTTATATCACATAATAAAATTTCATCGGCTTCCCCTTGCGAAGCCAATGCAAAGCCCACATGGGATCCTACATTACCGGCACCGATAATACCTACGCTGCGTACCTTCATACTATCTCTCCTTTTTCTACCCTGTCCCTTTGAATTTACATGCAAGGAACCGACAATACATAATTTGTTATATTATAGCATAGATTTTCTGCCTTCGATTTTATCTTCATTCTATCTGATTAATTATAAAATGAAATTGAACACATAAAAGTCCATAGTAGTAACAACTGAAGCCGTATACGTATGCCACTATTCACAGCAAGTGTCACCACATCATAACTGGTATACATCATCATTGAATCACCTCCTAAAAATGGGCATAAAAATAGACCCTTATATTGAACTGAACCCCAAATGTTAGACATATTTGGGGTCAGTTCATATTTTTCAGGGTCTATTTTTGTATATTTACCTTTTCATATTCTTTGGGCCTTTCCTCTGCATCGGAAGAAAGAATCCGGTCACATTCTTCTAAAAAAGCTTCTATAATTTCCAAAGATTTAGGATCATGAGGATCATCGTAGATATCTAGAAATTCTATTCGATTTAACATAGTCTATTCACACTTTCTTACATAAAAAACGCCTTGATGACATCACTGTACCCACTACTTTGCCTGTATTCTAACACACTTTCTCTTATAAAGCCATATGCCTTTTATAGCTGTAGTTCTCTCTTATACGGAACAATACAAATTTGCTATAATAAACGCATAATAGAAAGGTGGGATACATATGGCAAGAACACATACGGCATGGTCGGTACCGCTTGCACTTTTTATCACTGTACTAGGTTTGTTAGGGGCACTGTACACCGGTACCTTCATCGGCTATCCCTTGGTCATCGGTTGGTTACTGGTAGCCTTGGCATTATGGGGTAAGGACTATCCCCTTCGCCGCTTATGTATTATGTCTTGGCATGGCATTTCCTCTACTATGCTAGTACTCCAGATTTTTCTTTTCATCGGTGCCATCACCGCCTTATGGCAAGCATCCGGCACATTGCCAACAATTGTCATCTACAGTTTGGAAAGCATTGTACCTTCCCTTTTCTTGCTGTCTTGCTTTATATTGCCGTCTGCCGTCAGCTATCTCATCGGCAGCTCATTGGGAACAGCCGGTACCATCGGCTTACCGCTGATACTTTTAGCACGTCTGGGACATGTCCCACTCGATATAGCATCCGGTGCCATTATCGCCGGTGCCTATGTAGGTGACAGAGCCTCCCCAATGTCATCCAGTGCGGCCTTGGTCGCCACCTTAACCAAAACAACCGTCCCCGATAATGTAGGCCCCATGTTCCGCACAGCGTTACCGGCACTCGTCCTGTCCTGTATATTTTACGGACTTTTCTCGTGGCGTTATCCCTTAGAAACAACCGATACAGCCTTGGCCACTTACATCGCCTCTACCTTCGTCATTTCACCATGGCTTCTCTTGCCGGCTGTAACCATTATTTTCTTGGTCCTATGCAAAGTCAAAGTGCGTATGGCCATGCTGATCAGTGCCGTTATTGCTTTTATCTTGGCCTACACTGTCCAGCATCAACCACTATCCCAACTACTCTATCAGACAATGATGGGCTTTCATCTTCCGGACCCTTCGCACCCCTTGTATACCATTTTTAAGGGAGGCGGCATTATTACCATGATTCCTCCGGCCATTGTCATTACCACTGCCTGCGCTTTATCTACATTGCTGGAAGAAAGCGGCCAACTGGAACAACTTCAATCCCTATACCATCGTTGTCAACACTGCTCTTCACTATTTGCCGCCCAATGCCTAACCGCCTTGGCTACCGCCGGCATCGGGGCCAACCAATCAGTAGCCATCGTAATGAACTATTTCTTAACCAGGACCGCATACAATACGCTCTCCCTTGCCGAGTCAGCCGCCGATACAAGCGATACATCTCACGAACAGCCTAATACAGATAGCACTCATCATAGTTCTAACCAACAACTTATGATGGATTTAGAAAACTCTGCTATCGTTATCGCGCCACTGCTTCCCTGGAATATCGCCGCCTTAGTGCCCACCGTCATGCTAGGCGTATCCATGACAGGATACCTTCCTTACGCGGCTTACCTCTATCTGTTGCCATTGTGCTATTGGTTGCAACTGCGGTTGAAGAATAAAGCGCATGTATAAACTTCGTTTTTCCAAAAAGAAAAAATAAAAGCCTTCTGCCAAGCGCAAGCTCATCCTCAAAGATATTATGATTGAAGAAACGGTCGCACTTTACAAATTGCGACCGTTTTTCATGCTGCAAAGACTATTATCTTGCCGACATGATAATGATGATAAGCGTATACGATACGCTCTAATGAACGCATTTCTTTCTCTGAAAGATAATTCTTAGTAATGCTCACATCGCTTTTTACAATCTTACCTTCCGGTGCTGCTGCCCAAGTAGTCAGTCCCATGTGTGGCTTGTCTGCATCTGCTCACTCATAAATCAGCTCTGCGGCTGTATGACCATGAACTGCATAATGCATCTTATTTTGAACCTTTGCAAAAAACTGCTTTGTTGTTTTTGCCGTGCGGTCATAATCAAGAGCTGTAGCATAGATATCTGTTATCTTCTGATAAAATCTATGCTCGGACAAACGAATTTCTCTAATCTGCTCAAGTAAATGATCGAAATATTCTACGGTAAGCACAGTACCACTATTTTTCAAGCGCTCATTATCTATAGCCCAACCTTTGATGGTATAATCCTTTGCAATCTGATTCACCCATTTTCTGAACTGTACCGCACGCTCAGAATTAACCTTAAAGCCTACAGCAATAATCATTTGAAGATTATAATGCTTTGTATCACGAGTCACCTGACGGGAACCTTCGATTTGAACTATTCGGAAATTCCGAATAGTTGTAGACTCTTCTAATTCACTATCTGCATAAATTTTTTTATATGTTCATTTATCGTTGGCAAACTAACATCATACAACGTAGCCATCATCTTTTGCGTCAACCATATATTTTCATCCTCGTAGCGCATCTCAATACTATCCGGCTGGTCACCGATAGAGGCAACATACGTTAAATATTCTGCCGCACTGGACCGGACAGTAATTGTATCTTTTTTCTTTTTCAATCAGAGCCCTCCTTTTTATAATTACTTGCTTCCATAATTGAAAAGCATATCCCAATTTACAACGTTAACCATCCTGTACATTTAATTATTTTATTGAATAATCACTATGAATGTATCACGGTCAAATATCTCAGTCAATTATTTAACCGTCCTTCTTTACCTTCAAAACCTGGTAATAGTTTAATAAAATACCTTGCGTCCTACATAATATAAATAAAGACGAGATACAAAAGCCTTCTGCCAAGCGCAAGCTTATCCCTTAAATATATTATGATTGAAGAAACGGTCGCACTTCACAAGTTGCGACCGTTTCTTTATATATTAAAAATCAATATGTTTACCTTATAGTAATATTTTATAATTTCACATTGCGATCAGAGGCCCATGGTTACTCCACCCGAACAAGCTTTGAAACTACCTCCACATGGCTCGATTGGTTCATCTTGATGTCGAGTGTATAGCCAGATTTGCGTTCGTCCGCGGGAACTGGTCAATGTGTGTTTTTGTCTGAAAACCACCTTTTTTTCAAGGCTTCGCTCTGAGGGAATATGTCCGAAGTCCCATCGTCCTAACATATCTATTGTTGCAATCAAAATTGTATATTGAATGTTCGGCTTTCTCTTTTCAATACACGATTTTCGTCCCCAATGTCCCGCTTTTCAATCTTTAATGTTCACTTTTTATATTTCTGATTTCTACTGTTCGGCTTATCAGGTATCGTCATTTCAATCTTCCCTGCATTAATATAACAATTTTATTATACATCACAAAAGCGTTGCCCTTCAATAAAAGTGTTGCCCTTCAATATTTTTATTTCTGAAGTTAATGTCAAGAAGTTTTCTGTCTTTCCTCTAGACGCGAATCTTTCGTAAACAAATAATAATCGTAACTTAAGAAATGTTTTCATAAAATTTCTCCTTGAAGCTGAAAAGGTGTAATGCTTACTATGGGATTTATCCCGACTTGGAAAACCTCATCAAAATTTGTCATTAAATTATTGAGCGACTATTTTTGTATTTTAAATCACCTGTCTCAAAGATCCGAATCAGACCTTTGAAACAGGTGATTTTTTTCTTATCGTTAGACTTGTTCGGCGTATTCAGGGAAGGTGATGGAGTTTTCCTTGAAGATATGGATGAAGATGTCGTCAAAGAGCTGTTCCATGACAACATACGTGTGGCGGAAGGTCGGGCAAGCATCTGCTGGTGGCATGAAGTTATCCGTCAATTCCTGGATTTCTTTGATGACGTCGCCGGCACCGGTATGCTCCGTTTCCAGGTCCTGGATAAGTGCCAGCGTCTGGCTGTCCGGATGCGGATGCTGGCGCATCAGCGGGAACACGAGCTGTTCTTCCTTGGCAAAATGTTCTTCCAGTTCTGCTTTCAGGCCGGCATAGAGATGATGAAGGCGCGTGAGCATTTTACCATGATGCGGATAATGGACGATAAGGATCTTGTTGAGGAGTTCTTCTGTTTCAGCCATGAGTCTGCGGTCTGTAACGTGATGCGTCGCTTCCAAATCGTCAAGCATCTCCGTGACTTTAAGCGTCTTGAACGCTTCGATATCGTCATGGACATCCCGCTGTGTCGCTTTTTTGGCAGCTACCTGATTGAGTTCGGCCAGGAATTTATCCACGTCCAGGCCCTTTTCACGGACAGCCATGGCAATGGGGTCATGGCCGCCACAGCAGTAATCAAGATGCAAACCATTAAGGAATCCAATTGTATTCGGATGGGCTTTTACAACGTCAGCTAAGGTCATGTCTTTCGTAATCATAGTATCGCTTCCTTTTCTCGCATAATCTATTTTCACGCATTGGTTTCTTGGAACATCTTGAGTATAACAGACAGCGGCAGGGGTATCCGTCGTATTTGCAACATAGAAATATTGGTCCTATGTCAATATTTAGTGCAACCTAAAATGAAAATATCGCCTTTGTATCAGCTGGCAAGTGATTTAGAGTGTTTACAGCGCGCTTTATACAATCGTTCAAATTCATCAGGAGAAAGAAAGTTGCAGTGGCTATGTGTTCTCACTGTGTTATAAAAGGCTTCTATGTACTCAAATACCAAACAGTATGCCTCGTGAAAATTATGAATTCTAAAACGATTAAGCCACTCTCGTTTTATCAAGGCATGAAATGATTCAATGCAGGCATTATCCCAAGGATACGCTTTTTTAGAATAACTACGTTGCATTTTCTTCGTTGCTTTCTTGTACTCATCTGCCACGTATTGGCTACCGCGATCGGAATGAATAAGTAGTGGGCTCGTAATGTTTCGCCGTTCTTTTGCTTTCGTAATTGTCTTGACGACACAAGATACATCAAGTCGCTTGGAAAGAGTCCAAGCGACAATCTTGCGGGAGTACAAGTCCATAATGCTCGTCAAGTATACAAATCCGTTGACCGTCCAGATATATGTAATATCGGAACACCAAACAGCCTTAGGTGTATCTGGGTTGAACTGCTCTTGCAAAATATTCTGTAGTTCCTCGCCAAAGTTAGAATGTTGTGTGGTAGCAATCCATGGTTTTACCCATTGTGCCCGAATACCGATTTGGCGCATATAGGTGGCGGAGGCTTGCCGCCCTTCTTTTTTAGCAGCCTCCGTCTTTTTAAAAACTTCTGTATAAACAGAGCGTGTTATTTTCCCAGAATGCCGATGGCTTTTTTTAACACATCAAGTGCGTCCTTAGTATCACGGAGTTCGCGGCGGAGTCGAGCATTTTCTTTTTCTTCATCTGAGGCATAATTACCAGAACCACGAACAACAATATCTCCAGATTCTCTGAATTCCTTTACCCATTTGCTTAATGTGCTGTAACTAATTCCAAGATTTTGCGCACATCCTCGCATTCGAAGGTCTTGATGGTCCTCATAATACCGGACCGCATCCAGTTTAAATTGTTTGTCATGTTGTTTTGCCATTGTGAAATCCTCCTGAATAATCTATATCTATTATACTTCAATACGTGTATGTAGGATTTCTCATTTTGGCTTGTACTATTTATATACTAGCTCCATTTTTCTAATTCATTTTTCTGGCATCTACCTGGCGCACTCGACATATAAAATCATCTATGTTGAGGTCTCGACCCCTACTATGCCATCAAATTCAAAGTTCCGTAAAACAAATATCTATGTTGTTTTACGCATTCATTTCGAACACTGGCAATTCAATACTTCAGTAAAAATCTAGACCTTGTGATGAAATAATTTTGCCACAGCCTCAACCTATCTAGTGGCGTTAATTCAAGGTTTTTGGAATATATAGTAGGGCGAAAATTTACATAACACTACATCTTGCGTGACATCAATGCTACCGCCTCCACATGGCACGAGACAAGCACCTGAATGTCTGGATTCCGTACACATTTCCGCCCGTTCGCGGGAACTGCTCTAAGCCGAAAATCGACGTTTTTACACCTGCTCTCCGTTTGCGGGAACTTGTCCACGTGCTTTTTCTACCTATAATACGGCGGGCTTGAGGGAGGCCATCGTCTCGACCTGCCCTCCTCGGCTCGATCGGTTTATGATCAAGGTCTAGCCCCAGTATGCCGTTAACTTGGTCGGTATCTTGGTCGCTTATCTTAGTCGGTCACCGATCAAGTTGCTTTCTCCTGTACCTTTGATTTCGGCTGTTAGGCTTGTCGGGAATTGTCATTTAGATAGATAAGGTAAAATATATTTCGCAAATTCAATTTCATAAAAAATAGACATAGTCTATTGCCGCTAGTACAATTAAGTTACCACACCAAATTCGTAAGGAGGCAATAGACCATGTTTAGTAATATTATACAACTTAACGAGGATCTTATAAAGAATAATTTAAAGGATCTTGTACGCGACAGCGTAGAAGAAACACTGAATGCCCTGCTCGACCATGAGGCGGACGAGCTTGTCCGTGCTGGCAAGTATGAGCGGACGGGAGACCGTAAGTGCTACCGTTCCGGTCATTACGAGCGAAATTTCGGCACGACTTCCGGTGAAGTCAAGTTGCGCGTGCCCAAACTCAAGGGCATCCAGTTCGAGACGGTCATCATCGAACGCTACAAACGCCGTGAATGCTCGGTCGAGGAAGCCCTTATTGATGTGTACCTTGCCGGCGTATCCGTGCGCCGTGTCGAAGATATCACAGAAACGCTTTGGGGCACGAAGTCTCTTCGGGCACCATCAGCAACCTCAACCAGAAGGCGTACAAGCACATCGAAGAATGGCGTCAGCGTCCTTTAACGGGCGAATACCCATACGTTTACGTCGACGGCATTTACCTCAAGCGCTGCTGGGGTGGTGAGATTCAGAATGTATCCGTTTTGGTCGCTATTGGCGTCAACAAAGACGGATTTCGTGAGATCCTCGGTGCAGCGGAAGGTATGAAAGAGGACAAGGAAAGCTGACTGAACTTCTTCACCTGGCTCAAAAGCCGGGGCCTTACAGGCGTGCGTCTCGTTGTCGGCAATCAATGCCTTGGTATGCTGGAAAGCATCCCTGTGGTCTTTCCTAAAGCCAAATACCAGCGCTGCACGGTCCATTTTTACCGGAACGTCTTCACGGTGACGCCAAAGACTAAGATGAAGCAGGTTACCTTGATGCTCAAAGCAATCCATGCGCAGGAGAGCAAAGAAGCAGCTCAGGAAAAGGCGGTGTCCATTGCAGCCAAGCTCCGCGAAATGAAGCTCTTGTCCACAGCCAAGAAGGTTGAGGAAAGCGTTGGCGAAACCTTGACTTACATGGATTTTCCTACCGAACACTGGAGTCGGATCCGCACGAATAACTTGCCGGAACGAGTAAATCGCGAGATACGCCGCCGTACAAGGGCCATTGGTGCATTTCCTGACGGCAACAGTGCGCTGATGCTCATCTGTGCCAGACTTCGCCATGTTGCCGCCTCAGAATGGGGTTCGAAGCGCTATATGGACATGGAACATCTATTCAAGATGGAAATTGAGCAGCCAGCTGACGAGGAAAATCCATACATTTGATGCCGATGATGCCGATATTTACTGGCGGATGAAATGAATTTGTGAAAGAATCTTGACACTACCCGATGTGTTCGAAATCTTGAAGAATTATATAGAAGCACCATTTGAAGAAACACTGCCATTTTAGTTTGGCGTATAAAGAAAGCCCACAGAAGTGATCAGCTTCCGTGGGCTTTCTATAGTATGTATTATTGTATATCCGTCAATTCTAATTGTCTAAAAGACTCGTTTTTAAATCGGTTAATACTTAGATCAATATATTCCTTGCTCATTTCTATGCATACTGATTTGATATTTTTCTTATTAGCAGCCAATCCCGTAGTATAGCTGCCAGAAAATGGATCAAGAACCACATCACCCTGGCTAAGATGATCTATCAGCAGGTTAGGGACATCTTCCGGATACGGTGCATCATGTCCCAAGACATTTTTTCCCTTAACATACTTAATAAACGGTTTGATTTTCTTAACCTCGGAGCAAAGTCCCGCAAAGTGATCATCCAGTTCTCCTTTTGAAAATATCAGTACATGTTCCCAACAATTCAACGGAGCCTGATAGTATGGCGTGTTATTGCCCTGGTTGAAGTTCCTGTTTCCCTGAATTTCTCCTTTATCCCAAATGATATTTCCTTTTATTTTAAACCCAAGGCGTCTAAAGAGGTCAATTGTATACGCTCCAAGGATCATTCGCTTATCGCCCATGGCGGAAAATACAATATTTCTCTCATTATCAAAGTAGTCAAAAATGTTGTAAAGGAAAACTCCGCCTTCTTTTAAGGTTCTATACACTTCCTTCGCAATATTACGCATATCAAATAAGTAGCAATATATATTATCCCACTGAGAATATGACTTTGCATTATAGTACGGCGGTGAAGTAACTGCTCCATTAAAGATTTCATCTGGCATCATTGAAAGTATTTTCCTCGAATCCCCATTAATTAATGTATTTTGATCCGAGAGCTCGTAGGTAAAATCTTTCAAGCATATTTCTTCAGTTTCATTGTTATCATAGCCGAATCTATGAAAATAAGGCGAAGCAATGAAGTTGGTATACACATCTGCTTCGATTCTTTCCACTTTCGCTTCTTTAATAACTCGATCCAAATAGTCCGTTCCATTATTGAGGGTCTTTGAAAGTACTTCTACGGTGTCACCTGCATAGCTGTAAAAGCGAATAGCCATATCAAAAATTTCTTCGTATGCATTTATTGACACACTATCTAAATGCCACTTCGCTAAAATGTCAGATGGAATTTCATTTCGAACATCTTCCATCGCTCGTTGTCTTCTATAAGAAACATATGTAAATCTTTTGCCCCTATTGTATTTACTTCTATCTGGACATAAAGGATTTTTGCACTCCCAGCTTCTGACATTAAGAATTGGATATGAATTTCCTTGGACATTAAGACTTCTGCATGCGGGACAATTAATCGGCCGCTCATCTCGAACATTCTTTTCAAGAATTAAGGTTAAAACATACCCCGACTGGCCATCTATTTTAACAATAAAACAATCCTTAAAAACAAATCCTTCTGCCGCAAATTCAAAGTGAGCCAGTTTTTGATCCAAATTTTTAATGTAACTTGCAGTCTGCTCAGCTACCTTCTTACTTCTGAAATACATCCTATCGATTGGATGATATTCATGTTTCTCCGCAAATAAAATCAAATCGGCATAGAGTTCCCACTGAACGTCATTTCCATTAATCTCACCTAACGGCGGAATCGTCAAAATGATATCAGTATGGTTGTCCAACTTGTTAAAGTATTCTCTGATATAGTTACAATAGTAATTGCAGCCATCTTCATATTTGTCTGTGAAACGGTCCGCATCTACTTCAATGAAACATAATGATGAAGTTCTTTGTGAGAAATCCGGATACTGTCGATTCAATAAATCAATGTAGTCAGTATCCCAATCCTGTTGTTTCGAGAAAAACAGGTCTACGCATTTCTTTTCAAAAAGGTTATAAAAAGCTCTTGCAAAGATTGCCTCAACAACTTCTGCGGCTTTCTTATCACTACTTATCACCTCTAATAATGCATCCTTGCTTTGTTCGAAAGTGACCACCTCGAACGCTTTTTCTAACTCTTCATTGTGAATTCCAGTCGCATGTAAATATTCTATATATCCATGCTTGTTAGAAGATGTCACAAACTCATGTATCGCTTTTTTAAGATTATAATTTAAGGTTATGCGCTGTTGAAAAGCAACATCTAGAATATGCTGATATTGCTTTTTGCATAAATCTAACTTCTGGTTAATGGATTCTGCAATTACCTCATCATATTCAGTTGATATATTAAAGCCATGATTTCTCGCGTAGGTGATAAGTTTTGCACTTTCACCTAATACGTTTTCATTTGGCTTCCAATTATTTTTGAGTATTCCACAAAAATGATTTAAAAATGTATCCACGTATATTCCTCCAGTTTCGCCTATTATACCAAAAAGACACTCCCTAATCAACAGAAATATTCGATTTTGGAATATTTTATGTGTTATTATACAATATTTTCAAAGGAGAAGTGTGCCTATGAAAACAATCTATGATAAACGATACATTTTAGTGCTGAAATTACTAAAAGAGTATCGCATAAACTCGAAAATGACACAACAAGAACTAGCTACATTATTAGACTCTGATCAAGCATATGTCAGCAAATACGAGTCCGGGCAGCGCCGCTTAGACATTATAGAAACACGATCTATATGCGAAGTATTAGGCATTTATTTTCCAGACTTTGTAACTGAACTAGAAAAACTTATACAGGAGGAAAATAACAATGACTGATGATTTTAATAAAATGATTGCATCTTTCCCTGAGGATGATTCTGAATGGACAGAAGCAAATTGGAAGTCTTTATTAGAAGGCCTCGTTGATGACGGACTGATGAACTACAGGGAAATTACTACTTGTGTTTTGGGTATGATCAATCCTCCACAAGTAGGCACCTCCATTGCTTCAAACAAGTCTTTCCAGTCTCACTATCCGCCTCGTAAATGTTGGGAAACGGTACGTGAATGGTTCTACAAGCAGGATGGAAAATGTGTAGATTGTAATACACGTTTCGATTTGCAGGCAGATCATATTGTTCCCCGTGAGGAACTAGGTGGTGAAGCAGACTATGTTGATAATCTTACATTAAGATGCAGAAGATGCAACGTTGTAAAACGTCCTTCTCATAAAAATGGTGGTAAGACATTCCTTACTGCTGAAGCTGCTTTGATGTGGATTCTGCTAACAAAACAGCCCTCAACATATCAGGAATACAATGATTTATGCCGTGAATATGGTTTAACAATGGCTAATATTCGTTTCCAGGAAGCCTGGGCAATGGCACATTGGCTTGAACGCGTAGGTCTTTATAAAATAGATCCATCTTCTAAGTATTAATCCTAATTCATATGTATCAAATAATCTGAGCATTAAAAGAGACCTCTGTTATTGGTGTGCACCCCGTCAATAGGGCACGGAAAAAAATAATGGATTTGCGGTTTGCTTGAGTGGCGAGCCGCTTTTTTATGCGGCAATATAATGGTTATGGTATTCCTGCGGTGTCATAATGCTCAGGTGACGCTGCAGTCGTTCGAAATTGTAGTAATGCAGGTAGCGTTCCAGTGCGCTTACTAGATCATTACGGCTTTTATACAGGTGCTTGTAGTACATCTCTTGCTTCAAGATGCCCCAGAAGCCTTCCATCGGACCGTTATCTGTGCAATGACCGACACGTGACATGCTCTGTACCATGCCATGCTTCTGGAGCTGTACGTGGAAATCTCGGCTTGTGTACTGAAACCCTCTGTCGCTATGTAGTAGCGGATGGGCATCTGGATTGCTCCTCATGGCATGGTCTAGGGTATCCAATACGAGCTTGTTGTCATTGTGGTCACCAATCGCATAACCTACGGTTCGGCGATCGAAAAGATCGAGGATGGCGCTCAGGTAGAGTTTTCGCGTATCCTGTCCGTCCTGGAACTTGAACTCGGTTGCGTCCGTGACCCATTTCTCGTTCGGACGTTCAGCGCGGAAGTCTCTTGCCAGTATATTTTCAGCGATGTATTGCGGCTTGGATGCATGGCGCGTACAACAGTTACGCGGATGCTTTATGGTGGACTGTATCTGCTCTTTGCGCATCAGGCGTAGCACACGCTTGTCGCTGACATGCTCACCATAACGCCGGTTCAAGTCATCGCGTATGCGGCGGTAGCCCTTGTCGGTATGCTGCTCATAGATTTCCAAAATCTCCTGTGCCAGCCTGTCATTCGTCAGCTCACGCTGACTCTTCGGTCCGTTCAACCAGTGGTAATAGGCAGACCGGGTTATCTGCAATGCATCACACAGTTCCTGGATTTTTTTTAGGACATCACGCTCAATCCTGAGCATCCAGTTCTGATGTTCGAGTTCAGCTACGCGGTCGCGCAGCGCTCCTTCCGGTGTGCGGCTCGGCATTGAACCAATGCGCTTGCCTCGACGGTCTTGCAGACCGGCCTTTCCCATCTGGCGGTATTTCCTAGCCCATTGGTAGACCTGCTGATAGGATACCCGGTATTTCAAGGCTGCCTCGCCATAGTTGTTGTCGTGAGCAATACAATACTCTACAATCTCCAGTCGTTCCTCTTCGGTCGTTTTGCGTGTCTTCGTCATGACAGTACCGCCTCCTGATCGCAGTTTGAATTCATCATGACTATTATAACGCTTAATCCAAGCACGTAGCCTGTTAACTGATTTGATACGGTATTTTGTACATATCTGCGTTGCAGTCCCCTTGCCGGACAGATAGTCTTGCACGGCAGATCACTTCAGTTCAGGAGAATATGATTTGTAATGCTTGCCCGGGGCTAAACCGTATGCATCATCTGATTGGTATGCCAAAAACCAATCGCGTATAAAAGCCATCACGAAATCCGACACGCTTTCACCAGATGGGATACAGAAACGCCTGGAAGAATTACAGCAAGAGCTTATCACAAAGGCAAACAATCGTCAGGCTTATGATGCCATTGCCGATGAAATTTTCCGCCTACGGGATCAAAAGGAAAAAGCCGAAAATAATCTGCGCAGCCAGAAAGAAGTAGCTGAACGCATTAAAACTTTGCAAGAATTCATAAAAAGACAACCTTCAAACCTTACGGCATTTGATGAATCATTAGTTCATAAGCTTATTGAAAGAATTACGGTGTTTCCAAAGCACTTCACTGTTGAATTTAAATCCGGCATAAGCGTAGACATAAATGAATAAGAGCAGGCACTCACCATAAAAAGGGAGCACCTGCTCTTTTTTTCTAATTCATTTTTCTGGCATCTACCTGGCGCACTCGACATATAAAATCATCTATGTTGAGGTCTCGACCCCTACTATGCCATCAAATTCAAAGTTCCGTAAAACAAATATCTATGTTGTTTTACGCATTCATTTCGAACACTGGCAATTCAATACTTCAGTAAAAATCTAGACCTTGTGATGAAATAATTTTGCCACAGCCTCAACCTATCTAGTGGCGTTAATTCAAGGTTTTTGGAATATATAGTAGGGCGAAAATTTACATAACACTACATCTTGCGTGACATCAATGCTACCGCCTCCACATGCGCAGTCATCGGAAACATATCCACCGGTTGCACTGCTTCCAACCGATAGCCTTTTTCTTTCAGAATAGCAATATCCCTTGCCATTGAGGCAGGATTGCAGGACACGTACACGATGCGTTTCGGTGCCATCGCCGCTGCTGCGTACAGCACCGGCTCTTTACAGCCGGCACGGATAGGATCAAAGACAATAACATCCGGTCGCACACCGTCCTTGTAGAGAGTAGGCATAGCCTCTGCTGCATCGGCTACCATAAACGTTGCATTGGTAAAGCCATTGCGTTTCGCATTCGCCCGTGCATCAATAATAGCCGGTTCCACAATTTCAATACCAATGACTTCCTTTGCCTGCCGTGCCAAGCACAATGAAATCGTACCGGTACCGCAATAAGCGTCAATAACTGTTTCTTCTCCGGTAAGCGCCGCAAATCGCAACGCTTCATCGTACAACACTTCGGTCTGTCGCGGATTGACTTGGAAAAAGGAATGCGCCGACAAGCGGAAATCCAATTCTTCAATACTATCGTTGATATATTCATTGCCCCAAAGTAATGTATTCTTGTGCCCCATGATAACATTGGTTTTCTTTGGATTGTAATTTAAAACAATGGATTTTAGTTTTGGAAAAGCCTCCGTCAAACGATTGACCCAAGTATCCTGCTCCGGCAACTGTTTTGTAGCTGCCACAATAATGAGCATCCACTCTTCATTTTCTTTACCTTCGTTGGCAACACGACCAATGATGTGGCGTACTACGCCCGTTTCACGCACTTCATCATACGGCGCAATGCCGGTATCCTTCATAATGGAATAGCATACCTTCGCCATTTCATTATTCGCTTCCGATTGGATATGACAATCTACATACGTTACGATATCGTGCGATCCGCGTGCGTAAAATCCCATGGCCAGCTCACCGTTAGAACTCCCTACGGGCATTTGCATCTTATTGCGATACTGCCACGGATTCACCGGTCCCAAGGTCGATCGCACCAAATTCGGATCATCACCGGCAATGCGTTCGATGACATCCTTTACCTTTTGTGTTTTCAACGCTAATTGCTCTTCATAACTTACATGCTGCAGCTGACAGCCACCGCAAGTACCGTACACCGAGCATCGTGGCTCAATGCGATGCGGCGAAGCCACGTCAATCGTTTCAATCGTTGCCGTGGCATAATTTTTCTTAACCACATCTACCTTAGCCTGTACTGTTTCGCCGGGTAACGCAAAGGGAACGAATACGGTAAAGCCTTCAACGCGACCAATGCCCTCGCCGTTGCTTCCCATGCCGTGAATCGGCACCGTATACGTCTGACCCTTTGCGACAGGTACAGCCAGTTTTCGTTTCCCCATAGTTTATGTCATCCTTTCCTATCTCTACTTGGTAATTAATAATTAATAATTTATTTTCTGCTCAACACCTTATAACTGATTGCCTCGCAATACGCGCCATAAGCTAATATCCCGATATGCACTTACTATTGCCTTATAGGAATCCGGCATATCCCGTTGCTTATCATACAATCCCGTGCGGTCAATCCATAACCGATGATTAAAAGCAAACGGCATCGGCTCGAATAGACTGGGCAGTAAGCTTTCATAGGTTTGACCCTTGCGCCCTACCAACTCGGCCAAGGTAGGAATAATCTGAATTGCCGTACCGTAACTATCCGGTGCTAACCACTCCTTCTTAATCCCTTGTCCGTAGAAAATAGCCGGAATACCGGACTGTGTTTTTATATCTACCTCTTTAGCAAACGTAAATCGTTCCGCATGGTCACCGGTAATGACAAACAAAGCATTCGCATCAATACCCTCTACGGCTTTAACGAAAACGCCCATCGTATGATCCGCATACCATATATGTCCCATCTCGCGCATCGTGTCACGGGTGCGTTCGATAGTATCCGTATCGTTAAGCTTTACCTTCAACGGATTAAAACCGGCTTCCCCCAAATCAATGCTATACGGCGGATGATTGCTGGTGGTCAAAACAAAATGAAATACCTTTTCGCCCGGATGTGCCTTCATATATTCCAAGATACCATCGAATAATGATTTATCCGGTACGCCCCATGCGTTGCTCCCCTTTTGCGGTAACGAGGCGGCATCATAAAATTCATCGAAGCCTTGAGCTAAACTGAACTGACGAACATCCTGCCAAGTACCGAAACCGCCGTACCAAAATACTGTTTTATACCCTAGGGACTTCATCACATTGGCAATGCCCGTTCCGTACAAATGGCGATAACTTTCCTTTTCGTAGTTAGGATACACGCCGATGTCTACTAGTCCGGTAAGAAATCCATTAACCGCCGGCATAGTCCCTGTTCCCTGTGCTAACATAACATCTGTATACATACTATTGGGAGATGCTATTAGAGCTCTACCTTGTTCTACCAGATACTCACCCGGATGATTATATTTTTCTGTAAATGGCCACAACGCATAACTTTCTCCCAATACCATAACCACTGTATTCGGTTGTTTTGCTAGCCTAGTTTCTTTAATGGTATGAGAAAATGCCGCATCAATTGTTGAGGCCTTCGCGTTCCCCCCTAGAAGACTAATTTTTTGTTTAAGCTCTTCTCGCGAAAAGAGAATTTTCATAGCATTTTGCCGTCTACGTTCTATGCTGTACACTCGATATAAGGCTTGTGCATCATCTAAAATCGCCTCATTCAATAGGTTGGAAGGTAGGCGCGCTGCATTTTCCCAGTTGACGGATTTTTCGTAATTCAGCGCCCCGCCAAATCGACACAACACGGCAACGACGCTGATAAGAACGGCCAAAATCAGACTCTTTTTACATAAATCCTTCCGATCCGTATACCGATATATTTTAGTCGTATTATTGACGAACTTAACACAGCACCACGTAATCCCGAGCCCTACAAGAATTGCCAACGGCAACTTCCATAACAAACCGTACTCATGAATGCCCGTCATCAAAATAGCATACCAGTCATCCTTCATACCATTAATGAGCATCATGTTAAAGCCGGAGTTAAAAATTTCATAATAGGATAGACGCACAAAAAATAAAATCGTAAACACCATAGACGCCGCCATGTATATCCAGTGACGAATGCGCACGCCCGGCCAGTTGCGATACAACGTCTCCGGGACTGTAGCTCCAATAAAACCGGCGAGCACAATAATTCCCACCGTTTTCAAGCTCAAGCGGAACCCATACCACAGCGTTAACCACCAATCGGAATTCGTTGTCCCATCCGGTAACTGACTGCTAAACCACCAAATAAACAAAAACCGAAAAAAGGTAAACAGCATGGAAAACCAAATGAACCCCTTCAAGTCCAGCTGTAACCCTGTTGTAAATCGATAATAGCGATTCATGAATCCTCCTAACAATATCTATCCAGTCTACTACGTATCTATCCTGCACACTCTACATGTATATTCTACCCTATATGATAGCATGCTATCCCTTGTAAATAAAATAGCAGTTACCACCATATATTTTACAAACATTTTACAAACCTCTGTGCTGTTCTTTACAAACCTTCGTTATACTAAGGGCAACAACTAATTCGTAAGATACTTGCATACAGAGGAGGATTCACAAATGCAAACAACAACCGGTCTTTGGAAAACTATGAAACGTGTAGGTCTTGCCGCCATGACAGGCGTTATACTTTTCGGCCTCGTAGGCTGCGGAGGCGAAACTGCATCCGGCGGTGCAGGTAAAATAAGCGGTACCGTTACAGCCGCTGGCTCTTCCGCACTACTGCCACTGGTAAAGGATGCTGCCGCAGAATTTAAGAAGACCCATCCCGACGTATCTATTACCCTTAACGGCGGTGGCTCGGGACTAGGACTTAAACAAGTCTCCGACGGTACCGTCATGATTGGTAACTCCGACGTAGCTGCCGAAACAAAATTGCCTGCGGATAAAGCCAAATCCCTCGTCGATCACAAGGTAGCTGTCGTTACCGTTGCTCCCGTTGTAAATAAAGCCATCGGCGATACCCTTCCCAGCTTGACGCGGAATCAACTCATCGGCATCTTCACCGGTAACATTACAAACTGGAAAGAGGTCGGTGGTCCAGATAAAACCATCGTTCTCGTAACACGTCCGGCTTCCTCCGGTACACGCGCACTCTTCCGTGAATTTGCACTAAACAACCAAGAGGAAGCCTCCAACAAATCATTGGAAACCGATGACTCCGGTACCTTGCTCCACAGCATCGCTTCCACCGAAGGCGCTATCGGTTACGTAGCCTTACCCTACCTGAAAAATGCGAACAATGTAACCGCCCTTGCCATTGACGGCGTAGCACCTACCTTGGAAAACACCTATAACCGCAGCTATCCTGTATGGGGTTACGAGCACATGTACACCAAAGGTGAAGCCGATGGTGCCGTCAAAGCCTTCCTCACCTTCATCATGTCCGATGAATTCGGCAAACACATCGAAGACATGGGCTATGGTGTAGCGTCCAAGATAAAAGAAGCAAAGTAATCATTGTTAACTAAGGAGCGTAACTATGTACACATCATCCGGCTCTCTAGGGACCACCTCTCGCACGGTGGTCCCTTCGGGACGCGCCGCTGCCAAAGCATTACGTCATGATACCTGGGGCCGATTGCTCATTCGAACCGTCGGTTTCACCAGCATCCTACTTACCCTGGCCATCGGTGCCTTTCTCTTATATCGCGGTACCGGCAGCTTCTGGCTGTACGGACATTCTCCGCTGGATTTCATAATCTCATCGCAATGGAATCCGGCAGACACCATGGAAGGCGGCGGACATATCGGTGCTGCCATGTTCATTGCCGGCTCCCTCATTACCTGCTTGCTGGCACTTATAATCGCCACGCCGTGCAGTATAAGCCTTGCTATTTTTATGACAGAAATCGCCCCCACCTGGGGCAATCACATATGGCGACCGGTCATTGAAATCTTTGTAGGCATCCCCTCCATCGTGTACGGTTGGTTAGGACTTACCGTCTTAGTGCCGTTCATCCGTGAATACACCCCCTCTTTGACAGGCTTTTCTGTATTAGCTGCGGCTCTTGTGTTGGCACTGATGATGTTCCCTACGGTAACTGCCGTTACTATCAACGCCCTCGACAGCGTCCCTAAAACCTATCGGCAAGCCGCTTACGGTTTAGGGGCTACACGCTGGGAAGTCATCCGCCAAATCATCCTGCCCGTAGCTAAACGCGGCATCTTGGCGGCACTCATCCTAGGCTTTGCCCGCGCCTTCGGGGAAGCACTCGCCGTAGCCATGGTCATCGGCAAAATGAAAGCCTTCCCTACCTCACTTTTCGATGCTACCGTTAACCTCACCGCTGCCATCGCCGCCGACATGGGCAATACTATGGAAGGCAGTGAGTTTAACATGGCCCTTTGGTCAATGGCGCTTCTCTTATTTGTCATTTCCGTACTCTTTATTTTCACACTGCGCTACCTATCCAATGCAGGAGGTGACACCCATGACTAACCCATCAGGTACTAACAGCCACCGCCGTAAAGCACTGACCGTCAATCACATGATGACCGCCTTCTTCTATGGCATGAGCGTAACTACACTTGCCTTGTTGTTAGCTATCATCGGCTACCTTTTTTGGTTGGGACTGAAGGATTTTTCTCCGGCCCTTCTATCCTTTTCCCCCAAAGGCATTGGCAATCAGCTGTTTAATACTATATACCTTGTCGTATTGGCACTCTGCATCAGCGTTCCCATCGGCATCGGTACCGGTATTTACATGGCCGAATACGCTAAACCGGGACGACTGCAAACAACGATGCGCATCTCCATAGAAACTCTATCCTCATTGCCCTCCATCGTAGTCGGTCTCTTCGGCTACTTAGTCTTCATCATCCTTACCGGATCGCAATGGAACCTCTTGGCCGGCGCACTGACGGTATCTATTCTTACCTTGCCGTTAATCGCTACCATCACCGAAGATGCTCTTCGCGCATTGCCACCGGGCTATGCCAAGGGAAGCTATGGCATGGGTGCTACTAAATGGCAAACCATTACTAATGTATTACTGCCTGCTGCCTTTCCGTCTATTTTAACCGGCATTGTTCTCGCCGCCGGTCGCGTATTCGGTGAAGCCGCAGCTCTCATGTTTACCGCCGGTATGAGTACGGACATCAACTGGAACAGCAGTAATTTACTCTCCCCGACCAATCCCTTTAACCCGATGCGCCCCGGTGAAACCTTGGCTCTCCACATTTGGGCCTCCCGCACAGAAGCCCTCAATGCGGATGCGGCAGCCATGGCCAACATGAGTGCATTATGCTTGTTACTCTTAGTTCTCGCCGTCAGCATCGGCGCCCGTTACTTACATCGTTATCTATCTCGTACCATGTTAGGAGCTACCAAATGACACACATAACAACCCAAACAACTTCATCTACGCTATCCCCGACTACCTTACTGTCTACAACTCACTCCGGTGCCTCCGCATCACCTCTCGTTGGTCAAAGCGCCGTCTCTTCACATGATGCACTGACCGAAGCCCGGGCAAAAAATTTTCTGAAAGACAACATCGCCAGTCGCGAAGCGGCTGCTACGAAGACAAAGAAATTCTCCGTATCCAATCTTAACTTTTACTACGGACAATTTCATGCCTTAAAAAATATCTCCATGGATATTACCAGTCATGAGATTACCGCCTTCATCGGTCCTTCCGGCTGCGGTAAATCCACCTTCTTAAAAACCTTGAACCGCATGAACGATTTAGAAGAAGGGGCCCGCGTCGAAGGCTCCCTCTACCTGGACGGCCTCGACATTTATCACGACATTAACCCCATCGACTTACGTCATCGCGTGGGCATGGTCTTTCAACAGCCGAACCCGTTTCCGAAAAGCATTTATGATAACGTTGCCTTCGGTCCTCGCCTGCAAGGCATCACCAAGCGTAGCGAATTGGATGACATCGTAGAAACAAGTCTGCGCAATGCTTCCATCTGGAACGAAGTGAAAGACCGTTTACACAAAAGCGCCCTCGGACTTTCCGGCGGACAACAACAGCGACTCTGCATCGCGCGTACCTTGGCTACCAAACCGGAGGTTATCCTTATGGATGAGCCGACCAGTGCTCTCGATCCCATCGCTACCGCTAAAATCGAAGAATTAGTAATGACACTGAAAGACCGCTACACCATCGTCATCGTTACCCATAACATGCAACAAGCGGCACGCATCTCTGACAAAACCGCTTTTTTCTTTTTAGGAGATTTGATAGAATATGATGTAACTAATATTATGTTTACCAATCCCGCCCATGCTCAAACAGAAGCATACATTACGGGACGATTTGGCTAAGTAGCCACTATTAATCACCCAGGAGAAAGTACTCATGAACAAACCATTATTGTATTGTGTGGAGGATGAGGAAAGTATTCGCGGCCTGGTAGCCTATGTCTTGACCGGTCATCATTACGAGGTACATACCTTTGAAGGCAGTACCTCGTTTTGGTCTGCGCTGGAAAAGCGCCTCCCCGATCTCATTCTATTAGATATCATGCTTGACGACGAAGACGGACTCACCATCCTTCGCAAGCTGCGCAGCCAACCGGCAACCGCTGCCATTCCCGTTATTATGCTCACCGCCAAAGGCACCGAGTATGATATTGTCAAAGGACTGGATGACGGAGCCGACGACTACATTACCAAACCCTTCGGCGTGGTAGAACTCGTGTCGCGGGTAAAAGCATTATTGCGTCGCACTATGGGTTCCACCCTGAAAGCCTCTGCCTTACTCGCCGCCGATACACTGCGGGTCAACACGGAAAGTCGCGAAGTGACATTGGACGGAACACCGCTGTCGTTAACGCTGAAAGAATACGATTTACTGGTGTACCTCATGGAAAATCGCGGCATTGCCCTATCGCGCGACCGCATCATGGAAGCCGTCTGGGGATTTACCTACGAAGGCGAATCCCGCACCGTTGATGTGCATATCAAATCATTGCGCCAACAACTGGGACCCGTAGGGCGATATATTAAAACCATTCGCGGTATCGGCTACCGCTGGGAGCTTAGCCTATGAAACAAACCTTATTCCGTGCCCTCTTCGGCATTAGCATGCTATGCCTCATTCTTTGTACCGCCTTATTCAGTACCATTTTTTACACCGGTTGGAAAGAAGATTTCCACACCGCCCTATTAATGGAGGCAAAAACCATCGTAGCACTTAGCCAACCTGCCGAGAGCACAGTGAGCACACCCCCAACAATTTCGTTATCCTTACTGAAAGACATTAGCAGCAAAGTCGATCCGCAGCTACGCCTCACCTGGATTTCTCCCGACGGTCACGTCTACTACGACTCCGATAGTGATGCCGCCTCGATGGAAAATCACAGCCACCGACCGGAAGTACAAGCGGCCCTGCGCACCGGTGAAGGCAGTGACATCCGACACTCGTCGACCCTACAAGCTGTCAACTATTACGAAGCCTTGCGCCTTGCCGACGGATCGGTACTGCGCATCTCTCGCGTAGGCACGACCATTTATGCGCTGCTCTTTCAAGCACTGCCGTGGATGCTGGGCATCTTTATCGCCATCACCGCCCTTTGCTATTACCTGGCACGGCGTTGGACAAAGCATCTTATCTTACTCGACACGATGGCCAAAGAGCTTAAAGAACAACAACACCGTGCAGAATTTACCTCTAACGTCTCCCATGAACTGCGCACACCGCTGACTACCATTCAAGGCTACTCCGAATTATTGGCTAAGGGTATGTATCAAAGCAGTGATGACGTTTCCATGCTGGGCAACCACATTCATAAAGCAGCCAAGCACATGTCCGAACTGATCGAAAACATATTAAAACTCTCTCGTATCGAAGAAGGCAGTCGGGACATCGCCAAAGAATCCTTGCTACTGGATGATATTATCTCCGGTGCCTGGTCACACCTCAAACCTAAATGGCAAACGAAGTCAATCACCACCGACTTTCGAACCGCCAACCTTCGCGTCGTTGCCAACCGCAAACTACTGGAAGATGTATTCGTCAACCTCTTCGACAATGCGATAAAGTTTAGTAAGACAACGCACAATACCATCACCGTCCGCGCCAAACGCCAAGGACAGGCTACCCTCATTACCGTAGCCGATGAAGGTATCGGCATTGCCAAAGACAAACTGCCGCGCATCTTCGAGCGATTCTATCAAACCAATGAAAGTCGCAACAGCCGTCACGAAGGAAGCGGCCTCGGCTTATCCTTAGTAAAACACATTATGGATGTACACGGCGGAACAGTAAGCGTAAAAAGTGAACTTCATAAAGGAACCGAATTCACCTTACGCTTACCATCGGGAGAATAAAATATTACGAGGCATGACCGTTAATATATCATAAGACGTAAAAATATTTAGAGGGATTCATAGCTGTCTCGCTGGTCAGGTCTTACGAATGACACATCTACGATATCTATGAATCCCTCTTTCCCACCACCTGAAAGAAGAGAGTCCTGTATATAGGTAGGTTGAACAACATCATTCGCTGGACCTGACTCGTGATGCCTATATACAGGACTCTTTTTTGTACTTGCCACCTTTACATATAAAAAAAGGCTGTATTTCACTACAGCCTTATATATTTGCTTTTTATATATTAAAGTGTTTTTCTTCATAGATTCAATAATTTTTGTTTTTCTACCATTTCTTTTCGATTTGATTGTCTACCAGATACAAAAACACTCACTAATGATCCAAGAGCTAGAATAACAGCCAACACTCCATAAAGACTGGCTCCAAGTATAAGAGAAATAGGATGGATTATGGCACTCGGTACCGGTGTTACTCTCGTTGGTCCCGATACGGTACTAGCTTGAATGAAAAAAGAAATTATACGTCTTCGTGAACAATATAATGTATAGAGGCCAGTATGTTGCTATGACTACGCTATCCTGACATGATGCCTAACTACATTCTGATATGATTTCTTACGCAGTATCATGTCAAGATATTTTATATTTATTTGCAGTGAGTCCTATTTTTAGGATACCCTCTGTGCTATACTTAAAGCAAGAAAAGAAAACGAAAAACTAATGGCACGATTGCGCCATTCAATTAAGGAGGCGTCAGTATGAAAAAGATTTATTTCACAATTACCGGTATGAACTTTTACAGTGGGTCCCAATGTTTGAAAGAAGGCATGACGGTTCATCTCGAAAAGGATCCGGACAACAAGTATGACCGTGAAGCGATCCGCGTAACCATGGAAGGTCTTGGCAAAATCGGTTACGTCGCTAACAGTACAAACACGGTCAAAGGTGAATCCTACAGTGCCGGTCGTCTGTATGATAAAATCGGTGACACGGCAAAGGGTAAGGTAAAATATATTTTTGATAACAGCGCCGTTTGTGTGTTAAAAACGAAACCCCAAAAGGAAGACGTGCTACAGTAAGTGTTATCGTAATCTGTTATTTGTAAGGCTGTCCGTCACAGCCGGGTGTTAGTAATTACTATTGCAATATAAAAAGCCCCGTACACAGGCTATGTGTTATAAAGGGTTTATCTCCGAGAAAGTATCGCTGAGGTATTCTCTTATAACCACCTATGTACGGGGTTTTCTTTTTTTTTGTTATCTCTACGGTTTATAGTATCCGGCACGGTCGGCATTGTCAGCCACCGTTACCAATCGGCACTGTTTGCCTACGCTATCGATCGATACGAATCTAATGTATTTTATCGACGCACTGCACGGCGTTTAGGATTGTATAGGTTCATTCCCTTATCAATGCCCACTTCCAATGTGCCCAGTACGGCTTTTGCCATTGCAGCGATGCCGTCTTTTACTTTTTCCTGTTGGTCTTCCGGGAACGGTGCCAACACGTGATCAACCACCGTCCACTGCGGTAACGGTCGACCGATACCGAATCGGAAATGAGGAAAGCCATCCGATCCGATATGAGCCAACAAGGATTTAATTCCGTTGTGACCGCCGGCACTGCCGTTCGGACGAATGCGAATCTTACCTACCGGCAAATCCATATCGTCATACACGCAGAATACATCGGACGGATCCAATTTGTAGTACCGCATCAACGGTCCTACGGCTTCACCGCTGGCATTCATAAATGTTTGCGGTTTCACCAACATAATTTTTTCACCGTCCAAGGTGAAGGTACACACCAATGCTTTCATGTCTTCACGCCACGGTGTATGTGTCACCGTATCGGCAATGGCATCAATGACCATAAAGCCGATATTATGCTTTGTCTTTTCATATTGACTGCCCGGATTGCCCAGGCCCACTACCATTTTCAATGTTGTAATCCTTATATGTCGACTTATTTATCGAACAGATTACTTACCGATACTTCGTGGAAAATACGCATGATAGCTTCACCCAAGAGAGGGGCTACGGACAAGCTGGTAATGTTGGGGAGCTGATGTTCCTTCGGCAAGCTAATCGTGTTCGTTACAATTAATTCTTTAATGTTGGAGTTAGCAATGCGTTCGCATGCCGGATCCGTTAATACGGCGTGTGTTACGCAAGCCATAACCGATTTCGCACCAAATTCTTTCAATGCTTTTGCGCCTTCTACCAAGGATCCTGCGGTATCAACGATGTCGTCGATAATGATGCAGTTCTTGCCTTCTACATTACCGATAAGGTTCATTACCTTAGCTACGCCCGGCTGTGGACGTTTCTTTTCGATAATAGCAATCGGTGCGCCGATGCGGTCAGCCAAATCGCGAGCGCGGGTAACGCCGCCAAGGTCAGGCGATACAACGATTAGGTCTTCCATTTTCTTTTCGTTAATGTATTTAGCCAAAATGGATGCGCCTAATAAATGATCTACCGGTACATCAAAGAAACCTTGAATCTGACCGGCATGAAGGTCGATGGTTACCAAACGGGTAATCCCTGCGGTCTGCATTAAGTCGGCTACCAATTTAGCCGTAATCGGTTCGCGACCACGTGTCTTGCGGTCTTGACGCGCATAGCCATAATACGGTACGACTGCCGTAATGTGACGTGCGGATGCGCGTTTTAAGGCATCAGCCATAACAAGTAGTTCAACTAAATTATCGTTTACCGGGAAGCTGGTCGGCTGCACGATGAATACGTCCTTACCGCGAACGCTTTCATCGATCATAATCTGTACTTCGCCATTGTTAAAACGTCCAACGAATGCTTCACCCAGCGGCAAGCCAAGATAATCGCAGATTTCTTTCGCTAATTCCGGATTCGCATTACCTGTGAAAATTTTAAGCTTCTTACCGTCTTCAAATGCCATGTTTTGATACCCCTCTTTAATAACTGTACTCTACACAACTGAAGCTTGCGTAACTTCATCGCCTACTATTTTATACTATTTCGGCCATTTTGTGTGATTAATTTTTAAAATTATTGTGATTTAATTTACTTCTTGATTCTGTGAGGTGCCTATGCACCAATTTATTTTTTCTTAAAGGTGTCGTCGGTGACCCAATTTTCTTTAATCATCTGACGAGCACGACCTACCGCCAAGGCTTTGTCCGGTACGTCTTTGGTAATCGTCGATCCGGCACCGATGTAGCTGTAAGACCCTACGTGTACCGGTGCAACGAGGTTGGTGTTGCAACCGACAAAGGCACCGTCGTCAATGCGCGTGCGATGTTTGATTTTGCCATCGTAGTTAACGGTGATAGTACCGCAACCGATGTTAACGCCACCGCCTACATCGCTGTCGCCGATATAAGAAAGATGCGGGAATTTCGTACCTTCGCCAACAATACTGTTCTTTACTTCCACAAAGTTGCCGATGTGTACCTTGTCGCCGATAACCGTATTCGGGCGTAAGTGTACGTACGGTCCGATGTCGGTGCCGTTTTTAATTTCACAGTCGTGAGCATACGTGAAGTGGATCACATTGTTGTCCCCTACTGTTACATTGGTGAAACGTGTATGCGGTCCGATTTCACATTCCTTACCGATAACGGTATTGCCTTCGAGGATAGTGCCCGGATGTAAAATGGTATCGCTGCCTACAACGACTTCCGGTGCTACATAGGTAGTGGCCGGATCGATGATGGTAACGCCTGCATCCATAAGTTCGTGAAGTTTACGGTTGCGCAAAATCCGTTCGGCTTCCGCCAGCTGTACACGGGAGTTAACGCCTAACGATTCGTCTTCGTCCATGGTCATGTACGCGCTTACCCGTTCTCCGGCATTAACCAAGATGCCCACTACATCGGTAATGTACAATTCGCCTTGCGCATTGTCATCGGAAAGCTGCGCCAAACACGGCCAAAGCTTTTGACTGTCAAAGGCATACATGCCGGTGTTGATTTCCTGCACGGCCAATTCGTCCGGCGTGCCGTCCTTCTGTTCCACGATGCGAAGAACTTTGCCTTCTTCATCGCGAATGATACGACCGTAGCCGGTAGGATTTTCCATATGCGCCGTCAGTACGGTAGCGGCCGCTCCCGTCGTAGTGTGTTCGTTAAGCAACGCCTTGATGGTATCTTCCGCTACCAGCGGTGTATCACCGCACATCAAAACGATGGTGCCGTCAAAGTCACCCAATACCGGTTTGGCTTCGCGTACGGCATGACCCGTTCCTTTTTGTTCCGCCTGCGTTACATATTCACAACGATCACCTAAATAGGCGCGCACTTCTTCACCGCCAAAGCCGACGATGACAACGCTGCGATCGACGCCGACGGCGTTGACTGTATTAAGTACACGTTCTACCATGGCTTTACCGCCTACTTTGTGTAATACTTTCGGCAAACGCGATTTCATACGCGTTCCCTTGCCGGCGGCCAGCACTAATGCTGCTACCTTGTTCATGTATGTCTACCTCCTATACCTTATCATACACAGGTTCTACATCAATTTGTTTTATTGCTTCATCCACGTTGTTAAGTACCAACAGCGCTTTGTAATCATCGACGAGCTTAGGCTTCGGCGATGCAGTGGCAACGAGTACGCCAATGCCTACAACGACACCGCCCATTTCGTTCACCAGTTCGCGCATGCCATTGGCTGTGCCGCCGGCTTTCATAAAGTCATCTATGAGAAGCACCTTCGATTGCGGCGGAACGGCGCGCTTTGTCAAGGACATCGTTTGAATGCGCCGCGATGAACCGGTCACATAGTTGATGCTGATGGATGAGCCTTCCGTTACCTTGCTGTCCCGCCGTGCAATGACGAGCGGTTTATTAAAGGCCCGCGCTACCATGACCGCCAAAGGAATGCCCTTCGTTTCAACAGTCATAATATAATCCGGCTCGGTATCCGCAAAGCGGCTCATGATGATTTCACCCAATCGGCTTGCTATATGCCAATCATATAATATATCCGACATATATAAAAAGCCGCCGGGAATAATTCGGTCCGGTTCTTCCAAACGGCGCTGTACTTCCTTTAGTACCGCATTGGCGCGTTCACCGCTGCGATACGGAATAAACCGAACGCCGCCGGAGGCTCCGGCCACCGTTTCTAATGTTCCCAGCGAAAAATGCTGAAGCGAATCCTTTACGCATGCCAAGTCTTCACTCAATGTGGATTTGGCAATGCCAAAGAAGTCACAAAAATAATTTAATGGGATCAGCTCCTGTGGCGAATCGACCAATAGCTTCGTCAACGCCACCATGCGCTCCACGCGTCGCACCTTTTCCACTGTCTACCCCCTTGTGAATTACAGTTTGAACCGTAAATCGTCGGTTCCTATCCTAGGATACCACAAACTGTGAAATAAGCCTACACTTTCACCGAAAAATTCCATACAATCCTTTATTTTTTCTCGGCGAACGTTCGCATCGTTTAATCCAGGAAATGTTTACAGATACTGTCATTCAAAAGTCCCTTCCCCGTATTCCAGTAACTGCATCATAGTAACTGTGTCATAGTAACTATATAACAAAAAAATTCCCTCCGACCGAAGTCGAAGGGATGGTGTCATTTAGATGTTAACAATTACATATACACTATTTCACTGTAAAACACTGTTATCAACGCACGTGATTATAACACGTATACTTTAACCGTGCGTCGACCGAAGTTGATAGCCTCACCATGTGAGTCCATCGCTAAATCGATACGATTACCGACAATAGCTCCGCCGGTGTCATCGGCTACTGCGTAGCCATAGCCTTCAATGTAGAGCTTTGTCCCCAACGGAATAACGTCCGGATCCACCGATACATAGCCGCGACGTAGCAAATTACCTCGCGCCGTATACGCCGTGTTGCCCGGATCTTCTGCGGAGTACGCGCTGGCACTCATGGTTAAGGTCCTACGATAATTAGTAGGGAACCCTTGTGCTGCAGATAGTATCTGAAGCGTACGCGAATCCAATTCGCCGGTAGCCTCTACGCCTTTGGCACGCTGAAAGCGTTTCAATGCATTGGCTGTACCGGAACCGAACACACCGTCAATCTCTCCCGGAGAAAATCCACTGCCTGCTAGGCGCAGCTGCAAATCCTCCACATGACGGCCGCGATCGCCATACCGTGACACAGCCATCTGACTGCGCACATTACGTGATTGTTGCTGTACTACAAATCGTTTGTTATTCTCTTCCATAGCCGCTAAGGTTTTCGAGTTTACGATTCCCGTTACAGGAATACCATGCTGCTCTTGGAATACACGCACCGCATATTCCGTGTTATTCCCGAAAATACCATCCGCTTGATCAAGCAAATAGCCTTGTGTAATCATCAAGCGCTGTACGTGCTCGACCTCGCTGTTGCTATCGCCTCTGCCTACGTCAGCCGATGCAATAGACCACACCGACATCATTAGACCGAAGAGAACAGTCAATATAGTTAGTTTTTTCAAGATTTCCACCTCGTATCTAAATGCAATCCTATTTTACCGTAAAACGCCCTTTTTGTCAAAAATAGCACCCCTTTATGGGTGTGAACCACCACTTTTATCCGTTTTCCTGCTATGTTTTCCCACTTCTTGATAATCGAAGCATAAAAATAAAAGTACGCTCACTCCATAAAGCAAGCGTACTTTTTTAAAGCTATTATAAAACTAATACACCGATTAGCTGTTACTCAGTTGCGGTTCAGCCGGTTTGGCAATAAAGCGAAGAACGATGTAACCGCAGATACCGGAAAGAACAGAGCCGATAAAGATACCGATCTTTGCCATTTCCTGCGCATGTCCCGGTGGGAATGCCAAGAGGTTTACGAAAAGGCTCATTGTAAAACCGATACCACAGCACAGCGCAATGCCGTATACATGTCCCCAATTCGTCTTATCCGGCATAGGTACGATATTCGTTTTTACCAATACATACATCGTACCGAACACGCCAATTTGTTTTCCTACAAACAATCCGCCAGCAACGCCTAACACCACAGGATGAATCAAGTCGCCGAGGGATACATCGCCCATAGGAACGCCGGCATTAGCAAAACCAAAAATCGGTACAATAAGGAAGGTAACCCAATTGCTAAGGGCATGTTCCCATTCCACAACCGGCGAAATGTGACGACCGTCGCGTTCACCATGGAAAGGAATCGTCATGGCCAAAATCACACCGGCCAAGGTGGCATGCAAACCGGATTGGAAAATACAGAACCAAAGACCAATGCCAAGAAGTATATACGGAACCGGGCGCACGTAATTTTTCTTATTGATGTACATAAGTGCTATGAAGATCAGCGCCGCTGCAAACAAGAAAAAGAATTGCAAGGTGTCCGTATAAAAAATAGCGATGATCACAATGGCCATCAAGTCATCCATAACGGCAAGTGTTGTCAGAAACACTTTCATTGCCACCGGCACACGCGATCCTAAAATGGATACGATGCCGATAGCAAAAGCAATATCCGTTGCCGTCGGGATAGCCCAACCGTGAATGTACTCCGGATTACCTCCGTTGAGTACACCGTAAATAATGGCGGGCACACATAATCCAAAGAAGGCACCGATGCCGGGCAAGAAACGTTTCGCATTCGTGTTCAGTTCGCCGTGAACCATTTCGCGTTTTACTTCTAGGCCAACCAACAAAAAGAATATGGCCATGAGCACGTCGTTAATCCATAGGTGCACATCCAACGGGCCTGCCTTCATGTGAAGAAAATCAAAATACACCGGCGCCAATGGCGAGTTTGCCATAATAATGCCGAATACAGCCGCTACGAATAACAATACGCCCCCTGCCGAAGCGGACTGAAAAAAGAAAACCAATCTGCTCATTTACTCTACCTCACTCTTTCAATACACTATTGTTCTGTATAATAATTTATCTTAACTACATATCTTCTCCTATTGCACATAGATTACATATTAATTATATCATAGGGTATTCTTTGTCGTAAATGTGAATGTGTGTATACAATGCATGTATGTATATTTTATATACACTCCTCTTGCTATATCCGTATATATATATATAAAGAGTGAAAGTCGCGATATAATCAGTATTTATCGGACCTTCACTCTCATTGTCAAGTAGTTACGGCTGTCATTTAAGGAGAATACAATGTCTATTATGCATCCTGCATCTCAATTACCCTCCTATCAATAACAAGCCTCACCTTGTATACGACCTGCCTTTATTTTGTAATCGTACTTGCATCCATCACGCAATCGGACTTATGTCTATTACGAACATCAATTATATAACTAGACATCCATCCTGTAATTAGACCTATATCTATTACAAACATCCATCATACAATTAGATCTACACTCTGTACGTTTACTTGCATGTGTCCTCTACGCCGGTTCTTGCATATACACACTGTCTACTTTTTAAATGCGTTCTACAATTTCGCTCATAGGACGACGCGTTTTTTCATGACGCGCTTCTTCCCCGCGGTAGCCAAAGCTTGCCATAACGGCTACGCCGAAATGTTTTGGATCAAGCACGCCGGCTTCTTCCAAAATGTCAGCCACCTTCGCATAATCAAAGCCTTCAATAGGGCAAGAATCAATACCCAAGTAAGCAGCTGCGGTAAGCATGTTAGCCATGACGATGTATGCTTGTTTGCGAGACCACTCTAGGGATGCATCTTCAAAGTGAATGAAACCGAAATCCTTTTCACTGTACTGGCGATAAATACTGCGACGCATTTCGCGAGCTTCTTCCGGAATCTGATGCACATCTTTTAACATATGCGTAATATATTCGCCGTCGGCTACTAGGTCTGCCCGTTTACGTGCCAAGAAGATAACCAAATGACTAGCCCCTTCGATGCTGCGCTGCGCGCCCCAAGATACAGGATACAATTTATCCTTCAAGTCCTGACTTTCCACAACCAAAATTTTAAACGGCTCCATACCGAAAGACGTCGGCGCCAATCGACCTGCTTCCAAAATCGTTTCAAAATCTTCATCGCTAACGCGCTTAGTAGGATCAAACTTTTTACATGCGTGACGGAATTTCATCACATCTAAAATTTTTTTGTTCTCTGCTTTCATACTTCCTCCTATGTTCACTACAATGTATCCCCCCGACCCATTGTAAGATTGACGGCAACATAACCGTTACATACTAACTATCGATGATAAAGTGCACGGTACCTACCAATATGCAAAGCACTCAGTAATTATCGATACGCAATGTACTCAGTAACTACCGATACGCAATGTACTCAGTAACTATCGGTATATAAAATGAGCAATAACTATCGATATATAAAGTACACAATAAAACCGACTGTTTAATTATAATATATTCATTGTGCACAACGCAAGACTCTTTCTCTTTCTCTTTCTATTCCTAGCTATCGCTATTCCTATTGCTATTACCATTACCATTCCTATTCTATTGCTATTCTTGTTCTATTGCTATTCTTGTTCTATTTCTATTGCCATTCCTATTGCATAATGCATTTCAGTGGGATTACAATACGTCTAGATGATATCTAATGTATTAAACGTTCTTTATCTAGGAGGTCTTATCCATGAAGAGATTACATGACCAATCAGTATCGCTCCAACATCAAAAAAAATTATGTCTTACAAGCATGGTGGCTACTATTCTAACTACGATGTGTCTTACTCTTTCCGGCAATGTCATAGCCGCAGACAATACAACAACGCTTAATATAAAGCACGCCACGGATAGTATCGCTACGAAAAGCACTACACCCCATAGCACTTCACCCCTAAGTACTGCATACGCTTCCACTACGTCTCCCATAAATCCCAATCAACTCTATCGTCACCGCATTACGCCGGAAGAGCGTGCCCCTTATGCAAATTATTTTTGGCGATATGATAGTAAAGACAACGGAGAGTATCCCGATCGCTTTCGCATGATAACCAATGATGCTCGTCTCAATCCAAAGCTATCGGGAATCTTCACCACAGGATTAGATACACTTCGTATATCCGGTAGCTCCCAGCCAACCGTGCAACAGTTTAAACACATGGCTAAGGAGATTAAAAGCAAAACGGATGGTCCTGTATTCGACGTTGATCTTCGTCAAGAAACGCATCTCTTCGTCAATGATTACCCCATCAGTCGCTACGCCAAACGCGATTGGATTAATGTAGGTAAAGTCTCCGAAGAAATTCTTACCACCGAAGAAGAATTAGTGAAGACATTACCGGGACAATCACTTAGTATTCATCGGCTGACAAAAGAAAAAACAGCCGGTACCGGTATGACCATCACCGTTACGTCCGTAGCAACGGAAGCATCGGTTGCCCGTAAAGCCGGTTTCAACTACTGGCGCTTGACTGCTACCGATCATATTTGGCCCGATGCAACAATCGTCGATCAATTCATTTCGTTGTATCGCAATCTACCAACAAATGCATGGCTACATTTTCACTGTGAAGCCGGTAAAGGCCGCACCACAACATTCATGGCACTTTATGATATGATGCGCAATCCACACGTTCCTCTTTACGATATTTTAAAACGCCAAGAAGCCTTAGGCGGCATCTCTCTCATGGCTACCGGTAACGAAAAAGGTTGGAAAGCGCCTTACAGTAAACAACGCAGCGATATGTTAGCATTATTCCATCAATATGTTACCGAAACAACCTATACTAATTACGCCACACCTTGGAGCACATGGCTTAACCGTCACAACGAAAATAAGTAACCCCTCACTATAAACAGCTTAAGTAAGACCCTCACTATAAATAGTTATTGACCGAATAAAACTCTTAGATAAAAGACATCAAAAAAAGACACCAACAACGAAATGAGCCCCAAATGTATCTAACATTTGAGGCTCACTTCACAAACTGCCGGTGTCTTTTTTTTCTACAAGTTCTTTATTCTGCAAGTTCCTTGTATGTGCAATAACAAAAGAGTTTCTATATGTACAACAAAAGCGTCAACCTTTCGGTTGACGCTTTCTTTTCAATCAGC
>NZ_CAUGKU010000003.1:0-171174 GCF_959600285.1 Veillonella magna | reverse complement strand
ATTTCTTACGAAATGATTACCTTTACATTGTTCAGTTTTCAAAGATCCGCTGTCGTTTCGGTATTACCTTGCGACTTTGTTATTATAACAAGTAATCAACATCTTGTCAACTACTTTTTTAATCTTTTTGTTTTCTGTTTCAGCAGAAAACATACTCAACCTCAGTCACATTTGCGTCTCCGTCAAACGACTTGCTTATTATATGCTATCCCTCCTCACTCTGTCAACACCTTTTTATAATTTATTCTGGTTCTTTTATTTTATCTTCATTTTCCCTATATTACCAACCTTAATCTTCTGCATTCTTTTATTTTTAATTTAAACATTTATATTTACTTCTTATTATTCGTTGTAATTTTTATTTCCTACAAGTTTTGACTTTTTCATGACTATCTTCTGATATAGTATGTTTTAACTTACCTATTGTTTAATGGCATTATTTACGGAGGTGTTTTATGAACATAGCCATTTCTTTACTCGTCATAGCCTGGGTTGGCACCCTTGTGTTTAAACAGTATAAAGCACAAGCAGTTCTCTTTCTGGGCGGAATCACTTTGCTTGTTATTGCACACATAGCCGGCTACGGTACTATCCTGCCACCTAAACAAGCAACCGGTAATTTCTTTTTCGATATTTTTGAACTCATCAGAGATCTCTTTAGCAATCGCGCTGCCAAACTAGGTCTCAACATTATGGCCGTTGCGGGTTTTGCGCGCTACATGGATCACATCGGGGCATCACGCGCACTTGTTCACTTAGCCATTCGTCCGTTACGCGGTCTCAAATCTCCCTACATTGTCCTCAGCGCTTGTTGGGTAGTGGGCATGATTATCGGATTGGCTATTAACAGTGCCTCCGGTCTTGCCATGTTGCTCATGGTTACCATGTATCCGGTACTCATTGCTTTAGGTGTCAGTAAATTATCGGCTACGGCTGCCATCGCCACTACATTGTGTCTTGATTGGAGCCCCAGCGATACCGGCACCATCTTTGCCGCTGAGCTTGCCGGTCTTGACCCCGTTACGTATTGGCATTCATTCCAAGTACCTGTAGCCCTCTGCGTCTTCCCGGTAGTAGCCGTACTTCATTATTTCACGCAAAAGTATTTCGATAAAAGAGACGGACACATTGTTCGCCCCGGCGAAGAGGTTATCGTCAACGAAGACAAGATGACTAACAGCGAATTAAAACATGAAGCCCCGCCTTACTACGCATTACTTCCCTTAATTCCGTTGGCTCTCATTCTTTCCTTCTCTAATTTATGGATTTCCTGGATAAAAATGAACATTATTGTCGCCATGTTCATCGGCACCGTAGTCGGCATGATTTTCCAGTACATTCGTACTCGCGACGGTCGCCAAACATTAGAAGATTTGCAAGTATATTTTGATGGCATGGGACGACAAATGGCAAATGTAGTCACTCTCATCGTAGCAGGCGAAACATTTGCCAAAGGTCTTATGGCCACCGGCACTATTTCCGCCCTCATCGAATGGGCCAAAACGTCCGGATTCGGCGGCATCGGAATTACCCTTGTAATGGTATCTATTATCGGCGTGTCTTCCGTCGTTATGGGGTCCGGCAACGCCCCCTTCTTCGCTTTTGCCCATTTGGTACCGACAATTTCCGTTTCTACCGGCGTTCCCACGGTACTCATGATTCTACCTATGCATTTTATCGCCAGCGCCGCTCGTGCTATCTCGCCGATTACTGCCGTTATCGTCGTATCTGCGGGTATGGCCGGAATTTCACCGTTCGATTTAGTAAAGCGAACGGCGATTCCTATGCTAGGTGCGTGCATCACACTTACCGTGGCTAACTTCATTCTTTTCTTATAGACCATTCGTTTACCATTTGTCTGCTAACTACATACTTCCTATGGACAACATGGTTCTCACAAAATGAATACAATGCAAAAACACCGCAATCTCAATCCCCGAGATTGCGGTGTTTTAAATCAGAATGCAAAGTATACGAGATATAAATAAATATGTGCTATCAACACACTAAAAAGCATTAACGGAAAACCTAATTTCAAGTATTCCATAAAAGTGAATCGCAATCCATGTAAGGATCCGATACTGGCAACTACCAAGTTTGGTGTAGCCCCTATCATGGTACCGTTGCCACCATAGCAGGCGCCCAATGCCAATGCCCACCACACGGCTTCCATCGGCATTCCCGTCAAATGTCCCATTTCCTGTAGCATCGGAATCATTGTAGCTACAAACGGAATGTTATCGACAAAGGCCGAAGCAATCGCCGACAACCACAGAACCCAAAATACCGTAGCTTCTAAATCACCGCCGGTAACGCTAATAACTTTTTCAGCCAAGAATGTCATAACACCGCTGGCTTTCAAACCACCTACGACAACAAAAAGCCCCATGAAGAAAAAGATCGTCGTCCATTCAACCAAATGCAATACTTCGCGAGGTTTAATGTCGGCAATAACCATGAGCAACACGGCTCCGCCGATGGCAATCGTCGCCGTTTCAAGACCCAACCAATGATGTGCAATAAAGCAACCGATAGTCAAAGCCAAAACAAACAATGATTTCTTCAGCAGCACCGGATCTTCGATGGCATCCTGGTAAGAAATACTCATGATCGCATCTTTGGTTTCCGGATGCGGCTCTAAATCGCGGCGATAAAGGAAAATCAAAATAGGAATAATCAGCAATGTTGCTACAGCGCACACAGGAGCCAAATAAATAAAGAAGTCATTAAACGTAAGACCTGTGGCACTACCTATCATAACATTCGGAGGATTCCCTACTAAAAGCCCGGTACCGCCTACATTGGATACCAAAATTTCCGTCATCAAAAACGGAAACGCATTAACCTTCAATTTATCTGCCAACGTCAAAGTTACCGGCGCAATCAAAAGAACGGCGGTTACACAGTCAAACAGCGCCGATCCTATGGCGGTAATTACCGAAAGCAAAAACAATAGTCGCCACGGGCTCCCCTTTGTAACATGTGCTGCCCAAAGTGCACCAGCTTGAAAGAGACCGGACTTACTGGTAATAGCAACGATAAGCATCATCCCTACCAAAAGCCCCAATGTATTAAAATCAATATCTTCTTTGATTGCCGTTGCCTGTGATACAAACCCAAATCCAATCATGATAACGGCACCGCCCAAAGAGACAAGCATGCGCGAATACTTATCCCATACAATCAAGCCATATGTCACCAAGAATATGGCTATGGACGCATAAAAGGCCATACTATGTTCCATTCTACTGCCCCCTTAAATACATACACCTCGTTCTTCTTTGTATTCACCGACATCCATCGTCGGGATGATTTGATTTACTTTTAATTATACTCTTTATTCGCCAAGAAAAAAACTACAGAAAATAAAAAAGCCTACAAGCAATTACTTGTTAGGCAACCGTTGCTTGTAGGTTATATAAAAAAAATCACTAAACCATACGGTTTAGTGTTACCCTCAATGGTGACTCACCCGCGATTCGAACGCGGGACACCCTGATTAAAAGTCAGGTGCTCTGCCAACTGAGCTAGTGAGTCAGATTAATATTGGCAGGGGCGGCTGGGATCGAACCAGCGCATAATGGAGTCAAAGTCCATTGCCTTACCACTTGGCGACGCCCCTAAAGGGGTTGTGGGGTGAGTAGTGGGGATCGAACCCACGCGTAACGGAGCCACAATCCGCCGTGTTAACCGCTTCACCATACCCACCACCGTGGCCGTTACAAGAGCACCGCTCCGTAACGAAGATAAGTATATCATCATTAGAGAGCGGTGTCAACAGATTTTATTAAATTATTTTTTCAGTAAATATTCTTTTACAAAATTCGGCAGTGCAAAGGCAGCTGTCTGAATTTTTTCATTATAGTACTTCGTCGTAAATGTACGTTCACGATTCGGTACAAACGTCAACGGATCATAGGTTTTAGTCCCCATAGTAAAGCAATGCATGCCTGTTGGATAAATTGGAATATACGCTGTGTATAAACGCGCCATAGCAAACTGATCACGCACATACCCAAATACCTTTTCCACCAACGGCTTATGCATAACCGGCGATTCCGTTTGTTGTACAAAAAGACCGTCTGCTTTTAGCGCCTTATGCACATTAGCATAGAATTCCTTCGTAAATAGTCCTTCGCCGGGGCCGATAGGGTCGGAGCAATCGACAATGATAACATCGTATTCATTATCGGCCTGTGCCATAAAGCCGATACCGTCACCGATCTTTACGGTCAACTTCGGATCCTGACGAATCATAGCGTCGGCGATGGTCGGTAAATACTGTTTTGCCAACTCTACTACCTTGCCGTCAATTTCTACCATAGTCACTTTTTCCACACAGTCGTGACGTACACATTCCCGGGCTACGCCACCGTCGCCGCCGCCGATAATCAGCACGTTTTTCGGATTCGGATGAAGGAACAACGGCACGTGGGACATCATTTCATGATATACGAATTCCTCTTTTTCAGATGTTTGAAATACGCCGTCCAACACAAGCATATTGCCGTATTCCAAACTGTGAGCTACCTCAATTTTTTGGAACTGGGACTCACCCGAAAAAAGCACCTTGTCAACTTCGGCGCTTAACCGTAAATGTGCTGACTGATTTTCTGTAATCCACTGTGACATGTAACAATTCCTCCTCATGTACCTAACCGATATGCTGTACGTACGCAAATCCCCCACCGAGCATGGTATCCTTCAGCCATCGCTTCAACGAAAAGATACGCTCGATTTCTTCGTCATACACCATACAACGTATATCATCATTATTCTTCATCAGTTTTACAATCGGCACCCAATGCCACGTAGACAACTCACGCTCTCTACCGCGATGACGGTTCAAAAAAGCAATCGGCGAATCTGCCTGCAGGCCTTGTTCAATAAAATCTACTACTGCTTCCAAGGAAGGTTTGCAGCTAGCAAAGGGATATACGCTAAGCATCGGCACCTTGTATGGTAACTTATGCTCTTCAATATACGCCGTAAGACCATTGGACAACCAATGTGTTTTGTACAAACCGCCGCCGAAGCGCGGACGTACGTAGTTCCAAATTGTTTCCATCCGACGCAACGCTTCCTCACCGTCTTTACTGTTTGTCAAATCCAAATAATGATCCCGAAACTCTGCATAGCTAATAAGCTGAGTTGCCGTCGTAGGACCGCAACCGGCCAACTGTTGCCAATCATCGCGGTACCATTCCTGGTTATATCCGTACGAAAAGCGACCGTCCTTTTTAACTTGCAACCATTCCGGATGTTTAATCGAAAAAACTTCCATTTCTCTCCTTTATTTCGCAGGATTAGTCTTCTACTACCTCCAAGGTGTTCATATGCTCGCCTTGATAGATAGCATCCACTACGTCCATACCCTCAATAACCTGACCAAATACGGTATGAACTCCATCCAAATGCGGCTGTGGTTCATACACGATGAAAAATTGGCTACCGCCTGTATTAGGACCACGGTGAGCCATGGATAACGCACCGCGCACATGTTTGTGCGGATTGCCGATGAGTTCATCCTTAATGGTGTATCCCGGACCACCGGTACCGTTGCCGATAGGACAACCGCCCTGTGCTACAAAGCCAGGAATAACACGATGGAACGTAAGTCCGTCGTAAAAACCTTCTTTGATCAACTTTTCAAAATTAGCTACCGTACCCGGTGCTTCTTTGTCAAATAACTCAATAACGATATCACCTTTATCCATGTGAATAATTGCTTTTTTCATGGTTAATCAACCTCCAAAAATGTTCTGATTACAAAGCTCGCCATCATAAGCCCCGATACGGATGGCACAAAAGCGCAAGATCCGGGGCTGCGCGAGTCATCATCGCGATGTGGCGTCATAGGCGTCTCTTCCGAAAAAATAACCGTTTGCCGCTTAATACCGCGCTTTCTTAATTCTCGCCGCATTACCTTGGCCAACGGACAGGTATGTGTTTTACTGATATCCGTAATGCGCAATAGTTCCGGATGCATCTTGTTGCCCGTCCCCATTGAGGATATGCAGGGAATGCCCAAGCGCTGACACGTTTCGATGATAGATAGCTTTGCCGACACCATATCGATAGCATCAATAACATAATCCACCTTCAGCGAAGCAATAAAATCTTTATGCGCTTCGCCATTATACACCATATCGTAGGTTTCCACGACTATATCGGAACGAATGGATTGGATGCGCTCCTTAGCCACATCAACCTTACGACGACCTATGGTATCCTTTGTAGCAATAAGCTGCCGGTTCAAATTACTGATACTCACCGCATCACCGTCGACGATGACTATACGACCAATGCCGGAACGCACCAACGCTTCCATGGCAAAGCCGCCGACGCCGCCGACGCCAAAGAGAAGCACCGACTTACTTGCCAAGGTTTCTATGTTTTCTTTTCCCACCAGCCATTCCAGCCGCGTTAACATATGTTCCATCTGATGAATGCCCCTTACTTAGCGGGAAGAATTTCTACCCAGTACCCATCCGGGTCAGCTATAAAATAAATGCCCATGGCCGGATTTTCATAAACAATACAACCCATTTCTTCATGCTTTTTATGCGCTGCTTCAAAATCATCTACATAAAAGGCAATGTGAAATTCATTGTCCCCCAAATTGTACGGTTCTTTGCGATCTCGCAGCCATGTCAATTCCAACTGATGCGGGCTGTCCGGTCCGTCGAGATAAATAATTTTAAACGAGCCGTCTTCCGGTTCGATGTGACGACCTTCCGTAAGACCTACCGCTTCTTTATAAAAGGCTAAACTCTTTTCTATATCGAAGACATTAATATTATTATGGGCAAAGACAAATTTCATTGCTCTTCCTCCTTCACTCATCACCATTCTATTGTGCATACGCCCGCCACATCGTGGCGACACATATCCAAATAGGCACGCTCTTATAGTATCATATTTTTCGATATATGACTATACGTACCCTAGTTTTCTATAGTTAGGACGAAGCCTTATCACCGGAAAAATAAGCGCGGCTCCCCTTCGCGGTTCGTTCCACCACCAGATGCCGAGGGATTCTGCTCTGCAATTCTCCCACATGCGAAATAATTCCTACCAAGCGTCCCGAAGACTGCAAGCTAACCAATGCTTCCATAGCAATCTCCAACGTATCTGCATCTAATGTGCCAAAGCCTTCGTCAATAAACATCGTGTCCAAGTGAATGCCGCCGGCATAGGATTGTATGCAATCTGCCAGCCCCATCGCCAATGATAACGATGCCAAGAACGTCTCGCCGCCGGATAGCGTATTGGCCGGTCGAGCAGCCCCGGTGTATGCATCAAACACGGCTAAGTCCAGTCCTTTATGACCGCGACCGCTATTATCGAATGCGGCCCGTTGCAATGTGTAACGCCCGCGACTGAGCTTGCGCAAACGAAGATTGGCCGCGCTGACCACCTCTTCTAAAATCGCCCCCAACACATAACGTTCGAAGGTAACGCCTTTTAATCCTGCGGAAGCACCGCTTGCCATTTGTGATAAACCGTATACAAACTCGCGCTCCTCCGCTCCGGCTTCGTCTTCCTTATGCAACGCAGTTAATCGATCTACCGCCTGTTGTATGCGCTTAGCCTCGGCAGCATAGGTAGCCGCTTCCTGTTCCGCTCGTGTCCAACCGTCTCTGGCCTGCCTCTCTTCTTCAGCCGACACGACTACCGCCGTTTCAGGCAAAGAGTTAAGCGCTGCCAAGGTTTCACTGCGCACGCCTTCATTGCGATGCCACTGTCGATCATACTCATCTATGGCTTGTAAAAGCTCCGTTTTCTTCTCTTTTGCTGCCGCTAAGCGCTCTTCCCACTCCGGCAATGTCGACAACTCCTGAAGATACATTTCTATATCAGCTTTCGCTTGCGCCAAGCGTTGCTGCAAAGATCCCTCACGCCGCTTAGTCTCCGTGCGTTTAACCGTTAATGCACTGTCTTCCCTGCTGAGCCTTACACGTTCATTCGCCAAAGAGCTTTGCCGTCTTTTATATTCATCACAGTACACTTCGTATTCATCGATTTGCCGGTTCCATGCAACTACATCATCAATGGCCAGCTCACGCCAACGCGCTTCATCTTCCTCTTTGGCTTGCGCGAGAGCGTTGCTTTCCCATGTATGTGTTGTCCGCATCGTTTCCAGTCGCTGTTGTTTCGTCGCTTGCGCTTCGCGCAGCGTAAACACTTGATGCTGCAGACGATCCAGCTCAGCGGCGAGCGCATGAATCTCTTGTCGTATCTCCGCTGCACATCCGGCGATGCATTGTGCGTAATCGAGTATCTCCGCCACATCCGTCGTATCATTTGTCGGCGCATCATCGCTTAGCCACGCACCAATACGTTCGCGCACTGCCGTTACTGCCCGATGCTCTTCCGCATCAGGCCGCGCTTTCATATAGCTATCCAGGGTTGTTTGCAAAGAAGTCACTATGCGTATTATCCCTTCATACCGCCGGACTTCTTCCGTTTGCCACGCCTGCTGACGTTCTTCGGCAGAGGATAGCTTGCCTCGCAAAGAAGCCGTTGCTCCGTTAGCGGTCACATAATCCTTACGGGCTCTTGCTTCGTCGTCCGGTCGAACCTCTTCTCCGGGAACGGCAGGATTCGGATGATGACAGGAACCACACACCGGACAGGGGCTACCAGGCGCCAGCCCCACAGCCAAGGCGGCCGCCTGCTGTGCTTGCAAAGCCAACTCCTTCTCATGCCAAATTTGTTTATAATACGCTTCCGCTGTCACCGCTTCATCGTACTGCTGCTGCAGCTGTGTCAACTGCGCCGCACCGTCAGTACTGTGTTCAACAAGTGTTGACCACTCCTCTACTTTATTTCGCAGCTCCTCGGCAGCACCGAGGATATCTATGATTTCCGTAAGATAGGCATGCGTCGCCTTCGTATCCGCTTCTTCCTTGGTTGCCGTCGCCAGCGTTTTCCTATTCGTTTCCAGCTCTGCTGCAAAGGTCCGTATCCGATCCGAATCCTCTTCCAGTTGCGCCGCTTTATCGCAATGCTCCCGGCGCCGCGCTTCCAACGATTTAATTTCTTCCCGTATAGCCTCTGCGCCTACTACGATGCGGTGTGCCTGCTCATACCGTTCCGCCTGCTCGGCTAACCGTTCTTCCTCTGCCGACAAATGCTGTTGCTTCTCGGCCAGCGCAGTCGCCTCCGCTTCCATCTGCGTTATAGATTGCTTAACTTCATCTGCTTCTTGCAAAACAGCATCCCGTTCACGAACGGCCTTGTACCACGCTTCATAGGAAGGCAGCAATTCAATCAGTGCTTTGCGTTGGCGCTGCTCCTCACGGTGCGCCGCCAAACCTTCTCTTAGCTTATCGGCCGTTTCCAGCGCCTGCTGCAACTCATCCCGTTTCACCGTAAGTGCACGGCCTTCGCTTACAGTTTGCCAATACTGCTTAGCTGCCTCTCCGGATGTTAGCGCATCCTTTGCAGCCGACTCTGCTTGCGTTGCTTTTTGTACGGCCTCTTGTAAATTCTTTACTTCCAAACTATCCAAAATGAATTGCTGCGCTTGCACTCGTTCCTTGGCCTGTTCATACAATCTATCGTAGTCTTGCTTGAGCAGTTCCTGCAACCTTGTATATATTTCTGTTCGAAACAGGCTATGCAGCAGCTCTTCGCGCTCAGAAGTAGGTGCCACCAGAAGCCGCCGGAAATCGCCTTGCGGCAATAAGACTACCTGCAAAAATTGATCGGCCCGAAAACCGATAATCGACTGCACCCGTTCTTTTATCTCCTGTGCCCTTGTTGTTACTTCCTGCCAAGCACCATTCTGTTTACTGTACAGAACGGCTTGTGCCGGCAACTCACGCAAACCGCTGCCGCGCTTCTTTTTCACCCATTGCTTGGGACTGCGTTCCAAACGATATTCCTTATCCCCGATGGCAAAGGTAAATTCTACTTGCGTAAGTATATCCGCACCTGCATAATCACTGCGCATATCACTGCCGTCGCGCAAACCGCCGCTGGTCTGACCGAACAACGCATACACCATGGCATCCAATATGGTCGTTTTCCCCGCACCGGTCGGTCCGGTAATCAAAAACAAACTGTCTCCTTGTAAGTCTTCAAAGCATATATTCACCGTATCACAAAACGGGCCGAAGGCTGTCATGCGTAATTGTATCGGTTTCATAGCTCCTCCTTATTGATGCGATCCCACAGCGCATCAATGTATTGTGCTTCCTTTGCCGTCAACGCTTCCCCTCTGGCGGCGACGGCAAACTGTCCGAACAAATCCCGTTCCGACAAATGATAAAAGTTAGGTGTCATGTCTTCATCGGACTCATTCACCGCCATACGTCCCGTAAGCTCTAATGTCATCACCTGAGGAATCACCGATCGCAATCGGGCCAGACCATCAATAACAGGTGCCGTATCCGTTAAGCGCACCATCACATAATCATCGCCGCAACGCTGATGCAATGCTTCATCATTCATAATATCCGTAAAGGCCCCTTCCACAATGCGTACATCACGGCGCGCCTCCACGGGAATTTGTTCTATAGTGGCTCCTCCCTTTTCATCAATATCCACCAAGGTAAAGCTTTTGCGCTGCGCCGCTTCATCAAAAGAATATTTTAACAAGGAGCCGCTGTACCGAATAACCTCGGACCCTGCTCGCTGCGGACGATGTAAATGCCCCAGTGCCGTATAACTAAATCCGGAAAACGCCTGTGCCGCCACTGCGTAGCTACCGCCGATGATAAGCGGACGCTCCGATTCACTTTCCGCACTGCCGCTGACAAATGCATGGGCCATGGCTACCGAACGCATTCCCTTCGGCACCTGTCCTCGCACGTAGTCTCCCCATAATCGATACACTTCATCATAGCTATGCTGTCCGTGAGTTGTCATGTCCGACGAATTCGCTTCATCGGCGAACAAATAATTGGCAATCGACTTGGGTTCACTAAAGGGCATGGGACAAAAGGCAATCTCACCGTATGCGTCATTGACTATAACAGGTCCTTGTAAATGCCGCAGCGTCCCCCATACGTAAAGCCCCGACGGAGCCCACAGCGTATGTCCCACCTCTAGCCGAGCACCGCTGTCATGGTTCCCGCCGATGACAAACATAGGAATCCGTTTATCACTGGCAACGCGTGTCACTACGCTGTCCCACAGCTCCACTGCCTCTACCGGCGGAACGGCGCGATCGTACACATCACCGGCAATCACTACTGCATCCACACGAGCTTCTTTGAGCAGCGGCAAAAATTGATGCTCCAACACATAGGCTTGGTCCTCGGTCAAGTAGTTTGCATAAAATATGCGCCCCAAGTGCCAATCTGCCGTGTGCAAAATACGCATTTATTCCTTCACCTCGTTTGCGTAAATCTCTTTCAGCATGGCAATCTCCTTGGCATACCCGTCAAGCTCATTCGGCGTTTCCAAGTAAAAGGGCAAATGCCGAAGTTTCGGATGCGTAATCACCGCACCTAACGCTTCGATGCCAATATGCCCTTCACCGATTTTCTCGTGACGATCCTTGTGTGCGCCGCGCGGGTTTTTCGAATCATTGAAATGAATGGCATGAATGCGATCGAGTCCGATGATTGAATCAAATTCAGCCAGCACTCCATCCAGATTATCAATGATATCATAGCCGCCTTCGTGAATATGGCAGGTATCCATGCAAACGCCTACGTATTCTTTTAACTTTACGCCATCAATGATGCGGGCAATCTCCTCGAAGGTGCGTCCCACTTCCGTTCCCTTACCGGCCATTGTTTCTAAGAGCACCATCGTTTTCATTCCCGGGAAGAGTACTTCATTTAACATATCCACGATATATGAAATCCCTTGATCCATCCCTTGCTTGACATGGCTGCCGGGATGAAAATTATATAATTGATGCGGCAAATATTCCAATCGTTCCAAATCCTCACGCATGGACTGCCGCGCAAATTCACGCAAGCCTTCATCTTTAGCACAGCCGTTTAACGTATACGGTGCGTGACCTAAAATCTTTCCGAAATGATGTTCCTCCATAAACTTCGCCAACGCCTTCATATCCGCTTCGTCAAAAGCCCGTGCCTTACCGCCTCGGGGATTGCGCGTAAAATATTGAAACGTGTTGGCTCCGATTGAAAGGGCTTCCTTGCCCATGTGCAAATAGCCTTTGCTGATTGATAGATGACATCCTATTGTTAACATATGTTCCTCCTTACTAAAAAAGAGCCTTACGGCTCTTTTTTAATGCGACTCCCGGCGCAAGCAATCGGGACAAATCCCTTCAAATGCTAACTGTTGTCCGGTTACGCGGTATTCACTCAATCGTTCTACATCCGCCTGAATCTTTTCGACATCGATGCCATCCAAATCCTCGACGCGATTACACTGGGTGCAACGCAAATGCGGATGATTATGGGTATCCCAGTCATATCGACTGCAATCGTCCCCCATATCCAACACCTTGACAAGACCGATGCGTTCGAAAATCTCCATCGTTTTATACACTGTTGCCAAGCTCATGGTCGGATATTCCTTGCGCAAATTTTGATAAATCATTTCCGCTGTGGGGTGATCGTTTTGCCCGTATAATACGTTGTAAATGGCAATACGCTGAGGAGTTACTTTAAATCCTTCAGAACGTAGTTTTTGTGCTATATCCATACTTTCATTCCTCTCTCCACTCGGATATCTGTCCCAGCAGCTACTTAGCCGACTGTAATAGCTTACATCGCAAACTATTATTTGTTACTATTCATATTATACTACATCTGTAGCAAATAACAAACAATAACAATTATTATTTGAGTAATTATAGCAAATGAAGGAGGAAAAATCAATTATAGCTAAGCAGTCATGTAGGTCGGGGTATGTTTTTCTTCATCAATCTGTAATCGACAAGGGCATGAGTAAATACGTAATAACCATCGCCTCCTTTCTTTGATGGTTTTCTTTCCTACTGTTTAGTTTAGTTTTGTTTTGTTTAGTTTAAGAATGGTATCGGCGTGCGTATCGGTTTGCGTACCGTTGTGCGTATCGCTGTGCGTCTCTCTCGTGTATCACTGTGGGTCTCTCTCGCGTATCGCTTCTGTATCGCTAGGTACGTCACCAACTACATGACTTAATACAATATCCGATAAATTTCTATCATGACTTTCTTATTTTTACGGTTCCAAAAAAATAAAAAGAGCGCTCTCGCCTCTCAGTCTCCATCCAATGTCATTCATTAACACAATCTGACATTGGATGCAGCTGCCAAGACAAGGAGCGCCCTCGTTTAATTTGTCCTATATGTTCTACACAGAATTGCAGATTTTATGTTGTTAGTTAATCTTTAAAGTACGGCTTGAAAGAACTATTCGCTCTACTTTCCTTACCTTCGCGCTGACCATCACGGCGATCCCGTCCACTGCGTGCATTGCGACTACCTCGACGATCACGACCATCGCGGCGATCCCGTCCGCCTTTATCGAACTTGCGACGATCACCGGATCGATAGGAACGTCCGTCACGACGGCGACCGTCTTTACCGAAACGACGTGGTTTGCGTACGCGAAGCGGTGCTTCTTCGGTAATAGTTACCGGTGTCGTATCCGGCTCCTTCGTCAACAGCTTAATCGCTGCAGACACTAACGTAACCGAATCAATATCGGCCAAAAGCTCTTCCGCACTGCTGCGATACATCTTTAAGGTTTCTTCGTTGTCCGACATGGAAATCAAGCTTTCCACGGCCAAGCGCTGCTGCCCTTCCAATACTTCTCCTAAGGACGGCGCTTTGCGACGAGTAATCTTACGCTTTGTCAATCGCTCGATGGCATGGAGGTGTTCCATTTCACGAGGAATTACAAAGGTTGTTGCCTTACCGGCTTTACCGGCACGGCCCGTACGACCTACGCGGTGAACATAGCTTTCCGGATCCTGTGGCAAGTCATAGTTATATACATGCGTAACACCGCTGATATCAAGACCGCGCGCTGCTACGTCCGTAGCCACCAAAATATCGATAGTCCCTTCGCGGAATTGACGAATTACACTATCGCGCTTCTGCTGCGATAAATCACCGTGAATCCCTTCCGCCATGTAACCGCGCTTCTTTAATCCTTCCGTCACTTCGTCTACACGACGTTTCGTGCGACCGAAGACGATGGCCAAATCCGGTGCATGCATATCAAGCAAGCGGCATAATACATCGAACTTCTGTCGATCCTGCACTTCGATGTAATACTGATCGATCAGATCCATCGTCACCTGCGTCGGCTTCATACGAATCAAACGGGGTTCCTTCAAATAGGTTTCCGCCAAATTCTGAATGGCTTTCGGCATGGTAGCAGAGAACAATAATGTTTGTCGTTCGTCCGGCACGGCACTCAAAATTTTATTAATATCATCGACGAAACCCATGTTGAGCATTTCATCGGCTTCATCAAGTACGACCATCTTCACCGCATCAAAGCTGATAGATCCACGATCCATGTGATCCATCAATCGTCCCGGAGTAGCTACGATAATCTGCGGATTTTTTCTGAGGCTGCGGAACTGGCGGGTAATATCCTGTCCACCATAAATCGGCAACGCTTGGATGTCCGTATGCTGCGCCATTTTATTCAGCTCTTCCGCTACCTGAATGGCCAACTCCCGCGTCGGGGAAAGAACCAATACTTGTACGGCACGCTGTGCCGGATCTACCTTTTCCAGCGCCGGAATCCCGAACGCTGCCGTTTTACCGGTACCGGTCTGCGCTTGCCCAATCATGTCGAGGCCTTCCATAGCTACCGGAATCGCTTCCTGCTGAATCGGCGTCGGTTCTTCAAACCCCATATCATTCAAAGCCCGTAAAATAGGCTCACTAATTTTTAATTCTTCAAAACGTTCTAACATTGACTATATGCATCCTCCTAGCATGTTACGAATATTCTCTGTATTTTTCTCCAGCATATTCGTTAATTATATCACACTTTATCTGCGATAGATACTTTTATTTCTTTTTTGACCGCACGATACGAATATCGTTGTCGCCGAAGACAAAGCCTTTATCACGGTGCTGTCTTCCATCCCGCTGCCGCCTGTTCTTATGTTGTCCGTTGCGGTTTCTTTGTCCTTGCCCTCTGTCCGGACGCTTATTCTTACGTTGTCCGTCGGTACCGGCCATACGAGAATCCTGTTTTTTCTCGCGCCCGCTTCGATTGTCTTCGTCATTCATCTCGCCCCGTCGTTTTTTCAAGGCATTAATAGAAAGTCCGATACGATTGCGCTCGGCTTCCACCGAAATAATCTCCGCTTCGATAATATCGCCTACTGCCAATACATCCGACGGATGTTGATTGCGCCGACAAAATTCACTGCGGTGAAGCAATCCGTTTACCTTAAGTCCAAAATCCACAAAGGCACCGAAATCCACCACATTATGAACCGTCCCCTTCACCACGGTCCCCACTTTGATGTCATCAAGGCTTAATACATGTTTGCGCATAAGCGGCGCCGGTAAATCTTCGCGAGGATCCCGTCCCGGCTTAGCCAACGCCTCTAAAATATCGCGCACCGTAGGCACGCCGGCATCAAGTTCATTCGCCATAGCTGCCGCATCTACCGTAGCCACCTTAGCTTTAATTTGTTCCAGAATCTCTTTATTGTGCATATCCTCCGGCGTAAATCCCAGAAGGTGAATCATCTTTTCCGCCAAGCTATAGGATTCCGGGTGAACCGGCGTATTATCCAGTGCATTTGCGCTGCGCTGAATACGCAAAAAGCCGGCGCACTGCGTAAAGGCTGCCGGGCCCAACCGACTGACTTTCAGTAGCTCCTTACGTGATGTGAAGGGGCCGTTTTCCTTGCGATACGTTACGATGTTATTGGCCACTGTACCGGTAATGCCGGAAATATGTCGCAAAATCGCCGGCGATGCCGTATTAAGCTCCACGCCTACATGATTGACTACGGTTTCCACTACTTGATCCAATGCTTCGCCCAACCGCTTCTGATTGACATCATGCTGATACTGACCGACGCCGATGGACTTCGGATCAATCTTTACCGATTCCGCCAACGGATCCTGCACGCGACGAGCAATCGACACAGCGCCGCGAATGGATACATCAAGATCCGGCAATTCTTCAATGGCCAATTTAGATGCCGAGTACACCGAAGCCCCCGCTTCATTGGTAATGATGTAATGACAATCGTCCAACTGTTCTTCGGCTAACATTTGAGAAACAAATTGTTCCGTTTCATAAGAAGCGGTACCGTTGCCGATGGAAATCAAAGTGACATGCCATTTACGAATCAAATTCGACAAGGCTTGCCGCGCAATATCCCGCTGCTTATCGCTCATTGTCAAATAGTAAACCCCTTGATCCAGCACATTGCCCTGCTCATCGATAATCGCCATTTTACATCCCATGCGGTATCCCGGATCCAGTCCCATAATGACATAGCCGGACAACGGCGGTTGCAATAACAGATTGCGAAGATTCGTACCGAACACTTTAATCGCTTGTTCTTCCGCTTGCTCCGTCAACTGATTGCGAATATCTCGTTCCAGCGCCGGAAGCACCAACCGTTTATACGCATCTTCCGCGACGGCCTGCGTATACACATTATTGGCCTGACCGGCTTCGACCATACAGTTGAGTATATAGGCAATGTAGCGTTCATCGGCCGTCACCATAGTTACCTTTAACGCCCCCAGCGACTCTCCGCGATTGATCGCCAAAATACGATGGGAAGGCAACTGACGGATCGGTTCTTCATAGTCCTCGTATTGTAGGAACACTTTTTTAACCTCTTCATCGTCTCCGACCAAAGCTGTATGCAAGCTGCCTTCGTTCCAAATGGCGTCGCGCAAATGTGATCGTATATCGGCGCGGTTACTTACATCTTCCGCCAAAATATCCATTGCGCCTTGCAGGGCCGCTGCCGCATCGGGTACTTCGTCCGTTATATATTGCGCGGCTTCGGCTACGGCGGACTCTTCCGTTACTGCGGCGCCGACAATATATTCCATCAACGGCTCCAACCCACGATCCCTGGCCATGGAGGCACGGGTCCGTTTTTTCGGGCGATACGCTAGATATAAATCTTCTACCTCTTGCAGCTTCATCGCCGCAGCTAATTGCTGGGCCAACGCTTCGGTCATCTTGCCTTGCTCCGTAATCGAAGCAACAACATCAGCCTTGCGCTGTGCCAGATTTTCCAAATAGCGATGTCTTTCTTCGATATCGCGAAGCTGTTCATCCTTGAGTTCGCCGGTCTTTTCCTTTCGATAGCGCGCGATAAAAGGTACCGTATTACCTTCACTCATCAAATCGATAGCCGCTTGCACCTGCCATGTCTTTACCCCTAATTCATCGGCAATCACACGTGCTGTATCGATGGCCATCGTATTCATTATTGCTTCCTCTGTCATATAGTAAAAACCTCACACTTCTTATTTTTATTTCGCTTCTATTGCATAGGCATATTGATTGTTCCATTCCACGGATATCTTGATTCGTTCTCCCCATGCATGCTTTCACAATTATCGCCGGATGCGATCGTAAGTGACAAACGCAAAGCCGCCATGGTCGGCAGTGGGCTGTCTTTTTTCTTCCGCCGTTTTTTTGAATACCGTCTCGTCAATAACAGGGAAAAACGCATCACCGTCAAAACTGTCTTCCAATTCCGTCACATATAATCGGTCCGCCATGGGCAACATCGCACCGTACAACTCGGCGCCGCCGATACAATACACCGTATCATCTACCTGTTGCGCCGCATCAAGTGCTTCTTCCGGCGAATGAAAAATGCGTACCCCTTCATAAGGCGGTACATAGCCTTCTTGGCGGGTCACTACCCAATGTTCCCGATTAGGTAATTTACAGGGCAAGGATTCCAATGTTTTCCGCCCCATAATAATAATATGTCCCGTGGTCAGTGCTTTGAAATGCTTCAAATCCTCCGGCAAATGCCAAATCAATTGGTTGTCCTTACCGATGACATTGTTTTTCGCTTTTGCCACAATCAACGCTATCATTATACGGCTACCTCCATAGCTAATTTGCCCAAATGTTCATATCCTTCCAGCCATACATCATCAGGTGTAATGGCATAAAAATCATGTACATCGTCCGCCACCTTTAACATCGGCGCTTCTTTTGCCTCATGTCGGCGCTTCAGCTGCGCTTCCAAGGCGTCTACGTGATTTTCGTAAATATGTGCATTATTAATTACATGCGTAAATTGTCCCGGCCTCAATCCGCACACCTTGGCTACCAAATGTACCAGCACCGCATATTGCGTCATGTTAAAGGGCACGCCCAATCCCATATCGCCGCTGCGCTGTACCAACATACAGTTCAACCGATCTCCGGACACATCCCACAATGTTTCATAGGCGCAAGGTTGCAGCGCCATATCCGGCAAATCTTCAATGTTCCACAACGTAACTATCATGCGTCGACTTTGCGGATCGGTTTTCAACATATGAAGCAAGTTATCCAGCTGCTTATATTTTTTTATCTGATAGCCATAGGCTTTACCGATAGTACCGTCTTCACGCATCCACTCATCCCAAACATGTACGCCCATAGCCTGCAGCTCACGCACATCATTGCTTTGCTTCTGCCAAATCCACAACAGCTCCTTCACGGCCGTTTTAAAAGCAACAAATTTTGTCGTCAAAATCGGAAACTCCTTGGCTAAATCAAATTGCATGATCTGATGCGCCAACTTATAGGTAGGCACACCGGTGCGATTATTGGCATAGTAGCCTTCCTTTAAAATTCGTTCCACAATCGCTAAATACTGTGTATCCGCTGCACTCATTTTCGTTCTCCTTCCGCAATTGCTTGTAAAAATGACAGGCCGTATCGTTTTAACTTGGCCTCACCGATTCCTTTTATTTCACATAATTCCGCCAATGTCTTGGGACGTAACGAAGCCATATCGATTAGCACCGTATCGGAAAAAATTAAATACGGCGCAATACCGGCTTCTTCGGCTAATTTTTTGCGATGCTGACGCAAATGTTCAAACAGACCGCCGCCCTTCGATCCGGCACTTGTCTTGGTACGCCGCGGTGCTTCCGGTCGTACGCGCACAATTTCGCGGCGTGCTTCTATGACGCGCTGTGTACCTGCTAGCACCGCTTCGCCGCCGGGCGTAACGGATAACGTAGGATATTTCCCCAAACTGCTTTCCAAATATCCTAGGGCTATGAATTGTTTAATATAGCCTTTTATTTCCTTTTCATCCACGCCTGATAATGCGCCGAATATGGATAAGCGGTCATACCCGGCCCGCCTGATGCGATCCGTACCGACACCGCCTACAATAGCGGCAATCATAGAAGCGCCGTAACGCTCTTCCGTGTCGAGGATGGCCTTAAAAATAATCTGTGCTTCCCGTGTCATATCGCGCCGTGCCTGCTTTCCGTTGCAGCTGCTACAGTTACCGCAATGCTGCCAACCGACGGTCTCTCCAAAATAGGTGAGCATATATCGCCGCAAACATCCGCCGGTAAAGCAATAATCGATCATACTCTGCAGCTTTCCCATTTCAATACGCCGTCGTTGCGGTTCTTCCACCGATTGTTCAATCAGATATTTATGAATGATAACATCCCGCCCGCTATATAAAAGTACACACTCCGCCGGTGCACCATCACGACCGGCCCGTCCTGCTTCTTGGTAATACCCTTCCATGTTGCGCGGCATTTGATAATGTAATACATACCGGATATTACTCTTGTCGATGCCCATACCAAACGCATTGGTAGCCACCATAATTTGAACGCGATCATAGGCATAATTTTCCTGCTGCTGTTTTCGCATCGCATCGGTCAGTCCCGCATGATAATAACCGGCCTTAATCCCTCGGCGCACCAATTCTCCGTATACCTTTTCTACGTCCTTGCGCGTAGCGCAATAGATGACACCGTTCTCCTGGCTATGCGCCTGCACGTATTGCAGTACATAGGCCATCTTATCATCCGGTTGTACCACCTGAAAGCTTAGGTTCGGCCGATCGAAACCTGTCACGTGAACCCGTGCCTTGGTAAGACCCAACAATCGTTTCATATCCTCTTCTACTTCGCGGGTAGCACTGGCAGTAAAAGCACCAACCACCGGACGTTTCGGTAAACTTTCCAAGAAAGGACCGATATCACAATACGCCGGTCTGAAATCATGACCCCATTGTGATACGCAATGAGCTTCATCGATAATCACCTGCGAAATCGGCAGTGATCGTAAGATATTACAAAAGTATGTCGATGCCAGTCGTTCCGGTGCCATATATAACAATTTAATACGACCTTCGCGCACATAGTACATAATCTTATTAAACTCCTCGCGCGTAAGAGTACTGTTCAAATAGGCAGCAGGAATTTTCTGCACCCGCAATCCATCGACTTGGTCTTGCATCAGTGAAATCAACGGAGAAAATACAAGGGTCAATCCCGATTTCATCAGCGCCGGAATTTGAAAGCAAATCGACTTGCCCGCTCCGGTAGGCATGATGGCTAACACATCCTTACCCTCGGCCAGTGTTTGTACCGGCACTTCTTGAGCCGGTCTAAATGCGGGATAGCCAAAATAATTTTTCAGCAGCGCCGTTGCCGTTGCCATAATCTCCGTCATGATCTATCACAGTCCTTTCGTCTTTATCGTGTACCTTTTACTATACTATATATTCGGTATAATTTCTATGTGTATCGGCAATCGCCTTGTTATAAAAGTACATTTCTCCATTCAGCAAAAACATTTTTACTATGCCGACGATTCATTTTATGGTAAAATAAAAAAATACTAATTTATATAAGGAGGCTGTACGCGTATGCACACGCAAACATCTGTCATCGTCGCCTTTGCATTATATTTGGGTTTGATGATGTACATAGGAATTTATTATTACAGAAAATCAAAAAATCTCAGCGACTATATCCTCGGTGGCCGCCAACTAGGTCCCTGGATTACCTCAATGAGTGCCGAGGCTTCGGACATGAGCGGATGGATGCTGATGGGATTACCCGGCTTTGCTTACGCATCGGGTTTATCCGCAATTTGGATTGCCATCGGTCTCGCTGCCGGTACATGGCTGAACTGGGTCTTTGTTTCTAAACGTCTGCGCAACCATACCGAGGTAGCCAGCAATAGTTTGACGATTCCCGATTACCTTCGCAATCGCTTTCATGATACCGGTAAAGCATTGCCAATCATCTCGGCCTTATTCATCGTTATCTTTTTCCTTATTTACACTTCGTCCGGCTTCGTAGCTGGTGGTAAACTGTTTACTACTATCTTCGGTCTTGATTATTTAACTTCTCTGTTTATCACAGCAGGCGTAGTTATTTTCTATACTTTCCTCGGCGGTTTTCTCGCCGTAAGTTGGACCGACTTCATTCAAGGCATGATGATGTTCTTTGCGATTTTATTGGTTCCTACCACAGCTGTTATCGCTATGCATGGTCCCGTTAATACGGCGGCTCTTATCGAAAGCGAATTTCCCCAAGGCTTATCTGTGTTAGGCTCCGCACCTGACACCGTTACCTTGGTCATCGGTATTATTTCTTCCTTAGCTTGGGGTCTCGGTTATTTCGGTCAGCCGCATATCTTGGTCCGCTTCATGGCCATATCCGATTCCAAGGAACTTACCAAAGCAACTCGTATCGCTATGACATGGGTTATCATTTCTTTATCCGCTGCTGTTGCCGTCGGCCTGGTCGGACGTGTGTACCTGCCGGAACTGTTGGAAGGTGCCAAGGCAGAAACGGTGTTCCTCGTTATGAGTGAAAGCTTGTTCTCTCCTTTCATCGCCGGACTTATTTGGTCCGCCGTCCTCGCCGCTATCATGAGCACTTCATCGGCGCAGCTTTTAGTCACTGCCTCATCCGTAGCGCAAGACTTATACAAAAATCTCGTAGGCCATCGTCCCGGTGATCGCGAATTAATTCTCGTCAGCCGTATTACCGTATTAATTGTGGCTGCTATTGCTTTGTCCTTAGCATTAAACCCTGACAGCTATATTCTCACCATGGTTGCCTATGCATGGGCAGGCTTCGGTGCCGCCTTTGGTCCGGCTATTTTGATTTCTCTCTTCTGGCGTCGGATGACGCGCCTCGGCTGCGTAGCCGGCGTTACTGTCGGTGGCTTGACCGTGTTGATTTGGAAACAATTCGGATGGTTCGACCTCTATGAAATCGTTCCCGGCTTCCTCTTTGCGTCTATTGCTATTATCGTTGTCAGCCTCTTAGATGCACCACCGTCTAAAGCGATAACCGATGAGTTCGATGAAGCACAGCGTCGTCACATCCTCTAATACACATGTAGTATTACTCATACAATAACGCGCACGAGATAACCACATGTAACTAACTCACGCAAGTAATAATTACATAATATTCTTTACGTGATGATGTCCATGTTAATAGTGCTCATATAATAGTGATCATATAATAATGTTCATGTAATAGTCTCGCGTAGATACTATTTATGTGACAAGAAAGTCGAACGCAATACAATAAAAGCTGTAACCGAACAGACACTGCTCTCGGTTACAGCTTTTTTATTTTTTATATTCCCTATGTCATTCCTCTTATAGTTTTATATGGAGAACATTAACTCCAGACTCTCACCAAACTACCAAAGACGATACCATATTGGCCGATTTTATTTTTGATAACGAACACTCTTCACCCTTAATAAGATATCGACAAGCTTTGCACTCGATAAACTATCGGCTTCAACACGAATACCAATACTAACAAAAGAGGAGAGACCTCATTGAGGTCTCTCCTCTTACATGTCCTAATGCCTGAATTATTTCTGGCTGTTGATGGACAATACTTTTCTTGTAATCGGTTCTGCGTGTTTTTCGAAGAACTGAAGAGCAACTTCTGGGAACAAAGCGTAAGTCAATACGTCTTCGTCGCTGAAGCCTTCGAAACCGTGATCGGTCAATTCCTGACGGTATTTTTCCAATTCCGGTTTAATGAGGTCTGCCGGACGGCAAGTGATAGGTTCTTCATCGCCGATGATTTTCTTGCGAATATCGTCGGAAATCGGTGCCGGTAAGCGACCATATTTACCGCGAACAAGATCTTTAACTTCGTTAGAGGTCATAGTATAACGTTCCATTCCGTTTGCCATGAAGTTTACGTTCATCATAGCCATAGTACCAACAATCTGGCTGGTCGGAGTTACCAACGGAGGATATCCGAGGTCAGCACGAACTTTCGGCATTTCGTTCATTACATCAAAGAACTTGTCAGCCATGCCCATTTCACGCAACTGGTTCTGCGTATTGGAGAGCATGCCGCCAGGAATCTGGTAATGACGAACTTCCGGCAATACTTCGTGAGCCGGTGTAATACCGAATTCTTCGGAGATTTCTTTGCGAACGCCACGGAAGTATTCAGCTAATTCACGCATAGCGTTGAGGTCCAAACCGGTATCATATTCAGTACCGCGGAACATTTCAACGATGCTTTCCGTTGCCGGCTGAGAAGTAGCATGACCGAACGGACTCAATGCAGTGTCGATGATATCAACACCGGATTCTACTGCTTTCATGTATGTAGCGCTGGCAAGACCGCAAGTGAAATGGCTGTGCAAGTCGATAATCATGTCATCGCCCAATGCTTTCTTAAGATCCTTAATCAAGGAAGCTGCATCGTACGGTGCGAGCAAACCGGACATATCCTTAATGCAGAGGGAGTCGATACCCATTTCTTTTAATTCTTTTGCTACATTAACGAACATTTCGTTAGTGTGTACCGGGCTGATAGTATACACCATGGTGCCCTGTACATGAACGCCACATTTGTTACCGGCTTCGATAGCGGCACGCATATTCCAAGGATCGTTCAATGCGTCGAAAATACGGATGCGGTCGATACCGTTTTCTTTTGCTTTACGAACGAAAGCTTCTACTACGTCATCAGCGTAGTGTTTATAACCAAGAAGGTTCTGACCGCGCAACAACATCTGAAGCGGCGTGTTCTTGATGTGAGCTTTTAAGGTACGAAGACGCTGCCATGGATCTTCATCGAGGAAACGAAGGCAGCTATCAAATGTAGCACCGCCCCAGCATTCCAATGCATCGTAACCGATAGCATCCAATTTTTCCAATACAGGCACCATCTGGCTAGTACGCATACGAGTTGCCAAGACGGACTGATGACCGTCACGAAGGACGGTTTCCATGAGTTTCACTTTTTTCGCCATTATTAATCCTTCTCCTTCACATTTGAGATGAATCGAACACTGCCGACTCTGTAAAATCTTCCACATTTCACAGATGTTTGCGATTCAAATCATTATTCTACAGATTGCGTCTCACAAGTCATTATCTTAAAAATAAAGATAGGCTTGTTTACGCCACAACACTATTAGACTACTTATACATGCCTTTGTCAACACATTTTTTAATACGGAATAATCATCTATGAGCGCTGTTTTTCTTAAATTTAGACTATTTTAATTTTTTCGGCCCTGTTTCCAAAACTATATTTTTGCCTTCTTTTTTTACCTGGACATAAAAATTATTTATACCATCCTTATAATACTCCATTTTTATCTCTAACAGCATCTTGCCGATTTGCGTCTCGATTTTTTCTGTCAGGAACTCACGATAGAAAGCATCTTGTTTATTTTCAACAGCTCTTTTCTTGGCGATTTTCGCTTGTCTAAGCCCTTCGCCGCGAAGCATGGCATTCTCAAATGTTTCCTCTTCCGTAAAGCCTTTAAACATATCTGCGTCACTTAAATTCTTTTGAATTTTGATTTTAGCCATTTTATTGCCTCCTTACTTAGTCGCTTATGAAAAAGACCTGCTAAAGCAGGTCTTTTAGCCTATGCTAATTACGCAACTACAATCTTTAATCAGATTTTAATAATATTATAATTTTTACTAATCATTATTTTTTCTTATCCGATGAATCGCTTGCATCATCCTTCGACGAAGAAGTACCATAGGTACCGTCTTCCATATTTTTCTTAATTGAGGCAACGGTGATCGTGCTCAAAGTTTGCGGCGAATCAAAGGTATGAATTGTTTCAAAGCCTACCCCAAGGCGCCCCTTGCTAAGAGATAATACTTCGTCTTCTTTATTCACCTTGGCAATATAAATATCCTTATTCATATCAACACCGATAAGGCGATATCGTCCCGGCGGATTGATAACACGCCATCCACCCTCGGTGCCGTTGAACATAAAGACATCGCCGGTACGCACATTATCGTAGAAGAAGCGATCTTCATCATAAAAAACTGCAATGCGACCGATATTAGAAGCCTGCATATATACACGTCGCGTGTCATAGTTGGCATCGGTACGGTAAATACGATATGCATTCTCCGCTACCTTAATTTTCATGTATACCACATTGGTTGCCGTGGAAAAAGCCGCTTCCGTAATCCGGCTATCCGATGGTAAATCCTCCATTGTCGTATCCACTTCATGGTCCGGATTTTCCGGATCGATGCGCGCTAACACAACAGCATCCTTAGGTCCGCCGTATAATCCCATGATTGCCAAATCGCGGTCAGGTAGCCACTCGAAGTAGCTTACCATGCGCCCCTTGAGATCAAGCTTGGTTGGTTCTTTCTTGCCGGATGTATAAATTTTAACCGCATCATTGGTAACCACGGCCATGTACTTATGCCCTTCCGAATAATATTTACGACCTTCCGTAACATCAGGAAAATTGCCGTCCTTTTCCTGAGATGCATTGCTTACCGCAAAATCCGTAGTCGGTGCCAAATATACTTGATCCAAATAATAGTACACACCGCCCTGTAATAGAAGGCCTACTACAAAGGCCGTGCAAATCTTGCCGAATGATTTCATAACGCCTCCTATTACTTAACAATGAACGCCGTTGGAATCATACGTTCACCCAATAAATCCGCTGGTTTATTGACTACTTTACCATTATAATACAATGTCGTACTGGAACCGCCATCTAAATTAGCGGCAATATAACAACCTTCGGCATAAAGAACATCCTGTACATCACGCAAGGTCGCTCCGGTAGAATATCCCGGTTGACGTCCATCAATGACTAAGAAGATAACCGTACCATCTTTTTTCTGACCGATGGCTGTACGCGGACCAATCCCCCAACCGCCATCACCTTCGGTAATCATTTTCTTACCATTCACGATCAATGGTGGTCCGAAAGTAATTCCTTCGGAAGCTTCCATATCTGCTAACTCCGTCTTATTATAATTACCGGCAATAAGGTTACCGCTCTTGGTAAAGCCTACGAAATCTACGTTTTCATCAGGGCCTACGTCCTGACCAATAACATATTTGCCATCGCGCAAGATAAAGCCATACGGCAAGCGCCCTGTACCCGTACCATTTGGATCGTGAAACCCACCGCCGTTAATAGCCGCTACCGCATCGTTATCCTTGGCGATATTACTGGTAGTTTCTCCTTTTTCTTGGATATTCTTCGCCGTAGCTACGTGAATACGACGGGGATCCGGAATTTCCAATAAATAGCCTACATAGCGACTGGATTCAATTTTACGCAACTTTAATGTATTATCTTCTCTGGCCTTAAATTTAAACAAGTCCTGACTGCGCACGGTTCCTACCGATCCTAATATGGCATTAAGCTCATCTTGGTCGAAAAGCCACGTAATATAATGCGGATGCCGCGACCGCATGATTGCCCCCACTACGGTGCGCTTAATATTATCAAAAGGACCGAACAAAACAATGAACGGCGCTGATACCCCGGTAAAAATAAACATAACAAGGATAAACTTTACCCATGCTTTTCGAAAGAACGATTTCATAGTTATCTCCCATCCTCAATTATAAGTCTGTATACTGTTCTGTCGTAATGCGCTCTTCGAAATGCGCTAAATCAACGGCATTACCTATCCAAATACGATGCAATGTAAGAGGATTATCACCTTGATGTACCCATCCCGGATTCATCGTTACCGCCAATCGAATACCTGCTCCCTCGGCCGCCGCTTCTGCCTGAGCATCTACCCGTCCGTAAGGATAGCAAAACCATACATTATCAATGTCCAGTTTATCCTTAAGCGCTTGTTGTGCTTTAACAATATTATCTTTCTTTGCCGCCGCTGACAATTCATTCATTCGTACGTGATCATAGCCATGACTGGCAATAGTAACGCCGCCATCTTTCATTTCTTTAATCTGCTCCCACGTCAATCGTTGTCCTACATCACCGGGGTTTACATACACAGTTGCGGCAAATCCATATTTCTTCAGCGCCGGATACACAACGGAATATGTATCTGCATACCCATCATCGAACGTCAGCACTACCGGTTTTACGGGCACTGCTTTACCGCTTGTTACATAGTCATATAACTGCTCCATTGTAATCGGATGGAATCCCTTGTCCTTTAAAAATTTCATTTGTGCTAAGAACAAATCCTCGCGAAGCACCGCATCATTATCCTTATCAGGTCCAATTTTGTGATACATCAATACCGGGATTCCTTTGGGTACTGCTGTCGCTACCTTCTCTTGCACCGGAGCCTTTGCCTCAGGCTTTGACTCTGTCGTCGGCGCCGCTCCAAAGCTACATCCGGCTATGATTACTACAAGACCTATGAGCAACGCGCAGAAAATATATATTTTTTTCATGATAACATGTAACCTCCTACGTATCCGCCATTTATTGTAAGTATCTTTCCATTCAATCATTAGGAACTTATTTTTGTTGCGATACAACGCTAAACTCCCTCAACTATATCTCTTTTTGCTTTTACGATATATTTTACCATTTTTTTAGTATTTTCGCAGTAAATTTCTCTATATTGACAAGCCTTTCTCCCACTCATATACTGAAAGTGTATATCATCTTGGCTATTGAGGGAGGGAATATAATGAAAAAAAATATAGCACTTGTACAATTCGCCGTCACTGTCGGTGACGTTGCGGCTAACTATACACGGGTCGAACAACTTCTTACCGAAGCAGTGGCCAGTCATCCCGATATTATCGTCTTGCCCGAAACTTGGAATACCGGTTTTGCGCCGACTCCGGCGCTCAAGGATATGGCTGATCCCGACGGCGAGCGTACCCGCCACTTTCTATCCGACTTTGCCAAAAAACATGCCGTGAATATCGTCGGCGGATCGGTAGCTACCGTGAAAAAAGGGTATGTATATAATACTACATATGTCCTTGACCGACAGGGTTCGGTAATTTCCGAATATGACAAAATACATGGCTTCAGCCCGGCAAAAGAAGAAAAATTCTTTACCGGAGGTAATCACATTCATCATTTTATGCTGGATGACATTCCTTGCTCTAGCTGCATTTGTTACGATATCCGCTTTCCCGAATTAGTACGTACTGCCGCATTACAAGGGGTAGATCTTTTCTTCGTACCTGCACAATGGCCTACGATTCGTTTGCGCCATTGGGAAATTTTGAATATAGCACGAGCAGTAGAAAATCAGATGTTCTTATGCGCGGTGAATGGTTGCGGCAAACTTGGGAAGGTCACCTGCGCAGGCAATTCTCTCCTATTAGATCCATGGGGCGAAGAAATTCTTCACTTAGACGGTACCGAGCAGGTACGGACAGCTAGTATTGATTTATCCGTATTAAAAGATATTCGTCAACGCATCAATGTATTTCATGATCGTAAACCCGGTCTATATCGTAGTGACTATTAAGCGTCTTTCCTTTCTGACCACATTTCACATACAACATATGCGTTGTATAATACTCTCCCCTATATCAAAAAAGAGAGATGATTTCATATCCGGAAATCATCTCTCTTTTTATTCTACACAATCTATCCTCTCATTTAATATAAATAGCTCGCTGTTCATCAGGTCGATCAAGGAAAATTCTATCTTGTGCAACTCCATTGTCTTCTAAAAAAGCTATCCACTCTTTCATAAAACGATGACCGCCTATAACAATAAAACGTCCTTGTTCTACTAAAACTCTATCCTCCATTAGTTTTTTAACTGCTTGTTCAAAGCTATATCTATTATTCTTATACATATAGCGCACACGCTCATCGTGTACTTCCAGTTCAGTCAACTCTTCCAATGGTTCGGCTACATTTAACGAAAGAATAGGACCATCACCACCGGCTTCCAGTAAATCACGAATAAATGCATGTAAACTGGACAGACCAACGCCCATAGTCAAAGCTACAATAGGACCCTTCGGCGGAACATGAAGATGCGTAGCCGATGTCAAAATAAAAATCCCGTCACCTACTTGATACTCTCCTAGGGTCTTTTTAAATAAGGACGGCTCCGCAGCTATACGCGTAGAAAATACAATCGCATTATCACATTCTCTAGTAGAAATAGAAAATGTTCTCGTAAACGCAGGATCAAAATCGGCTTCCGTTATTCCGGCCAACAATGCGCACCGTATTTCTTTATCAGCTTTCTTTATCTTTTGTGCCAACTCCGGCGACAATCCCTCATAGAGCGCCACGCGCATATGAGCACCACCGGTCCAATGCATGCCTTCTGGCACATATAGTGTATAAGTACGTAACGATGTTCCTTTCTTTTTACAGTCTTTGATATCTGCCAAATAAATAGCCACAAACGTCACTCCTTTCATTCTCACCAGAGAACTCCTTTTATACATATGTGTTGCGGCACCCGCATTACTCCTTCGTCCGTAGTTTTCGCACACTCTTCATCACAATGTACAGATGTCATTTTTATTATTCTTCATTCACATTTAAAATTCCTCTTTTTAGATGTAGATGCAACAAAAAATCCGTTGCGAACATCACATTGTATATCGCGATGTGATTATCGACAACGGATTTTCATTGTATATCCTATTACTTATATGAAAAAGAGCTTATCATACATTCCCGCTTTAGGTAAAAACTTATACATACTCTCGCTTAATCAACGCGATTAATTGGCTGTCCCTTCGCGAAAGCCTTAATGTTCTCTCGCAACAAATCAATTAAACGCCGTCTCGTTTCTAGGCCACGCCATCCCATATGCGGAGTAATAATAACAGAATCCATCGTAAATAACGGACTGTTCTCGTCTAACGGCTCTACTTCTTGTACGTCTAAACCGGCTCCGGCAATAACCCCTCCTTGCAAGGCTCTAATCAATGCTTCCTCATCAATAAGAGCACCTCGCGCAGTATTAATAATATATGCGGAAGATTTCATCTTATCTAATGCCGCTTTATCAATCATATGCCGTGTTGTTTCATTCAATGGACAATTCAATGACAGAAAATCACTTTCTCGTAGCACGGTATCAAAATCTGTGAAGTGTACACCCTCACAATCTTCGCGAGGTGTTCTTGTTGAAACAATGACACGCATCCCCAATGCTTGAGCTACCTTACTCATTTCTTTTGCAATATTACCATAACCGATGAGTCCCAATGTTTTTCCGTTTAACTCTACATGTTTGACCATTAAATGCTTGTGGAAATTATCATGATTCCCCTCTGCCAACATACGTATCTGCTTTTGCATTTCACTGGCTAAATTCATCATCATCATAATTCCCGTGTGAGCTACGCGTTCACTACTATATGCCGGAATATTACAGAGCATAATCCCTTTTTCTCGAACCGCATCAAGATCAATATTGTTGTATCCCGTACCTGCTTCACAAATCATCTTCACGCTATCCGGGAACTGACGAATAATCTCACCCGGCACCTTCATTTCTTTCGTCACTACCACAGTAGCATCTTGAACACGTTCCAAAATCAGATCTTCCGGTGTTTCATCATAAATAATAACATCGGAAGCAATAGATGAATAATCTACATTACCATCATAATTTACCAATCCTGCATTAAGTACTACGGTTTTGTCATTCATAAAAGACTCCTTTTCGTACAACTATATGTGATACTTCAATGATAACAACAAATCAACATCAACGCAACAATATAAAAAAAGAGTACATCGTCATAATTACGATGCACTCTTACATTTGGTGCGGTTGATGGGACTTGAACCCATACGAGCGTACGCTCACCACCCCCTCAAGATGGCGTGTCTGCCATTCCACCACAACCGCATATTCTTTTAATGGTGCCTCAGGACAGAATCGAACTGTCGACACACGGATTTTCAGTCCGTTGCTCTACCGACTGAGCTACCGAGGCGAAAAAATGGCGACCCCGATCAGATTTGAACTGACGATCTTCGCCGTGACAGGGCGACATGTTAACCGCTACACCACGGGGCCGCGTATCTGACGCTCACGTCAGGTACTCGTATAATATATCATGTTTACTTTTAAATTGCAAGTCTTTTTTTAAAAAATATCGCTTTACGTTAACACGTAAAGCGATATTTTAATTAGGGCTTAAGAAACTCTCTCTCGTATATGTTTATAGATGTTATTCAACTTCCAATATCATTATAAAGTTAAATACTTGGTGCCAATGCTTGGTCTTCATCGGTAAGCTTACCTTGCAAATCCTTATCCGTCATAGCACATACTGCCGAATCGGACCATACATTTTCTGCCGTTTCAATCATATCAATAATAGTATAAATCGGCAAAATAACCCCCATAAGACCAATCGGTGCGCCAATAGACGACATCAAGGACAACGTCAAGAAGTAACATCCCATCGGCACGCCTGCATTACCTACGGCTGCCAGTACGGCAATAAAGAGCCAGCCTATCATTTCACCTAACGATAATTCCATCCCTGCATTCTGCATCAAGAAAAGAGATGTTACCAAAATAAATGCCGCACAGCCATTCATATTGATAGTCGTACAAATCGGTAACACAAACCGAGATACTGCTGTATTGGCTTTTAAATTCTGTTCTGCCGAAGCCAACGTTACAGGCAAAGTACCTGCCGAGCTTTTAGTAAAGAGCGCCACCATAACAGCCGGTGACATTTTTTTGAATACTGTTATAGGATTCAACCCACGAGCAATTAGGAACAGCGGAATCACAATAAAGAACTGAATCAAGTTCCCACCGATAACAATGGCCGTATATTTACCAAGCGCGCCGACAATAACACCAGCTTCGATTTGTGCTGCCAACTGAGCCGCAAAAGCCAAAATGCCCACCGGCAAAATCCAAAGCAATGCACGAATTAATGTAAATAATACTTCCTGGAAGCCTAACAAAATTTTTAAGAAGGCATCACGATTTTCTGTTTTAGGCATAAAAGCTAATGCCAAACCTACAGCCGCCGCAATAAGCATTACCGACAATACATTGCCTGACAAGAACGGCTGCAGGAGATTATTAGGTATAATCGACAAGAAGTGATCATAATAGGTAATCTTACCCAACTTTTCAGGTACCTGCGCTACCCCGGCGCCGATAAGATCGGCGGAAATATTGCCCGGCTGAATCCATAAATAAAGTGCTAAACCTACAGCTGCCGCGCAAATTGTAGTAAGAAGCGTATAAGTAACCGCATGAGCAAAAATACGACCTGTGTTTTTATTCGACCCCAATGCTGCCAAAGTGGTGATAACCGCCAATGTAATTGTCGGAACCGCAATAAATTGGAACAGTCTAGTAAACACCGATGCCACAAAATTAAATAATTCATTTAATCCCGGATTATTAATCCAACCCAGAATTCCCCCTATAATAAGGGCCGCAATCCATAGAAGCAATTGTTTCAGCTTGCCTTGTCCTCGGCTACTATCCAATGCTTCCTTGGCCTTGCGATTGACTTGATTTTCATCATGTTCTGCCATAAAAATCCCTCCAAAGCTATACTTTCTTAAACCCTATAATATTTATGGGAATAATTATATTCCTACTTGTAGACAATGTCAATTGACTTTCAGTACTTCACAACTTCACTTTTCATCAACATGATAAGCAAAAAGCAGCCAAGATGAAACCAAATCTCAACTGCCTTTACTTATACAATTTATGCAATACGGAGTATTTCCTCTATTTACATCAATCAAATTATAACTTATCTTAATTTCGCATGTATTACAAGCTATTTTGCTTCCTTAGGTACATCTGCCGGAACAGTAATTCCCAATTTCGTTAGCTGACTATTATTGATAGCCAATTTCATCATATCTTGCATCTGAATTGGCATATCCTGCGGCTTTTTCTTGCCATCCAAAATATCGGCTGCCATATGACCTGCCTGTACACCCAATTTGTAGTAATCTACCGTATAGCCCATTAATCCGCCGCCAGATAATAAATTATCGTCCGCAATAAATACCGGAACTTTTGCTGCATCGGTAACTGCCGTCAAATTAGGCATAGCCGATGCCACCAAATTATCTGTTGGTACAAAAATAGCCTTTACGCCTTGATTAACAAGATTTTGTGCTACCTGTTGGATATCGTTGACACTGGTAATCGTACCCTCCGTCACATTCAACCCCTTCTTAGCCGCATATGCTTTGAAAGCCTCTATTTGAGCCTGCGAATTAACCTCACTAGACGCATAGACAACTCCGATTTCTTTTACACTCGGCATAACTTTCAAAATTAAATCAACTTGCTTTTCCAAAGGATTAAAGTTTGTTACTCCCGTAACATTAGTTCCCGGAGCCTTCATATCTTTAATCAAATCAGCCTTTTTATAATCAAAGATTGCTGCACCTACAATTGGTATATCTTTGGTTTTATTCGCCATAACCTGTGCAGCCGATGTAGCTACCGCAAAAACAAGCTTATCGTTATCCGCTACAAACCGATTGGCAATGCTTTCCATATTAGCATGGTCACCCTGTGCATTTTGACGATCAATAGTAATATTCTGACCTTCTTTATAGCCACGCTCTGCCAAACCATCTACAAAACCTTTTACCGAAGCATCCAACGCAGGATGTTCAACCGGCTGAATTACACCGATTCGAGGGGAATCAGAACCAGCACTCGATCCGGACGACCCACATCCGCCTACCATTACACCGGCCATGATCAACATCGCCACAGCTACTCCCATACTACGCTTAAACATACTAGAAACTCCTTTCTACCTGGCTCTTCACTGAGCCTCTACCATTCTACATATATCTTACTGGCACAATGCTTTTTCACAAGACAATTGTATGCCCGCTCGCAAGATGTATCCATTATACTCCTGAATGCTATTTATTTCAACTGCAGCCAACGTCGCTGTTATATTATATCCATTTATAAAAAGCAAAGAACCCGGCAACCTTTCGGTTACCGGGTTTCAAGGTCATCAGCTTATTCAGCAGTGAACGGCAATAAAGCAATTGCACGAGCACGTTTGATGGCTAAAGTCAATTTGCGCTGATGTTTAGCGCAAGTGCCGGAAATACGGCGCGGAAGAATTTTACCGCGTTCCGTAGTGAAACGGCGAAGCTTAGCAACGTCCTTGTAATCAATTTCTTCAACATGATCAACGCAGAAGTTGCAAACTTTTCTTCTTGGCTTTCTGCCTCTATCTCTTCTCATTGTGAATCCTCCTTTTCGAATTAGTAGGAGTCCTAAACACTAGAACGGAATGTTCTCCTCGTTGTTGCCGCTTCCGAAGCTATCAAAATTAGAGCCGCCTCCGAAGGAATCCGCCGTATGCTGTGCATCAAGCGATTGTCCTACAAAATTGGCAACAACTTCGGTTACGTAACGTTTTTGACCATCCTGCGTTTCATAAGAACGCGTCTGCAGACGGCCTTCTACGAAGCAACGACTACCTTTACGAAGGTTGCCAGCTGCCTCCCCGAGTTTTCCCCAAGCCACACAATTAATAAAAGCGGTCTGTTCTCTCGTTTCATTGGTGGTGGAATCAACATATGTGTTCGTCGCAGCCACAGTAAACGTTGCTACGGCTCTACCAGTTTTGGTAAAGCGAACTTCCGGGTCACGAGCTAAATTACCTAAGATTTGTACAGAATTCATTCTTACCTCCCAGGGCTTTTGCTTATGCTTCGTGTTTAACAATCAGGTGTTTAAGGACTTCATCGTTGATTTTCAACACACGATCGATTTCTTTGATTTCAGCCGGAGCTGCTTCAAAGTTCACCAATACGTAGAAACCATCCGTGAATTTTTTCACCGGATAAGCAAGACGACGCTTGCCCCAACGATCTACCTTTTCTACTGTGCCGCCTACACGAGCAATCAAAGCCTCAATCTTTTCGATTACAGCGTTAGTTGCTTCTTCTTCGGCCGGTTTCACAATAACCATGACTTCGTATTTGTTCATACAAAATCACCTCCTCTTTCGGACTAATGCCCCTATCTTTCATAGGGGTAGGAAGTGCTTGCCATTAACAAGCTCTTTAATTATATAACAAACCTTTTCATCACGCAAGTAGCATTTGATTTTTTAATAAACCTCCATTTATATTTTGTATACATACAGAGAACATATATCCTTAGCAATCTATTTTATAGTATAATCAAAATAAACATCTATACTTAATCCTTAACACAAGAAAGGAGCACCTCTATGGTCACGCAACAACAAAAACCAACTACCGGCGTACTCGCTTTTATCGAGCGCTTGGGCAATCGCGTTCCTGATATTACCATATTATTTATCGGAGCCTTTATTATTGTCTGCATCATCTCTGCCATACTCTCAACTATGACATTTGGCTACGTCAATCCGGCAACAGGCAAACAATTACAAATCATCAACATGCTTAGTCCGCAGTCACTCATCACGTTGATGAGCAAAATGGTAACCAACTATTCCGGATTCCCTCCGTTGGCCATGGTTATCGTAGCTACCCTAGGCGTAGGTATTGCCGAAGGATCCGGTTACTTAAATATTGCATTACGAAAGCTCCTCTCTATTACACCGCAAAAGGCCATTACACCGGTGGTTATCCTTGTAGGCATGCTTAGTCATCTCGGTCCGGATTCTGGGTATGTTATTATTATCCCTATTGCAGCTTACATGTTCTACGCTTCCGGAAAGCACCCGTTGGCTGGAATTGCAGCATCATTTGCCGGAATTGCCGGCGCCTTTGCAGCCAATTACACACCGTCAGCTATCGACCCTGTAATTCAAGGATTTACTCAAAGTGCGGCACAAATTATCGACCCTACGTATTTGGTCAATGTATTATGTAATTTTTATTACGCCTTTATAGCTACCTTCATCGTCATTCCCACCTGTTGGTTTATTACTGAGCGCATCGTTGAACCCTGGCTATGGAAAATGTATCCTCTTGATGAATCCTTGCAGGTAGAGCACAATGCATCCACAGCCATCACCCCGCGCGAAAACAGGGCATTCTTTCTTGCCACCAGCTTCCTGGTGCTCATGGCTATCGGTCTCGTTTGGGGACTTCTACCAGCGGATAGCCCGTGGCGTGCACCGGACGGTACCATCGCCAGTTTTAAAGCCCCTATTATGCAGTCTATCGTCGCATTAATTTTTCTCTTCACTGGTGGTATTGGTATCGTATACGGTATAGCTGCCGGCACCTTTAAAAGTACAAAAGATTTTACAAAATCCATGGAAGATATTACTCACACGTTAGTACAACTTATCGTATTCTATTTCTTTGCAGCACAATTTTTATATGCATTTAACGCTTCACAAATTGGTGCTTTACTTGCCATTTCCGGTGCCGAATTTCTGCAAGGCCTGGCCTTGCCGCCACAGCTCACTATCTTCGGGATTATCTTCTTCGTTGCCCTATTAAATCTGATCATCACCTCTGCATCGGCCAAATGGGCTATCTTGGCACCGATATTCGTACCAATGCTAATGGGTGTAGGCATTGCTCCCGAACTGACGCAAGTGGCCTTTCGTGTATCAGACTCGGCTGTTAACGTAGTAACTCCTATGTTTGCATTTTATCCACTCATCATCACGTATTGTCAAAAATATGTGAAAGAAAGTGGTATCGGTACCTTAAGCTCTATGATGCTTCCTTATACTATAGGGCTACTCATTTCACTGACTATAGTATTGTACTTGATGTGGGCCTTCGATATTCCCTTAGGCTTACAAGCATCATACATCTACCCTAGACCTTAACTTTTATTCTTACTATTGTTAATTTATATTATCATCCCTAACAAACAGCAGTATCTCCAGCATGTTAAGGCATTTAACACATTACGGAAACGTTTTATTTCTTTAACGATTACCACATCTTTTGATAAAACAACAAAAGCCGAAAGGAGTAAACCATGTCTATTAATCTCTATCCCGATGACAACATTTTGCAAGAAGATCTCGTAACGCGTTTCTTCCGTTACACTTCGGTAAGTTCCCAAAGCGATGCCTCCTCTACCATTGTTCCCAGCACACCGGGGCAACGCGAACTAGCCGAATTACTCAAGGAAGAGCTTACTTCTATGGGACTTCATAATCTACACCTTAGTGAATACGGAGTACTCACCGGCTATTTACCTAAAAATTGTAAGAGTTCTATACCGTCTATGGGATTTTGTGCCCATCTTGACACAGTCGATGTCGGTCTACGCCCATCCATTATACCTCAACGGGTTACCTTCACAGGCGCCCCCATCTGTTTAAACAAAGAAGAACAAATCTATCTGGATCCGGCCGAGCACCCCGAACTTCTCCCCTATAAAGGACAGGAGATTCTCGTCACAGATGGGCTCAGTGTTCTTGGTGCCGACAACAAAGCCGCTATCTCTACAATAATGACGGCACTACAAGTGCTCCGTGATACGCCCTCCCTATTACATGGCGATATATACGTTGCCTTTGTGCCCGATGAAGAAATAGGTCTTGTAGGCGCCAAGCATATGGATTTTAATCGCTTCCCTGTACAATTTGCCTATACTATTGATTCTTGCGAAATCGGCGAGGTTGTATACCAAACCTTTAACGCGGGGCAAGGAACATTGACAATCGAAGGGGTCAGTGCACATCCTATGTCAGCCAAGGGCGTATTACTTAACCCTACCTTGATAGCCGTAGACTTTGCCAATTATTTCAATCGTTTGGAAACGCCGGAAAATACGGATGGCACCGATGGTTATATTTGGGTGCAAGCCATCAACTCCAACCAACGAACAGCCACGGTAAGCCTAAACATTCGCGATCATCACAAAGATCGTTACGAAGCAAAAAAAGCCTATATTCGAGAAGCAGTAAACTTTTTACAAAAGCGGTATCCGCGTGCCAAATTAACACTTACCATCGACGATGTTTATGGTAATATCGAAGATGCAATTACCCCGGACAACCATTATGCTATCGATTACGTATATCAAGCAATGGATCGCCTAGGCATCACACCTAAAACTATCGCCATGCGCGGTGGTACGGATGGATCTTATATTTCTACCCAAGGTATACCTACGCCTAATTTCTTTACCGGCGCTCATAATTTCCATTCTCGTAATGAGTTTCTTCCGTTACCCTCTTTTGTGGCCTCCTGCAAAATGGCTCTTACACTTATTACTCTTACTGCCGAGCAAGGAAACGCCTAATACAAATTTAGCATTTCTATTAATAAAATAATTTTAGAAAAGAGTACTAACCACCATATGCTAGTTCCTCTTTCTAGATACTACTCAAAATTATTTCTAAACTATTTCACTTTATGAAAAGACCCGTACATATTTTATACAGAAGTCTTGGCCTGTCCATGATTACTGGTAAAAATATATACGGGTCTATTCATTTAGTGATAATTTATTTTACTGTCCACGAAATCCATGCAACTTTGTCTTCCGTTACATTATGTACCCTACCGTCTTTCTTAACATACGGCTGTAAAGCATCCTTCATAGCTGCCTTCATGGCATCCTTTGTTCCCCACTCTTCACTATATAACCGAAGCATAAAATACTCAATAGCCGCTTCCATATCGAATGCTTCTTCTTCCGGTGTTGTAATATAGTCTACATTTACATCTTTTCCTACCTGACGTGCCACTGAAATACAACCATCTACCTGAGACTGCCAATCAAACGTATCCTGTGTGCCATAAAAATGCTGTGTCAACGCTTCTACTATAGTATCATGACGATCCGCAAAGACAACTAACAAGCATTTATCTTTAGATGTTTGAGACATAGCCGCTACATTTGCCTTATCAAACATAACTGGACAAAAGAAGCTGTACGTCAAATCAAATTTACGATTCCACTCCAATGACTGCCTTGTTTCTTCCGACCACGGCCCAACAAAAAGCTTTAGCGCCGTGCCTTCTCGCTTGGCTAGTTCTTGTCCTCCTTTGATCATACCATCAGACAAATCAATACCATGCGCTTCATAGCCTTTCTTTGCCAAGCCCAACGCATAATCACCTACACCACAGCCAATGTCCAATGTAGCCGCTCCCTCTTTAGGTAACAGCCCCTTCTTTTCTAAATAATTCAAAAAATAAACTACCTGTGCTTTTCGGTCATCACGTTCATGGAGCTCTACAAAAAAATCTGAACGATCATTCCAAGCCTTTTGTTCTTCACGCCATGCATCTAAAGATACATTTACTGTATTTACAACGGTTTCCATACGACTTTCCTTTCTAATTTATATCCTTTATTTTATTTGAGATTTATTCTTATATTTATATTTTTCTATATAAGAGTACTCCTATTTTTATAATTGCGCAAGGGATTTCCTCAATTTAGTTATATCGTTTTTTTATATCGCAGTTTTATTTTTCAATAACTTTTATAAATTCGACCGTATTTATCACCCCCTTAATGAAAATATATGTTACAATACAGGTGTTATCACATTTATATATACTATTGTAACGTTAGCGAGGGAACCTTTTTATGAATTCATTCTGTCGTTCATTATGTCTGACAACTGTATTTAGTCTAGCCCTGGCTGCCGGGGGATTTTCCGTTCCTGTACAAGCAGCCTTTCCTTGGGCCTCCGATGTTTCGACTGCTACCGGCGAAACCCCAGCTTGGCAAATAGCCTATCACCAAGATTTAACTAATGATAGTATCGCCACAAAGGTCCTTCCCGAACTGGATCGCAACACCCCGACGGGAATGGTCCTAACACAATTAGCCAAAAGCAATACTATCCTTATCGGCCATAGTCCCACTACCGATTATCGTTTGACTATTCCCGAACCTCCATACCGTGTAGACGTGCGCGGTAATCATGCATCCAAAATATTACTAACTACTGAACCGGATCATGTATGGGCTCTGGAAGCTACGCCTACTACTGCTGCAGAAAAATCCGCTATCCGAACCGGCTCTCCTACGGTAAAAGGAATTCCGTACCGAGTTCTTACCGATACCACCTTAACCGACATTTTAAAGGAAGGCTATGATTATCCGGAACGCATACGCGGAGGCCTACTACCGAAGGATAATGCGATTGCCCCTTACTGGGATGCCATGCCTTACAATGAAGATAGTTACTCTTTCTATGCCTACACAGGTAATTTTATTCTTCGCGACAATATCAACTTTCATTATACCGTCGGCACTATAACACCGCAAAAAAATGATGCTGCATCCAATGTAAAGGATTGGGCTACTATCCTTCTTCCATCAATGCGTACTTCTTCTGAAGCACTGCGTACTGCACAGCCTATCACCAGTGATGATACTACATTTTATATTCCAAAAGGGTTTAAACTGGATACTAAAAAATCAACAACATCGGATAAATCACGCAACCCATCTATTCGCGTATATCGACACAACGATACGGTAATCACCTTAACCGAAAATGTTAGCTATCTTCAGCTACCTACAATAAAAAAATTAGGCGCTAACAAAAAATTCCTTAGCTTTATCGCCAATGATTTAGGTACTGCGCAAGAATTATCAATGGTAACCAACTCCTCTTTTATCTATAACAATGGTATACCAGCTTTTTACTTTGAAGGAGTGCGTAGCCAAAATGATGCTTCTGTTAACTACATGACTGTCCTTTATATAGATGGACAACGAGCCTATCGCTTGATGGCGCTGTACGACCCACAAACAGCACCTGACGATTTACAACATCTAAAGGATATTATCCAAACTATCGATACAGATAAAGCAGATCGAGCTTTACTCGGTGTAGACATCAATACGATGCTATCCAATCGCGGACTTCCTCCACAAAAATAATACATAGTTAAATTAATAAAATAGCGCCAAGCCATGAATGCTTGGCGCTATTTTATTAATTTAACCACGAGAAAATTTATATTGACAAATCTTTTATTCGTGAATATAATTATTAAAGACATGCCGGTATAGCTCAGTTGGTAGAGCGGCTCATTCGTAATGAGTAGGTCGTAGGTTCGAGTCCTATTATCGGCTCCAACAAAAAAGAAGAATCCAAGTTTTGTATAAAACTTGGATTTTTCTTTTTATTAGTGCACAAATCAAAAAAATATTTCACCCTATAATATTCTTTTGTATAATAAAATAAGTAATTATTTTAAGCCTTTCTTATATCATATACACATCCGATGATATGGATAAAATAATTACTATCTTCCAAAGCACCTGTGTCTTATCCAACACACATTCATCCCCACAGCACAGGTGCTTTCCTTCATAAAACGGGACTGTAACAACTAGTTGCTACAGTCCCGTTTTTTAATTAAAATGCACCGGTTCTTTTACCAAAATGACGCGAATCACCATTTTGCTTCCAACCAACACGATCTCCGATAGACATAACACGGCGAGTCAAGCAATCCTTGCACTTATCTGCATTATCGTCTACACAAGGCTTATTATCATACAATAAATATTTTGCTCTGTGTTCCGGAATCGTAATGATCGGCATCAAAATATTGGCTCCTGCCGACAAACCTTTCTCGCGCCCTAACGGATCTAGAGCCTGTAGTGCCGTTGTTGCCGCAATATTAACATCCTTTAAGAAAAGTCGTGTTAACGCAATCATCTTAAGCCCCAGTTGTATGCGACGTAATTTACCTTCTTCACTATCGATACCCATAGCCAGCGCCTGCTGTCCCAACGGCGTATCATGATGTACTACGTAGGGTCCCATACCGATCATATCAATATCCATATCTCGATAGAAGAGAATATCATTGACCAAATCATCTTCCGTCTGCCCCGGTAATCCAATCATAACACCCGTCCCCACCTGGAAACCAACGCGTCTCAATGCCTTCAAACACGCAATGCGCGTATCAAAGGAGTGCATCGCATCCTTAGGGTGGATTGTTTCATACAAATCACGATTCGTCGTTTCTATACGCAACAAATACCGACTGGCACCGGCTTCTACCATACGACGATAAGCGTCCTCAGACTGTTCACCTACACACATAGTAATTCCTAACGAGCCATCGCCAATTCGTTTGATATCTCGAATGAGCTCTACTACATAATCAACGAACGCATCATCGGTACGTTCTCCGGATTGCAAAGTAATAGATCCATATTCGTGATCATAAGCCCACTGCGCCATACGAATAATGTCATCCCGCTTCATGTCAAAACGTTCTGTCTTATCATTTTCACGGCGAATCCCACAGTATTTGCAATTTTTGATACAACGGTTAGAGAATTCAATGAGTCCCCTATAGTATGCTACTGTATCCACGTTACGCGCTTTAACTTCATAGGCCTTTTTATAAATCGCATCTAAATCGGCCTGGTCAGTACAATTCATAAGGAAGCGTAATTCCTCCACCGTAAGCATATCCGCCCCGGCTAAATCTTTGCGCAATATTTCTGAAACTGTCATAGTTACCTCATCATACATGTTACACTTTTTTGTGCTGTCGACGATACGTAATAAGGCTCGACTCATTTGATTTTATACCAGCCAAAACAAAATCATCCAGCACCTCCGGAAGATCGCTGGGTTGTGCTACACGTTTTTCCAATACGTATCGCGCCAATCGCCCACGCATCTGCTTAGACGATGTGCTCAGCTGCTTCCAAACTCCATTCTTTTCCTCTAAAAATTCTACCGTTACCATACGCGGGTGGTTCACTAACTTGGCATACTCTTTTGATGCTAAATTTAAAATCCAATCTTCATTGGCAAAGTAGCTCGTTACGGAAGGACACCACCAATCATACAGTGTCTCCTTGCGATCTTTCAGCACACCGTCTACCAAATCTAATCGATAGTCCTTAACAGGACTTTCCGGAGTAAGTACACCATACAGCGCAGACAAAACAATCAGCACGTCTTTTCCGTACGTTTTAGATTCTTCGTCCAATGTTTCCCAACTTAAATTTTTAAAAGCCAATCCATTATAGCTTTCAGCAGCACACCCCGTGGGAGCCTCATCATAATGAGTAAAAAATTCCTGTACTCCAATCGCTTTTTCCTGGGTAAGCTTCAAGGCCTTCCCTATGGCCTCTAAGGACAAACTCTGCATATGCTCTACAATACGTTCCGTCATAGCCGCATCAAACAATGGAGCCGTCGGTATCCCTTTTATTTTTTTAGTCTTACTAGGAGAGACGATGACCTTCATTGCTTTTGCCTTGTCCCTCATTATCGGACGGTTCTTCTAATTCCGGGTTCCATAACATCATCGGCACCGCTACTACGTGAGATGCCTTATTTTCATGACATAGACTAATTATTTCATTCAGATAATCAGAACCCTTGCGCATGATATCACAGAGAATGACAACGTGACGATTTTTTACATCTGCACCTTCGTACATCATTTCCTGACTGTTATATACCACTCGACCTGTTTCCAAACGATCATTCATAAAATCATCAATGCGCTCAATACTAAGATGCTTTAACAACGTGCTGATTGGCGTAACCGGTGGCACATGCGTAGCCAATCCTTCCGGCGGTACCTGAATATACACGGTTTTGCAACGCTTATCCGTACGGTACTGAAGCAATGCTTTTTCTACCGCCCCGAAGAATAAAAATAACTGCCACGGATCATAGTTGCCTGCTTCAAACATTTCAATAACTGAACCGTCATCACTGAACGCCAACTGTGCTAACAATTCTTCTGCAACTTCATTAACCACTTCTTCATAATCGGATACTTTTTTACTCGTTTGTTTCTCAGTTTCTTTTTCTGCCATTATATCCTCCTCATATTACCCTCACTGGAGTTACGTTTTATCATTATAGCACGACAAGCCATATTTGTGATATATCTGACATCACATATCTATAAGACTTCTGCCTAGGCTACACACAGCAAATAAATATTCATCACTGTCACGATGATCCCGATACTCCACAGCATAATGCTCGTCGACTTTCTGTTCTTATATATTCCCATTACGGAATAAGACCCCGTCAGATAAAGTTGTAAAAAAATTGTAATCGGTAACTGCAAACTCAAAAACATTTGAGATACTAACAGCGCTTTAAACGAGTCCTGTATAAACATGATAAGAACCAGTGCGGGAACATAGGTTAATGCCAACCCTACACGACTGTGAAAATCTTTCATGTCATAGGACTCGCCAAACATACCAGCAAAAATGCTAGCACCGGCCATCCCCGCCGTAGCTGATGATGCAAAACCGGCAAAGAGCAAAGCTATCGCAAAAATAACACCCGCCGATGGGCCAATAAGTGGTACTAACAATTCCTGCGCCTGTTCCAATTCCGTAACTTCAATACCCTCAACAAAAAAGGTAGCCGCCGCCAACAAAATCATAGCCGAATTAATCGCCCAACCAATTCCCATGGAAAAAATAGTGTCCATAAACTCATAGCGCAACTGCTTTCGCATAATAGCCGGATCCTGCTTGTTGAACTGCCGACTCTGAATAATCTCCGAATGTAAAAACAAGTTATGCGGCATAATAACGGCCCCCAGTATGCTGAGTACTACCAGCATCGATTCATTCGGTAATGTCGGAGACACCCACGAGCGTCCCGCCAAAGGCCAATCAATATGCACCATAGAAAGCTCTGCCAAGTAAGCCAGCGCAATGAGCGATACAAAACCGGCAATAATTTTTTCTAATTTACTATAAGAGTTCGTGACCAGCATGCCTGTACAAACCAAGGCCGTCAGTATCGATCCCCACAAAAGAGGAATATGAAACAGCATTTTTAACGCTATAGCCGCGCCGATAAATTCTGCTAAAGCCGTCGCTGCGGCCGCAATACCGGCTGTACTAAGCAATATGCGAGATAACCATCGCGGTAAAAACTGGTATGTACACTCTGACAAGCATCGTCCCGTAACAATTCCTAGATGCGCCACATTATGTTGCAACAAGATCAACATAATCGTCGACAATGTAACCACCCAAAGTAAATTATATCCAAAGCTGGCACCGGCAGCTAAATTAGCGGCCCAGTTACCGGGATCAATAAAACCTACCGTCACGATAATTCCCGGCCCAATATAGCGAAATACCTCTGATACCTGCATATTCTTCTGATGCATGGTCGTCAACTGTTCCTTCAATTTTTTTATCATCTATAACTACCTCCCCACCACAGCTACTATGGCTGTATTACGTTTTCATTCGAAGGGGTATTACCGGAATCATTAGAATGCTTCGTTTCGTTCTTAACATCCTGTGCGGCTTCTTCAGCCGGTGTAAATGTAACAGCTTCACCGGCAGATACGACTACACCTCTTTGAATAGGCTGTAATTCATCCGGTGCCGATTTTCCAGATCCACCGATAGTAAACTCTAACAAAGCCCTCGCATCATTTTTACTGTGGCGACCGGCCCCGTTCGTATATCGAATACGCACTTCACCGCCCACCTTTACGCGGTTCGTGTCGATATGAAAGTTATCCATCTTATGTGCGATTTCTTCATCGGACAATACCCGTCTATTTTCTCGTTTTTCTAATTCTGCTTCATAATCCATCAAATCATCGCGATATTCCTTATATAGACGAATAGCAAGTTGCTTGTCACTATCATTCATTACTTCTCGCTTTTCTACAACTTCTGCTATTAACGGCGTCAATTCATAACGAGTATAGGACTGTGTTCCCAGTACTAAACCACGGGTGTCCGTAATGGCACCATGCTTAACTAACGTTACCAACGCTTTGTATGCCCAATCATTAGGACGTACTTCTTGCATACCATGACTTGCGGCTCCGGCTGATGCCGACACACTTACACAAACCAATGTTGTCATCATTACCTGTTTCCAGTTCATATACCCTCCGTCTGTACCAAGCAGCAAATAACCGTCAACCATCGTACGGCATCTCCGCTTCTACATATTACTTACGACTATTCGGGATACGACCTTCGATGGCCGTACAGCCCTATTATACCATGTTTTCTACAAAAGCCTAGACAGGCCTATATATGGTAAGTATAGGCTAGATAAATGAAAATAAAATAAAATACTTTTTTATCCTTTACATAATGCTATAATAAACATAACAGTTATTTGATTCTAATAGAAAGGAAGCGATGTGCGGTTCTGCCGTGCATACAGTATAAGCTTATGATTAACAAGGAACGTATTACCACACACTTCAATGTCATCAGGACTGTCAGCGTCATCCCCGGTATTCCAGGTATCAATCGTCTGGCATTTACCGATCCAGACTGGCAAGCCCGCGCATTTTTAATTGCTCGCTTAGAGTCCTTAGGTATGAAAGTTCGCGAAGACTCCTTCGGCAATGTTATTGCTCGCTTAGAAGGCAAAAATCCTAATGCTCCGGCTATTATGGTCGGCTCCCATACCGACAGTGTCCCCATGGGCGGTCACTATGACGGGCTCTCGGGCATCGTAGCTGCCATCGAAGCCTTGCAAAGCATTCAAGAAGATGGTATTGAATTGGATTGTCCAATCGAAATTGTCCTCTTCATGTGCGAAGAATCCAGCCGTTTCGGAGTGGCCACATTAGGCAGCCAAGCTATGCGCGGCGAATTAACGCCGGAATTTTTAAAGGAGCGTACCGATAAAGACGGTAACACCTTATACGATGTACTAAAATCCCGTGGTCTTTCACCGGATTTAGTAGGCAGTGATCCTTACACATCCCCTTTAAAGGCATTCTTCGAATTACACATCGAACAGGGTAGTGTTCTGGAAGAAGCCGGCTGCCCTCTAGGTATCGTTACCGGTATTTCCGCTCCGACTCGATACAAAGTAAGTATTCACGGCACGGCCAACCACAGCGGTGCCACCCCGATGCCTCTTCGCCGGGATGGCTTATGCGCAGCTGCTGAAATCATTTTAGACGTAGAAGCCACGGCCAAGGCAACCAATCATCCTGCGGTAGTTGCTACCGTCGGAGTTATTGATGCAGTGCCCGGCGTAATGAATGTTATCCCCGGCGAAGTTACCTTAGGCATAGATATCCGCAGTATTTCCGCTGAAGCTAAAAAGCAAGTTGTGGATCACATCTTAAATAATATCCAACACGTAGCTCAGAAACGAGATATCGTCATTGATACTTACGAAATGTCTAAACAAACACCGCTTCCTATTGCCCCGGAAATGCTGACATTCATGGAAAAAGTAGCCGTCGACAACGGTTATCCATATATGTTACTCCCCAGTGGTGCCGGTCATGATGCCATGAACTGGGGTGACTACACCAAGGTTGGCATGGTATTCATTCCTTGTAAAAACGGTATTAGCCACAATCCGGCCGAACACATTGATCTTGACGACATCGTACTTGGTGCACGCTACTTAGAAAGCCTTTTAAAAGCTGCCTCCAGCGATAGTTTTCAATGGTAAATAAAATACATTTGAAATAAATTTACAACCTATTAAGAGATAAATATTTCCGCCAACCGATGAGACGACAATAAAAAGAGACCTCCTTGCCATAATGCAAAGAGGTCTCTTTTCTACATTCATACTCGGACTAACTATTTTCACAGCCACGACGAAAACATAATCACACAAGGTAATGTTACTGCAGACAATACGGTAGTCGCAACTACCAGCTGAGTCGCATAATCCGCATGACTGTGGAGAATTGCCGCGATAAGTGCTGTCGTAACTCCACTGGGAACAGCCGCCGAAATAATAAGCACTTGGCTTACCAATGATCCTACCGGTTCTATCCACAAACTATAGCCTACAATGGTAAGCCACATGAGAAGCGGCCCCATAATAAGTCGTCCCGCACTCCCCCAAAGCACGGGGCCACTCCAAAAATTAAAAGGCGTCCGCGATAATTGCACGCCCAAGGTAAAAAGGGCAATCATTACCAACGCATTACTGATATTAGAAATAATAGGCCAAATCGGCGTGTCCTTAATCGGCACACCACCTACATTGAGAGCTAACGCCAAAGCAATAGAATAAATAATTGGCATCTTAAATACAATAGCCAATGCATCGCGTGCGCTCATTTTACCCGAACCGGCAAAATAAAAACCAAAGCTATTAGTTACAATATTTTGAAAAGCAAACACTACAATTTGAATGCCAATTGCCGCTTGTAACCAAATCGCTTCACCGCCTTGCAAAAAAGGTTCGTTGGAATAAATAAAAACAATTAGTGGAACTCCGATATTACCACAGTTATTAAACAAAATCGCATTACGCATAATGCCGGCTCGCGCCGTATCCATACGTGATGCGCGTTCTAGCAACCAACTTCCCAACCAAGTCACCGCAAAGCCAATAACAGTCAACCAAATAACTTGGCTGCTTTCCGGCGTAAATACATATGTGTAAGTGTTGGTAAACAAAAAGGCCGGCGATACAACGTAAAAATTAATTTTACTCAAAGTATCCAAGTCCATAGAAAATTTACGATCCATAGCAAAACCAATTGCTACCATCGCCAAAATAGGAACTATTGTTGTAAGGAAGATATGCGTTATCAAATTGTCACGCCCCTTTATAGAAAATTCGCATGGTCCAATCGCTATGCGTTACGCTCGTATAATGCTATCATATATACAATAGTCTGTTATGGTCTTATTATAGGCAGTTTTTCCCGATAATGCACTAATCTTTCTACCATAACAAGCAAATCAAAGGAGATACTTATGACAAAGCGCGATTACTTAACGGCCGGTGGCTTAGCCGTTTTTACCTTTTTATTCTATTCTCTCTTTACATGGCATATGCCCGTCACCGATCCGGTAGAATCCAATTACGTGCTTACCGCTACTGAAATGATGCAGACTCACGATTATTTAACACCGCGTATCTATGGTGCACCATGGTTTGATAAACCTATCCTGGTATATTGGGGGCTGTTAGCGTCTATGTCACTTTTCGGCAACAGCGACTTTGCGCTCCGCTTGCCGTCACTTTGTACCGCTGCACTTACTATCGGTACTACATTTTTAGTGTGGCGTAAATTAACTCACCGGTATCTGCCCGGTCTTATAGCCGCTGCTGTCTTAGGCACCTCGCTTCAATTTTGGTATATCTCTCATGCCATCGTCACCGATGGTTATTTGTATTTGTTCACCTTAGGAATTTTCTATCATGCCTATCAAGGACTCAACACGTATACCACACACGCTAACCTAACTACCGATACTGCTAAAGCAACTTCGCCATTAGCTACGAAACATATTATCATTGCCTATGCTTGTGCCGGTCTTTCTATTCTTACCAAAGGTCCTGTAGGTCTTGTATTGCCGGGACTGATTCTCCTCATCTATTGTCTCTTTACCCGTCGCTATAAAGATTGTTTACGTCTTTTTTCTCCATGGGGGCTTTTCATATGCGCTCTTATAGCCGTGCCATGGTATGGCTACATGTATTACCTACACGGGGCCGACTATGTAATGGAATTTCTCGGACTTCATAATGTAGTACGTGCTACTGTATCCGAACATCCCGAAATGGACGTTTGGTATTATTACTTACTCCTTTTGGTAGTACAAATTCTACCTTGGACCGGCCTTATCATTTATGAAATGCGTCAACTGTTACGACTGCGCCGCCACTTATCGCCGCTTATCGTTTATACTCTTGTTTGGCTTATGGGTACGTTATTATTTTACTCACTTATGTCAACCAAGTATATAACCTATACCTTCATTGCCCTAATTCCACTGACCTACCTTATCGCCGATGGTGCTCTTCGCCTATCCGCACGTCTGTCTTCCAAACGCTTGACGCTACCGGTTATGGTTCTTCCCTTTTTTCTTCTGCTGTTAGGTCTATCCATCGCAGCACCGCTGTTCTTTCCCGAAGCTCGTCTGGCCATTTGGAGTATGGCTATAGTCGACGCCCTTCTCATCCTTCAACATTACCGTCATCGTTTACGCCTTCTCGGATCCGTCATTATAGCTATGATTGTTTTCTACGGCACCTTATCCTATGCGCTGTTACCTGTTATCGAAGACGCTTCCGCTCGCGAAGCTTCGACCGCTATACCAAAGGACTATACAGGCGATATCTATATCTATTACACCTTTGCCACTTCCTTTAATTTCTACAGCGGTCGCGAAGCCTATTTATTATTGCCGGACGATATACCCAACACAAGTCGGTGGCAATCGTTTAGAGAAGGTATGCCTAAAAAATTCCCTAACGATGTTGCCCAAGAAATGCGTATCAAACCTTCTACCCCTGTAATTGTCTTAGTGCCAACATCCAAGGAAAAGTACTTTACTGCATTGCCCATCAGCCAGTACGTAACACCGCAAAGGGTAGTGGGAAAATATCTTCTGTATAGCAATAACTCCTTGTAGGAAGTGGACCAAGCTCCATCGACTCTTAGACTAACACGTTTTGTCCCATAACTCCCATTAGTATTCTCATCCCGGCATAAAAAACACCCTTATATTCTACGTGCCTTGTTTTTCCAAGCACCTAAATATAAGAGTATTTTTATTGTTAATTACTTTATAGTCACAGTGAACCTATATACTAATCATCCAGGTCTTCTAATAAAGAACGACCTCTCGGATTGGCCACAACAATGTCGTGACCCATTTCGGCATAGCGCTTTACTACCTCTTTATCTAGTTTACTATCGGAAATAATAAAACTTACTTGATCCAAACCACAAATATGAAGTAGTGATGCCGAATTAATTTTATTCGAGCTGGACAATACAATAACTTTGGACGAAATGGCAACCATTTTTTTCTCCAAGCTTGCTTCTTCATCTTTATAATCGGTACAGCCTTTGAAAAGATCTACACCGGATACAGCGAGGAACAAAAGATCGACGGAGAAGTTATCCAAGAACTGTGTAGCCAACGCGCCGAAGAACGCATTTTCTTCACGATCAAAACGGCCACCGCAAAGAATTACTTGAATCTTCGGATCTTCTCGCAGAATATCTACGATGGTCAACGAATTGGTCAATACAGTCAAACGCTTTCCGCAAAAAGCGAGCTCCCGCGCTACGGCTTCATTGGTTGTTCCCGAATTGAGAGCCACGCTGGTACCATCTTCCACAAAAGATACGGCCGTCAAAGCAATTTCCGATTTTTCTAATTTTTCCGATTGTTTCCGTCGACCGTAATCCATCTCCGGATACTTACCGGTATAGAACTTATTAGACACCACACCACCGTGTACCTTGCGAACCAATTGATTGCTGGTCAACACTTCTAAATCGCGGCGAATCGTTTCTACCGACACATTTAATAACTTAGCTAACTCTTTTTTTGTTACTGTACCTTGTTCCCGTACCAAATCAACAATAAACTTATGACGCTCTTCTGCTAACATCGAAAACACTCCTTTTCTATCTGACATACTCATACCATATGCTATGCTTTATCGGGACAACCCGCTTCCGCGCTCCGCAATTCCCTCAGTACATCACCTCTGAGCCATAGCAAGGCCAACAGGTTAGGAATTATCATAATACCTAATATAACATCCTGCAAGATCCAAACCATTTTTATGGAAGCAATGGTTCCCAAAAAGATAATAGTCATAAAAATATATTTAAAATTATCGGCTAAACGCGTGCATCCCAAATAGGCCAATGCTACGTTACCAAAATACCATTGCGATATAATCGTGGAATAGGCAAAAAGAATGACTGCAAAAAATACGATATATCGCAAATAATAATTTACGTTTTCAAAAGCGGTTAAAATAAATACTGCCGGTGATAGGTCTTCCGTAAACACGCCGGACGCAATGATAGTAAAAGCAGATACGCTACAAATAATAATGGTATCTACAAACACTTCAACAATTCCCATGAGGCCTTGCGTATGTGCTCTTTTCACTCGTGCCGCCGAGTGGAGCACCGGTGCCGATCCCTCCCCGGCTTCATTACTGTAAAGGCCGCGAGCCACACCGAAGCGCATCGCTTCCTTGACACCGTAACCGGCTACGCCGCCGAGCGCACTTTCAGGATAAAACACCGAGCCTATAATCATTTGCCATACAAATAAGGCCCTGTCCCAATGGACGATTACCACAAGCAACGAGCCTATGATATACAAAACGGCCATCAAAGGTACGAGTCGTTCCGTCACTCGCCCTAGCCGAGTGACTCCGCCGACAACAACAAGAAAGACCATAATACATAAAAAGATACCGATAAGATAGCCGGGAATATCAAAGGTATGCATAAGCACACCGGACAAAGCATTGGCCTGAATAAGTCCGCCACCGCAAATCTGCATAAACATAAGTATGGCAAACAGCGCACCCAACCAAGGAAGCTTCATGCCCTTTTTGATGTAATACATAGGTCCTCCTACGTATTCCCCTTTTTTATTCTTCTCGCGGTATAAAATACCCAACACAATTTCCGCATATTTCGTAGCCATACCGACAATTCCCGTAAGCCACATCCAAAAGACAGCTCCGGGACCTCCGCTGGCGACTGCCGTTGCTACACCGACAATATTGCCGTTGCCTACGCAACTGGCTAACGCATTGGTCAACGCCTGAAATGAAGATAATGTCCCCTCGCCACTGCCCTGGCCGCTGCCGCGCATGCCTGCTACGGCTTGTGCAATAGCACGTGTAAAATATCTAATTTGTACAAATCGTGTCGCTACCGTATAGTACACGCCTACACCGATTAATGCCACCATCAAGTACTTATCCCAAATCAGTCCTGAAAGTGTGAGTAAATAGTCTTCTACCATACCCATATTACCACCTTACTGCTTCTATCCGTAAGCCACTGTGATCGAGTCATAAATTACTGTAAGTTCTACGCCTTCTTGCATCTTATTTAGTGCTGTCTTAAACCATCACCTTGTCAATTGTTTCATTGCAAATAAGAGACAGACGACGTTACCGTCATCCATCTCTTTTATCTTACACTACGCTATCGTAAAAATACAATAATTATATATTTATTTTGCAATTTTTCCCAACTAAATACAGTTCGTTTGTGTTATTCGCTTTTTCCTCTTGACCGTATTGCGTGACAACAGCTTATAAACCATTAGCCATATACACGCATTGTAATCGTATCTCTACTCATACTGTGCCAACATCCGTTTTATATAGCTTACACTTTTTTCCACACCGTGCATCTGATCAACCAACAATTGTTCAAGCATAGCCTCAGATACTTCATGTGGATAGTAATACTGTGATGGCTTAATAGGATATAGAGGATTCCGAATAGCAAACGCGCCTTCGCCACAGCCATATACACCACCGGTACCAACCGAGCGCTTAAACTCGGCACAGTAGGGATAGCACATTTCAATATTCAAACGCTCTACCGGTGAGTTTTCATACAATACATCAAATAGAGCCGGCACATCTAAATTGCCTTCACCGATGGGCACACCGCATACAACATAGCCAAACTCCGATGATTCATCGGGAATAATTACATGATCCTTACAGTGTGTCATCTTTACATAAGGAGCCATCTTTCGCACTGCTGCCATCGGATCCTCCCAGGCCATCATAGAATTTCCGAAATCAAAAAGCAACTGCACCCAGGGGCTCGCGATTTTCTGTACCAGTGCTACTAATTCGTCTGCTGTTTCATATTCATGATTTTCCAAACATAGTGTAATGCGATACTTTTTAAGCAATGGCTCGATACGACGAATGGCCTCCACTGCATCCCGCAAGTTTTTGGGATCAAAGTCCTGCTTTACTTTTACAATGTCATACGCACCCTCTGCTGCTGTTGCGAGCGCCGATCGATTAATCGTAATGGGTACGTAAGAACGGACAAAGCGCGCTCCTAATATATGTGCTACGCGCAATACTTCTGTCAACCGTTCATACTCAAGATTACGCATATCAAGTTCCACGTACATATCATACGCCTTGAGCTTATCTTTAATTTTTTTCAAATGAGTTTCATCGGCACTGCCCAATGTTCCCCATTGTTCATCAAGATTATAATCCTTGATTACATTAATCTGAACACCGTCCAGTCCCAACTCATGAGCCTTATCGATAAAACCAAAAATATCCATCCGCTTATGCTGAAACCATAAGTGCAGACTTTCGGTTTCCAGTCCTAATTTCATTACTGCACCATTGCCTTTCTGCGTTTAACCATGCGCAACAACACTATAGAAATGATAACGCCCAAGATAGAAAATCCAATCATGCAACTGAATACGAATTGATAACCCGTAAATCCCGGATACGAGTCCAATAAATATCCATAAAGCGCAAAGCAAAACAGTTGCGGTGCGTATCCCAGAATGCAGGCAATACTCATAGCTGCCCCGGAAATATCTCGCGGCACATCAATTTCATCGACATTAGCAAAAAATACGGCTCTCATAGTAAATATAATGGCACCATATCCCAATGTCAAAACCATCCCTAGGTACACATTAAAATTCTTATGCGGTAACATCATGAAGATAACCATATATATAATAGCAATAATCAACGCTACACGAGTATAGCGAATAGGCGAATGGAATTTTTTATCTACCAAGAAGCCTCCTACAGGACCGCCTACCATCTTAAGACCGTACTGGTTAATAATACCGTATGCACCGACCAATGCCACCGGTAATCCATAAATATCTTTCAAGAACGGAATAAAATATGTAAGACCGCAATATACAGAGTACACGGAGAAAATCATGAAGGAGACTACCCAAATTTCAGGCATTTTAATTGCTTTCAGCATGCCATCAAACGCTACCTTAGACTGAGACACTTTACCTTCCAAAACTTCTTGCGACACTTTGTCATCCTCTACTAAAAAGTAGGATACGATCCCTACGGCAATAACAATGCCGGAGTAGAATAAAATAGATCCGCGCAAAGCAAATGCAGTTTCGCCCAGTCCAACGAAAATAGCTAACGCAGTAAAGGCAACTATGGTATCGACAATACCGCGCCCGGCTTCCAGAAAACCAAACAAACGGCCCTGCTCTTCACTCGTACCCAACAAGCGCACCGCTTTGAGCAGTACCGGCCAATACACAATTTCTCCCCAGAACGAAAGTAAGGCCCAAGAGATTAAAATACCCATATATCCCGGGAACGTAGAAATATAAATACCGGTTAAACCAATGCCCACCAAAGAGATAGAAATCATCTTTCGTTTTGAAAATCTGTCCGCCAAGTAGATGGAGGCAAAGTTACCGATAGTTTGTACTAAACCATATACGGATAACGCCATACCTATCTGCGTGTTTGATAAACCCATAAACTCTTGCATCGGTACATAGAAAGCATCCTTTAACGAAGAAAGCTTAAATATAGTACCTCCGCCTAATACGAGTACTACAAATGTAAACCATTTGTAAGCTACTGCGCTCATTCTGTCCTTTAACATACGGCCACCCCGTTTCCATAACTAAAACATTATAGTTTAGTTGCAACTTTGTGATTACAATATATCATTATTTGTTAATTATGTAAATTATTTTATGTTGTTTTGTGTTTTTATATTACATTTTTATATATATTGCTATTTTTATTTACCACAGATTGCACTTTATGCATGGCCATATGCAATAAATCAATATTTCTTCTCAATTATTTATTGCATTCCTTATAAATTCTATAGTAAAATAATTTTCGAAACGGACTATATTCTATATACTATGAATACAGTCATACATGAATCGATTGCATGCTGCAATGGCAATTTTTCCGATAAACTTATCGGCATGCATCACCACTACTGAATGAGAATTGAGGGGGATTTATCCTATGGCAACCGTAAATGAAAACTATTTTAACCTGCAAGGCTCCTTCCTCTTTGCGAACATTGCACGCAAAGTAGAAGAGTTTCAGAAGGCACATCCCGATGCTGACATCATTCGACTTGGCATCGGCGACGTAACACTGCCGCTTGTACCGGCTGTAATCGACGCTCTTCACAAAGCCGTTGACGAAATGGGCAATGCCGAAACCTTCCGTGGCTACGGTCCGGAGCAGGGCTATGAATTTTTGCGCAAAGCGGTAGTAGAAAAAGACTATGCACCGTTGGGCATCACTATTGCCCTCGATGAAGTATTCATCTCCGATGGCGCTAAATCCGATGTAGGTAATATTCAAGAATTATTTGCCGAAGACAACATCGTAGCCATTACCGATCCTGTATATCCGGTGTACTTAGACAGTAATGTCATGGGCGGCCGCACCGGTAAAGCTATTGACGGCATCTTCGAAAAAGTTGTATATTTGCCGACGACGGCAGAAAATAACTTCTCTCCGCACATTCCGAAAGAACGCGTTGATATTGTATATCTTTGCTGCCCTAACAATCCTACAGGAACCGTACTCAGCCGTGCCCGCCTAAAAGAATGGGTTGACTGGTGTAAACAAAACGATGCTATCCTCATGTTCGACTCCGCATACGAAGCATTCATTTCCAGTGAAGACACCGTTCACAGCATTTACGAAATCGAAGGCGCTCGCGAAGTAGCCATCGAATTCCGTTCTTTCTCCAAGACGGCCGGCTTTACGGGCACTCGTTGCGCTTACACCATTGTTCCTAAGGAAGTGACTGCCCGTACTAAAGATGGCGAACGCAAACAGCTTAATCCGATGTGGAACCGCCGTCAGTGCACCAAGTTCAATGGCGTGCCGTATATCATTCAGCGTGCTGCCGAAGCAGTATATACCGAAGATGGTTACAAACAGACGCGCGAGAACATCGCCTACTACAAAGAAAATGCCCGCATCATTCGTGAAGGTCTCGAAAGCATTGGGCTTACCGTATTCGGTGGTGTAGACGCACCGTACATTTGGCTAAAAGCTCCGGCCGGCATGACCAGCTGGGATCTCTTTGATCTCTTATTAGAAAAAGTTCACATCGTAAGCACGCCGGGTTCCGGTTTCGGTCCATCCGGTGAAGGCTATTTACGCCTTACCGCATTCGGTAGTCGCGAAAATACATTACGCGCTATCGAACGCATCAAGACGTTGTCTTTTAAATAAGATAACATCTCGGCGGTAACGCACTCGTTATAAATGCGGGCCCGCCTATGACGGCGGGCCCATTTAAATATATTCTTTACAAAGTATAGTCAAAAAATTTTAAAGGAGATGTATCTCTATGAACAAAATCAGAATTGGTATCGTAGGCTATGGTAACCTCGGTCGCGGTGTAGAAGCTGCTGTAGGTCGTCAGCCGGATATGGAACTTATCGGTGTATTCTCTCGTCGTTCCGGTCTCACCACCAACAGCGGTGTAGCCACCTACACAATGGATCAGCTCGCCGATTTTCAAGGTAAAATCGATGTCATGGTCTTGTGCGGAGGTTCCGCTACAGACCTTATCGAGCAAACACCGGAAGTTGTAAAATACTTTAACGTTATCGACAGCTTCGATACCCACGCCCGCATTCCGGAACACTTCGAGAATGTAAAAAAGGCAGCCCTTGCCTCCGGTAAAGCCGGTCTCATTTCCTGCGGCTGGGATCCGGGTATGTTCTCCTTGCAGCGTGTGTACGGCGAAAGCGTATTGCCGCACGGAGAATCCTACACCTTCTGGGGTCGTGGCGTAAGCCAAGGTCACTCCGATGCCATTCGTCGCATCAAAGGTGTTGTAGATGCTCGCCAGTATACGGTGCCGAAGAAAGAAATCATCGACGCAATCCGCAATGGTGAAACGCCGGAAGTAACTGCCACCTCTTCCCATGATCGCGAATGCTACGTAGTCGTAGAAGATGGTGCCGACAAAGCAGCTATCGAAAAAGAAATCAAAACGATGCCGAACTACTTTGAAGGCTATCATACAACGGTTAACTTCATTTCCCAAGAAGAACTCGATGCCAATCACAAAGGCATTCCTCATGGTGGCTTCGTCATCCGCAGCGGTGAAACCACAGAAGGAACTAAACATATTTATGAATTTTCTTTACAGCTTGACAGTAATCCGGAATTCACCGGTTCTGTCTTAACCGCCTTCGCCCGCGGCCTCTATCGTTTGGCCAGTCACGGTGGTCGCGGTGCCTTCACTGTATTCGATATTCCGCCGGCATGGTTGTCGCCGAAAACGGAAGAAGAATTGCGTGCTCACTATTTATAATGCTATAATAAAATAAATTATGGTTACAGCGCATCTATGAAAATAGGTGCGCTATGATTTTGAGGTGAACACATGAGTACAAATTTAGAAGTAGGTATTGTAGGCTTGCCGAACGTCGGCAAGAGTACCCTATTCAATGCTATTACAAAAGCCGGAGCGGAAGCAGCTAACTATCCGTTCTGTACCATCGAACCAAATGTAGGCGTCGTTGATGTGCCGGACGAACGCATTAACGTCTTGGCTGAAATGTTTAAGTCAAAAAAAATTGTCCCTGCCGCAATGCGCTTCGTAGACATTGCCGGTCTCGTAGCCGGAGCTTCCAAAGGCGAAGGGTTGGGCAACAAATTTCTCAGTCACATTCGTCAGGTAGATGCGATTGCCCAAGTAATTCGTTGCTTTGATGATCCTAACATCACACATGTATCCGGCTCTATCGATCCGATTCGTGATATTGAAATTATCAATACCGAATTATGTCTGGCCGATTTGGACAGTGTCGAAAAACGTCAGCAACGTATTGAAAAGATTGCCAAAAGCGGTGATAAAGCAGCTCGTGCCGAATTGCCGGTATTAGAAAAAGTAGCTGCTGCACTTAGCGAAGCTATTCCGGTGCGTGCGCTTGGTCTTGAAGAAGAAGAACTGGATATGCTCAAGGAGTTAACTCTCTTAACGGCCAAGAAATCCTTGTATGTAGCTAACATTTCCGAAGATGAAGTGTCTGATTATTCCGGTAACGACTACGTTAAGCGTGTACAAGAATACGCAGCTAAGGAAGGTTCCGGTGTCGTTGTCGTGTCGGCACGTATCGAATCGGAAATCGCCGAGCTCTCCGACGAAGAAGCCAAAGCCTTCCTCGAAGATTTAGGCGTAACCGAAAGTGGTCTTGATAAGCTCATTAAAGCCAGCTACAGTTTGCTCGGTTTGATTAACTTTTTTACAGCCGGTGAAATGGAAGCGCGTGCCTGGACGATCGTAGACGGCACTAAGGCGCCGCAAGCTGCCGGCAAAATTCACTCCGATATAGAAAAAGGATTTATACGTGCAGAAATTGTTGCCTATGATGACCTCATTGCCTGCGGCAGTCAAAATGCAGCCAAAGAAAAAGGTCTTGTTCGCTTAGAAGGCAAAGACTATGTCATGAAAGACGGCGATGTAACCTACTTCCGTTTTAATGTATAAACAGAATACGATCCATAAGTAAATTACTGTAACAAAAAGGCCATCGGCTTTGCATTTGCAAAACTGATGGTCTTTTTACATCGTTTTATAAAATTTTATATAATCTCTACTGACTCATCTTAGGCAATGATTTTCTGCTCACTCATCCCCTAAGCGATGCACCGAACAATTCATCTGCCGATAGCTTTACACAATCTTTCGCCGATCCACCGTAGCTATATACCCCGGAATGCGATATACCATTATCTCGCATGTACCCTAAAGCCATTCCCAAATCTACTCGCTTTAGCAAAATACACAAGCCACATGCATGGTGTAACTGCGGTGGTGTAGGAATCAGCTTCATCACCAGTCCCTTTTCTTTGAAAAGTGTCTCTGCTTTAGTAGCAAAATAATAACTGGTGAACATAATCAAAGTATCCATTGCGCGTTCCTAATCCTTTAGCCTACAGAGTGACCATGGCTTCCGTCATCATCGAATCGGAAATAACATACATGTTAGTAATGGTGCCAACCTTAACAGACTCCTTCAAGCCATAAAAATCAAGACAGATACCGCAGGCCGCAATCTCTACACCTGCATCCGCCAAAGCCTGCAGATTTTCCAAGTGTTCCGATCCTTCCGCAACCATTTTAACGCCGCTGTTAATGAAGAAAATCTTTTTCGGTTTTACATCGGCTTCCGTCAAGCAAAACCAGAATGTCTTCATCAAGGAGCGTCCCAACTCTTCACTGCCTTCACCAAGATAGTCCTTGGTCATCAAAAGAACACGACCGCCTACTTCGGGAATTCCTTTTTTCTCATGTACTGTAGCCGTCGATTCTGTCTGATTTGCCACTATATCATTACCCGGCGGCGTCATTCGAATATAGTAAGCACTCCCGCGTTGCTGAATACCTACCGCATACTTTTTAGATTTCCCCAACTTAATTACATTATCTCGGCTGACTTCATTATCTACGACGGTAACAATTACCGCTTCCGGAGAAGCATCCATAGCTTTTTTACTTTCAATAACGGGGACCGGACATAATTTTCCCCGTACGTCCACTACTACTTCTTTACTTGACATATACTGCGCAATCTCCTTTCGTTACTACTTCACCGATACGCGTTGCTGCAACTACACCTGCCTCATGCATGGCCTTCACTAAATCATCGGCTTCCTCCGGCGGCACCGCCAACAGCAATCCACCGGATGTCTGCGGGTCAAAGCAAATATCGCTCCATACTTCATCTACGTTTTCTGCAAAACAAATACCCGATACGGCTTTACGATTTCCATACGTTGCCGCCGGCACCAATCCCATAGATGCCGCTTCCACCGTATCCGTAAACAAAGGCAGCTGCGCTGTGTTGATAACAATAGACACATCACTGCCCTCTGCCATCTCACGCCCATGTCCCATAAGACTGAATCCGGTCACATCCGTGCAAGCATGTACCGTAAAGTGTTGTGCCGTTTCTGCCGCCGCTTTATTAAGTGTAAACATACTGTTTGCCGCCTCTTGCGTGCCGGTCTCAAAGACGCCGCCTTTCAAAGCAGTGCTCATAATTCCGGTACCGATAGGCTTGGTCAAAATCAATGCATCGCCAACCTTAGCACCGCTATTCTTCCATACCTTGTCGGGATGAATCACTCCGGTAACGGACAAACCAAAAATAGGCGTTTCGTTTTCAATGCTGTGTCCGCCTACTACTGCAATCCCGGCAGACTCCAGAATATCCGCCGCCCCGTTTAACACTTCCGTCAATACACCTTGCTCTACCAAAGGCACGGGAAAACCTACAATATTCATCGCTGTCAACGGCCGTCCTCCCATAGCATAAATATCACTGACGCTATTTGCCGCCGCAATGCGCCCGAAGGTACGAGGCTCATCTACGATGGGCGTAAAAAAATCTAGGGTCTGTACTAATGCCGCATCATCCGTCAAGCGATACACGCCGGCATCATCAGCCCCTTTCATGTCTACCAGCACATGTTCATTCGTCGGTACCCGAACTTGCTGCAACACACCTGCCAATATATGCGGCCCTATCTTACAGGCACAACCTCCCTTGGCTGCATAGGTTGTAAGCTTAACCATGTCGCACTTCCTTTCTTACTCTACGGCCTCCGGTCCGCGAGACACAATCTTTTTAACCGCCTTTTCAAATTTAGGGCGAGCGATCATAACTTGGTGACCGCAGCCTCGACACACCATAGTAAAATCTACCCCTATACGTCGCACTTCCCATTCGTCACTACCACAGGGATGCGTCTTCTTCATTTTTACTATATCGCCTACATAATATCTAACAAATGCCATAACTGCCTCCTACACGATACGCTACCTTATTACTTTCTTATTGTAACACTCTTATTTTCTCTATGCAAAATTCAATACGCCCTTACCCGCTTCATCTTTCTTGTCATAATCTACTTCGTCCAGCCACGCAACATAATTTGCTTATTGCAGTTATATCCTTTCGCTTATCTTTTAGATTTCCTAATCTACGCTAGCACAAACCGGATTCTGACATAAACTGGGTTACGGTAACGTAGGTTATCTTATTATAAAGCGTATCAAGTTACCTCATTGAATGGTATATAAAGAATATATTCCGTTAATTATCAATAGAGGATTCTTTACTATGATATTAATTCTCATTTAATAAAATCAGAGTATAGATTATCATATTACTATTACGTATTCCCGAAACATAGATGAAATCTACATTGATAAGCATTATCATTTGAAAATAAATTTATAAAATTCGATAAAAAAGACTTGCTTTTCTCATTTCTATGTCCTATAATGTAATCAACAATGATTATTCATTAATTTGAATTGTTTACTACATTCTAAAAGTTTGTATGTATTGTTGTTTATGTGAGTGCATAAAGGAGAGATTATCATGTCAGAATTAAAAGGAACTAAAACTGAACAGAACTTACAGGCTGCATTTGCTGGTGAATCCCAGGCTAACCGTAAATACACGTATTATGCTGCTGCAGCTCGTAAAGCAGGCTTGAACAAAATCGCTGATTACTTCGAAGAAACCGCTTTGAACGAAAGCGCTCATGCTAAAATCTGGTTCAAACTTCTCCAGGGTGGCGACGTTAACGCTGACGTAGCTGTTAACTTGAAAGACGCTGCTGCCGGTGAAAACTACGAACACACTACAATGTATCCGGAATTCGCTAAAGTAGCTAAAGAAGAAGGCTTTGCTAAAATCGCTTACCTCTTCGAACAGGTTGGTAACATCGAAGCTCGTCATGAAGAACGCTACAACGATCTTCTTAGCTATGTAAACGGCGGTAAAGTGTTCAAACGCGAACAGCCAGTTGCTTGGATTTGCGCTAACTGCGGTTACATTCATGTAGGTAACGAAGCTCCGCAGGTTTGCCCGGTATGTGCTCATCCGCAGGCTTACTTCTCCCAGCATAGCGACGTTCTTCTCTAATTCTAACTACTAAGTAGCTTGATTATAGTGAACGCAAGGTTGCAATACTATATAATAATATAGCCAAGTGGCATTACATGTATGCAAGTGCATACTAAAAGACCGACGGTGGTTTTCCATCGTCGGTCTTTTTCATATCTATAAGCTTCTCATTCTGTTTATTCTGTATATAACTGCCCTGCCTCACAATGCCATCGCTGTTGTCCTACCTCATCAGCTTCATTTTTATCATGAGTAACCCATAAGCAGGGGATCTGCCATTCACCGATAATATCTACCAAATCCCGGCGTACCTGTTCCCGCAAATTCCAATCTAATGCCGACAACGGTTCATCCAAAAGCAGTATGACCGGCTTAGCATATAGAGCACGCCCTAATGCTACCCTCTGTTGCTCACCGCCCGATAATGTGCCTGCCTTTATATCTTTGTACTTACCAAGTCCCAAGCGATTCATAATATGGGATAGTAACGCTTCATCACCGCGTTTGCTATAGGTAATATTGTGATATACCGACATGTGTGGAAAAACAATATTTCCCTGAGGCATATAACCTACAAAGCGTTGCTGCGGAGCCAGAAAAATATTCTTTGTCGTATCCACCCATACCTCATCATTGCGGATAATACATCCCGTAGTAGGGCGTACCAAACCGGCCAGCGATTTGATGATGGTAGACTTGCCGCTTCCCGAAGAACCGGTTAGTGTAGTAATCCCGGTATCCAATACGCCCTCTGCCTGTATTAACAGCGTTGGGCGCTGCACTGTTATTGCAAAAGATATCAAACTCCATCGCTCCTTATTTCTTCATCCTTCAACGTCGCACCGTTAACTTTAAAACGACTAGCGCTCAAAACAGCAACACTACTAAAAATAGTAACACTAATAATACTAACACTAGTAATACTAACACCAATAACACTAACACCCAAAATGCTTACTTCAAAACGATCAGAACAATTATATCAGCGTCGCTGTCCGAATAAACCGCCCTTGGTAATAAGATGTACACTCCACAACAAACCCAGCGTAAGCGCGCAGATATAAACGACAATAGCAAAGGCTCCGCTGTAATCGCCTACTTCCACTAAAGAATAAATAGCCAGCGGCATGGTCCGTGTAAGCCCCGGAATATTACCGGCAATTAAAATCGTCGCACCGAATTCCCCCAATGCTCGACTAAATGCCAAAATAGCCCCCGTCACAATTCCCTTCCAAGCCAAGGGAATAGAAATAGTAAAGAAAATCCGCAGTTCCGAAGCACCCAAGGTACGAGCCACATCTTCTACAGCGGGATCAATCGAACTTAGCGCTGCCCGCACTGTCTGATAAAATAATGGAAAGCCGATGATCGATGATGCCAATACAGCCCCCATTTTGCTGAATACCACCTGTATTCCTATGGACTGCAGCCACGCACCAAAGGCTCCGCCGGGGGAAAAAATAACTAACAACGCAAAGCCCACTACTACCGGCGGCAAAACTAAAGGCAAGGTCAACACCGAATCGATGAGTGCCTTGCCTTTCACATCATACCGCTTCAATATATAATTCAGCAGCAGGCCCACTACGATAATATGTACTAATGCCAGGAGAGCAACCTCCAGCGACAACCATAATGGACTCATAGTTTATAACTACTCCTTGCTAGCTACCGCTATGCATTTATTTTGCTGTATTCGGTACACTGGTAAATCCGTACTTCTGTAAAATCTGTTGTGCTTCGGCACTGGTCAGATACGCATAAAAATCCTTAGCCAATTGATTTTCGTTCTTTGTTACTAACGCAATAGGATAGATAATTGGCTTGTGACTGTCTGCCGGAGCCGTATCGGTAATGACAACGCGATCCTTGGAAGCCATGGCATCCGTCTTATACACAAATCCTGCATCCGCTGTTGCTTCCGCAATATAAGCGGTTACTGCTTTTACATCCTTCGCATATACCAGCTTAGGTTGTACTTGTTCCCATACACCTAATTTTTTAAGACTTTCTTCTGCATACTTACCGGCCGGTACCGTTTCAACCGCGCCGATAGCCAAGCGATTTACATTTCCTAAATCACTGATTTTATAGGCCTGCTTACCTTTGGGAACGATAAGTACCAATGAGTTCGCCGTCAAAGGCTTTACCTTTTCCACCAAATTCTTATCTTGTAACAGCTTCATATTACTTTCGTTAGCCGAAATAAAAATGGACGTAGGTGCCCCCTGCTCAATTTGCTGCCGCAGCGTACCGGAACCGCCGTAATTAATTGCGATCTGGGAAGCATCCAAATGATGTGCCTTCACGTAATCATCCTTCAACTCGTTCATAGCTGCCTGCATGCTGGCTGCTGCTGATACCGTAATAGTTTCTTTTGAAACATCCGCTTTTTTTGTGTCATCGCTTTGCCCGCAACCGGCCGTTACCAATAACAACGCACTTAATGCTACCCCCAACCATTTCTTATTCATCTCACTACCTCCTTATCGTATCGACTCTGATGCTCTGCTCATCACCATATCATATACGCCATCGCAGTCTTTCTAAAAGCAGAGCACAATATATATTTATCTGTTCATATCCATATTACTACAAAACACGCAGTTCCGCACGTCTCATTCATCACATAGGCATAAATTGTCAGTTAATTATCTTTGCTAATCACAGGCTATATGCATTCTCTTTTCTATGGGTACTACATTATGATAGTATCTCACTAAAGAATGTAGGCAGTACATATTTTCATACCGGCTATAGGAAATTAATATATTTTTATTCTTACTTCACTGTGATATAGTATAAATAACAAGTGTAGGTATAGAATTAACAGAGGTTGTCCCTCTCTTAGGAAGGAAGTCATGTATGGAACTGTTTATACATATTTTTTGGACCAGCATTATGCCGATTCTCATTATGGTATTCGCCGGCTTTATATTGGATAAATTATTTACATTGGATTTACGTACCTTAAGTAAGCTGAATTTTTTTATTCTCTTACCTACCTACGTATTCACTCAAATTTACACGGCTCATTTAACAACGGAAAGTATCGAAATTTTCTTCTGTGCCCTGCTCATCTTAATCAGCAACAGTTATGTTGGTGTCGGCGTCAGTAAACTGCTGGGCTATGATTTGAAGAAAACCCAGATCATCCGCAATGCTACCATGTTTAACAATGGAGGCAATATAGGGATTGCCATTGCCACCTTTGTATTTTCCAATGTACCATACATCGTCAACGGCAAAACACCTTATGTGGAAGTAGGCATCGTCGCCATTATCGCTTCTTTTATCATCCAAACCATCAGCTGTAATACGCTGGGCTTTTATCAAGCCGGTGTCGGCGTACTGACTAAACGCGATGCATTGCGCATGGTCTTTCATATGCCGGTGTTATATGTAGCCCCCGCTGCTGTTCTGGCGCGCTGGATTCCCTACGATCTTACCACTCTTATGGTTTGGTCACCGCTGAGCATCTTCTCTCATGCCTTCGTTGGTATGGCTATGATGACCTTAGGTGTACAAATGAGTCGCACTCCTTTGAATTTTATAAAGAAAGACGTTATGGTCGCTACGGCCTTACGCCTCATCGGCGGTCCGATTATTGCTGCCACCTTGATGCTCTTGTTTATCACCCTCTATTCACCGGTGCATCCTATCTCTGCCCAGGCTATCATCATTAGCTATAGCGTACCTTCCGCGGTAAACACGGCCCTCATCGCCTTTGAAATGAAAAATCATCCGGAGTTGGCTACGCAAATCGTCATGGCCACCACCCTTTTCTCGGCCGTCACCATGCCACTAGCCATACTCTTTGCCTATTACCTTTTTCCGATATAAGAGAATATAAAAAAATAAACCCTCTCCTGCGTGGAGGCTCTTCGCAAGACCGAGCCTCCTAGTGGGAGAGGGCTATTTTTGTTATTATAACTTAGCTTTTACCTTTACCGCTACCTTATACATGAACACGCAAAGTACTAAGTACATTACGATGCCCAAATACGTAGCACCTTGGGTAGCATGCCATGCCTTAGCAAACCAGTCGATACCGGCAATGCGCAATACCGCACTGATTAAACTGCCGATAGCACCGCCGGCTACAAAGCCGGATGCAATGGTGCTGCCTTCACTGAGGCGCAATTCATTAGTATCCTTATCATCACTGCTGTGAGATACCAAATGAGAAATCAAGCCGCCTACCAAGACCGGTAAGTTGATTTCCATTGGCAAGTAACTACCAAGGGCAAAAGCCAACGGCGGCACACCAATCATCCAGAGTACAACGGCGAAAAGAGCACCGGCCATATACAACGGCCAATGAGCGCTACCGCCGGACATAAGCGGCTGAACAATAGCTGCCATCGCATTTGCCTGCGGTGCCGGCAATGCATCCGGACCGGTAAATCCATATGCATGATTTAACAAGAGCAATACGCCTACGGACACAACAGCAGATACGATAACACCTACCAACTGCCACAGCTGCATGCGTTTCGGCGTAGCACCTACCAAGTAGGCTACCTTCAATTCCGACATAAAGTTACCGGCTACACCAATAGTGGTACCCAGGAACGCTGCCATCATTAAGATTGCAATGATACCGACATCACCGGTCATACCGGTAGAAGCCAATACTACCGCCGAGAGAATAATCATAAAGATGGTCATACCCGATACCGGTTCGTTACCGGTAAAAGCGATAGAACTGATACCTACTACAGACAACAGGAATCCCAAAATCAAAACGATAAGGAAGGCTAAAATAGTCTGTAAGAAAGTTTGCGCGTAATAAATATGGAAGAAAATAGCAAATAAAACGACAGTAGCAATAATACCTAATGCCAATACGGACATCGGTAAATCGCGCTGCGTGCGCAAGATTTCTACCTGCACTGTCTTATTCGGCGTAAAAATATCTTTTAACGCACGAACGACAACATCCTTAACTACACCGGCCATTGTCAAAAGACCGATGACCCCGGCCATAGCCAGCATACCGATACCTACATGACGTACATAGTTGCTGAATACGGCACGTACCGGTGCATCCGCCAACATCACCGTCTGACCATCAATCACCATCGGATGCGTACCACCTAAGTAGTATACAATCGGCACGCATACAAACCAGGAGAAGAAGGAACCGGCCGCAATAATAGCTGCGTAACGCAACCCCGTAAAGTAACCGATACCGAGCAAGGCCGCATCACTATCAAGACCGAAGCTCAGCTTTAATTTATCTTCCAGTACCTGTCCCCAGGAAAAAGCAGCCGAAGAAATCCCTTCCTTCCACCATCCTAAGCTGTTCAATACAAAGTCGTATGCCATAGCCAAGGTACCGCTGACAATCATCAGCTTTGCCTTACTGCCTTCAGAGCTGCTCAATACTTCTGCAGCGGCACGACCGGCCGGGAACGGATATACGGAATTCATTTCTTCACAGAAATACCGCCGGAACATAACGGACAGGAACACACCCAAAAGACCGCCGAGAATAATCGGCACAATCATCTGGAAGAAGGATAAGCTCGGCATTTTCAAAATATAAATAGCCGGCAAAATAAACATGGCCCCGCACAACACATTTGTGCCGGAGCTAGCAATGGCTTGGATATGCACCGTTTCCGGGAATGCATTTTTGCGTTTGAACATAACCGCCATGCCCATAGCCAATACCGATACCGGTGCAAACGCATCGACGGTCTGACCGATTTTAAGACATAAATACCCTACTGCCAACGCAAACAAAGCAGCATAAAACAAGCCCCAAAATACAACGTAGCCGTTGATTTCCACGTATTCCTTTTGAGGCGACATAATTGGCTCGTGAAGCTCTGTTTTTACCTCTTCGGTAGCCATAAAAAAACCTCCAATTCACATCGACCGTAACACTGAGTTAGTTCGCTGCAATCAGGGCGTTTACAACCGTAACCTGCGAGATCAATCGATCCTCCTCGTCAACGACGCGAATAGACCATACATGACTGCGCTTACCGCGATGCAACAGTTCTCCGATTGCGGTAACAGTCCCTTCCGCCTTTTTAGGTCGCACATGATGTGCCGTAACGGACTGTCCCACCCCCAGATACTCTCCTCTTTCAATCTCATTTGAGGCCATACCGGCGATAGCTTCGCAGAATGCAATCGTGGCGCCGCCGTTCAAATAACCGAACGGCTGTGCATGGAAGGGACCTAGTTTCATACGACTTTCCAATCCCGTTTCCGTACAACGCACATATTCAATAGTAAGCTGCTCTACTAACGACTTCATCGGTCTCGCTCCTCTCTTTTTCATGGCGTAAAAGTTACCTGCCGCTGCGTATACTGATTCAGCACAGCTTCATCCACAACGGCCCCCGAGCCTATACCTGTAGGCACCTGCATAGATCCTTCACTGAATGCGATATCCGGACATATCACATCCTTTTCAAAATATCTGGCGGAATCCGACAAATCGCCGGCCATATACGTATCCGGTAATGCTGCCAACTGTACATGCAGCCACTTAGATATTCCGCTTTCTACCATACTTCCAATCCAATAGGCGATATGCTGCCTCCGGCAATAGTGAATGATTTCCTTCGCCCGTACTAAGCCGCCGAGACGACCGATTTTAACATTGAGCACGTCCAAGGCACCTGCACGGTGTGCCCGTCGTAAATCATCCATGGATTGCACGCTTTCATCAAGGCAAATAGGTGTGCTTGACGGCGTATCTTGCCGCAATTTTCCCAGCACCGACACATCCGCATCCAGCGGTTCTTCAACACACGCCAGCTTATACGGTGCCAGTGCCTGTATCAACGGCCATTCACTGACATGAAAGCTGCGATTCGCATCCGCTGCCAATGTAATCTCCGGAAAAGTGCGGCGCACCAAGCTCACCCGTTCTACCGCATCCGATGGATTAATCTTCAATTTAATACGTTTACATCCCTTCTCAACTTCTCGTCTCACCTTTGCCAACATGTCATCCAGCGCCATGTCTCCGATGACAACCCCCGACGCAATCATCGGCGTAAGAGGCTCACCGAAAAAGGTGCTTACCATAGGCTGACCCAACTTCCTATAGTATAGATCCAACAGCGCATTTTCAACGCCCGCCGTTGTCATTGGATAGGCGTCGCTACCGATTAATCGCACTATATCGTCGGCTACCTGTTCCGGATTCGTTATACGGTACCCCACTAAGCGCGGACCGATGCACTCGGTGCACAGTGACCACGCCGTATCCAGCGTTTCTGCCGTATAAAACGGTGTCGTAAAAGCCACTATCTCACCATAGCCCGTAAGTCCTGTGTTATCGGTAACTGTCACACATAAAGTGTCGCGCTGCGCCAGCCTCCCTTTTGCCGTAACAAAGGCAAATTTCATCGGCAGCACAACGTGTCGTACAGTCACTCGGGCAACCTGCACCGCTGTCGGTACAGATGCACCGTCATTGTCATAGTTCTCTGCCGATGCGGCAACGAACCGTACATTATCGCTGTCCTTCATAGGTGTAGCTCGCCTCGCAGTACTTTACCGGATGCATTTTTCGGCAGACTCGCAATCTGTCGTATGTACTTCGGCAACTTATACCGCGCCAAACGGTTTGCCAAAAAATCACGTACTGCCTCCGGTGCTACCGTACCGGCATAAAACAATGCCGGTACCTGTCCCCAATGTGCGTCTGCTACCGGTATGACCGCACATTCTTCCAAGCCGTCCAGTTCATATAAGGTATCTTCCAATTCTTTAGGATAAATATTTTCTCCGCCGGAGATGATAATATCCTTGCGGCGATTTAACAAATATAAAAAGCCATCCTCATCAATATAACCAATATCATCGGTATTAAGACCTTCCGGCGATAATGGTTTCTTTCCCAAATACCCCGTCATCAACATTGGCGACTGTATCCATATGTCACCGACACCGTGGCTGTCCTGATTCTTAACGGTAATTGTTACGCCCGGCAAGGGCTTACCCACCGCCGCCAATTTATGGGGATACGCTAAAATATTAAAAGTCGCACTTTGTGCAAAGCTTTCCGTCATACCGTATGTTTTATATACAGGTAATCGTTTTTCCAAGCACCGCTTAATCAAAGGCTGAGGAATAAATTCACCGCCTAAGAGAATCATCCGCAAACCATGTGCCGGCACGGCTTCAATAATTCGCTGTAAAATCGTAGGCACCAAGGAAATCATATTCACCTTACCTGCGCCGATAACCTTCAGTACCGGACCTTCTTCATACTTGCGCATAATCGTGGCCGCCGTACCATTGTAAAGGGTACGAAGTATAATGGACAATCCCGACACATGGAACATCGGTAACACAACAAGCCAGTTATCCTCGGCTTCGACACCGATAACCTCCGCCGATGCCGCTACATGCGCGCGAATCTGTCCCCAACGAATAGGTACCGATTTAAAGCGTCCCGTAGTCGCACTGGTATTCATAATCACCGCTATTGCCTTATCATCCGGCTGCCAACAAAAGGACGTGTTTGCCGGTGAATTCGGCATCACCGTTTTACCGCCGGCTGCCGTTAACGCATCGCGTTTCTCTGCCGCTTTTGATGAGCGTGTCGGCACGGTTATATGTAAACTATGAAGTCCCATTGCTGAAATGTCCTCGATTCCATTCCACGGGACATCCCCGGCTACGGTTAGCAAGCTGGTAATCTCTAACGTTTGCATCTGATCCGCCACCTCGCCCGCCGTCAAATGCGTATTTATCGTCAGCACTTCCTTACCGCACAATAGCGCCGCAAATAAAGTGACCGCCATAGCAACGGAGTTTTCTGCTCGAAGTGCCACACGCCGCTGCCCTTCCAATGCCTCTTGCAAGTAGGTAGCCACCGCTATCGTCGCTTCGTACACATCACCATAGGTCCACTCATTTAAAAAGAGTGCCGACGGCCGTTCAACCGCCCATCGTCGAAGCCATTCCATGACTGCACCTCACCATCAAGGGAATTTCGGGAATTGCTTGAAGTCCGGTTTGCGTTTTTCCTTAAATGCGTCGCGGCCTTCCTTGGCTTCATCCGTTGTGTAGTAAAGAAGGGTTGCGTCACCGCCGAGCTGCTGCAAACCTGCTAAACCGTCCGTATCGGCATTAAAGGATGCCTTCAAGAAACGTAACGCCATCGGGGAAAGCTGTAAAATTTCTTCACACCATTTCACCGTTTCTTCTTCTAACTTATCGAAAGGTACCACCGTATTGACAAGCCCCATGTCCAATGCCTGCTGCGCCGTGTATTGGCGGCAAAGGAACCAAATTTCGCGAGCCTTTTTATGACCTACCAAACGAGCCAAGTAACCGGCACCGTAACCGGCATCAAAGGATCCTACACGCGGACCGGTTTGCCCGAACTTCGCATTTTCCGAAGCAATGGTCAAGTCACATACGATATGAAGCACATGACCGCCACCGATTGCATAGCCGTTAACCATAGCAATAACCGGTTTCGGCGTAATGCGAATTAAATGCTGTAAATCGAGCACGTTCAAACGAGGAATACGGTCTTCACCGACATAACCGCCATTACCGCGAACGCGTTGGTCGCCGCCGGAGCAGAACGCTTCCTTATCCTCACCCTGTCCATGGTTGGCACCGGTCAGAATAATAACACCTACTTCCGCATCATCGCGGGCTACCGTAAACGCATCAATCAGTTCCACTACTGTTTTAGGGCGGAATGCATTGCGTACTTCCGGACGATTAATGGTAATTTTAGCAATGCCATTATAGGTTTCATAAATGACATCCTCATACCCTCTGTCCAATACTTGCCAGTTAAATTTGCTCATACCATGACCTCCTTATACATTCTGTCATATCTATATGAAAGATAGTAATTGTGTTAACAGCCTAAGAATAAGCCGACAATCTCGGCAAATTCCTCCGGCTTTTCTACATGCACATTATGCCCCGCACCGGCAACAGACGTTGTCGTAATATTTGGCCACTGCGCATACACCTCGCGCCGAATCGTATCATATTTTTCATCCAGCTCTCCGCTGATATAAAGAGTGGGCATCTTCAGTCTATTCAGCTTATTGCCTGCATAAAGGAACATTCCCTGCCCTGCACCGCGAAGCATGCCGGCAAGGCCGTGCGGCGATACCTCACAACGGCGTTGCCTAATAGCCGCCTGTACGGCCGGTGGCAAATGGCGTTGCGTTTCAAAGATAGGTAACTTTTCCCAGTAGTTCGCAAACCATATTGCCCCATGCGACTCTATCCTAGCCGCCAATCCCGCATCCTTTATGCACCGTTGCAATCGATCATGTCTATCCTTAATACCCGGCGATGCCGACTCGAGAATCAACGCACGATAGGGCAAGTCGGGATACTCCAATGCCATTTGTAAAGCCAGGCGCCCGCCCATAGAGTAACCTAATAGTACGAAAGGCTTTCTCCGGCTGATGACTGTACAAAGAAATTGTAAATCATCCAATATAATATCCGAATCGTACGATGCCGGACTCCACGGTACCGAAGTCTTACCATGCCCCATCATATCAATGGCATAGATACGGAAACCGGGCAATGTCAGTTGATCCCAAGTGCGTCCATCCTCGCCAAAACCATGAAAACAAATCAGCGGCACGCCGTGCTTATCCCCATGCATATGCACATAATATTCCTTACTGTCTATGCCGATACAGGTTCCCTGTCCTTCGCGCAACGATTCCTCCAGTGCCATTGCCTCGTAATCATCTCCTATTAAAGCTTCGCTCGTATAAAGTTCATGACTCATCGCATCACCGTATACTTTCTATGTAACTCTCTACTGCGTGCCCGATCGGTGGGCACTTCAATCAAATATATATCATCGCCGCTTAACGCTTCCGCCAACGTGCGATTAAATGCTTCATACGACTCCGCCTTACAATACCGCAAACCTGTAAGCTGTGCCAAGCCGCCGAAATCAAGCCCGTGCGGCGTAGCAAACAAATAATCAAAGTGCGGTGATTCCCGCTGCGGCAGATATTCAAAAATACCGCCACCATCATTATTGAACAGAACGATTACCAACGGAATCCGATGTGTTTTCCCCATGATAAGACCGTTCATATCATGTAGAAACGATAAGTCACCGGTAACCATAACAGTGCGTTTACCGGCCGCCGCTATTCCCAACGCCGTCGACACCGTACCATCAATTCCGTTAACGCCGCGATTGCCCAATAGTTCTACATCCGCCGAACCGGCTGTCCAGAAGTAATCCATGTCGCGAATGGTCATACTATTTGCTGCCAACAAGCGACTATCCTTGGGCATCTGTTTCTGGAGCAAGCTAATGATGCGCCCTTCAAAAAGGAACGGCTCCGACGCTACGGTAGATAGTTGCGTACGCATTCGTCTTTGATACTCTTGCCAACGAGCTGTGTACGCCGTTGCTTCCGTTACATCCGTAGGCAACATTTGCGCTAATACCTCACGACAAAACAAAGCTACATCGCTGCGCACCACTACATTCGTAGTCAAGGCCGCATTGCGATACTCCACTGCCGGATCCACCTGCACGCATAGTACATCATTGTGAAGACGCATAAACTGCTGGACCCGTTTTGATACAGGAATCTGTCCGAACAGCACCATAAAATCCGGTTTTATATCGGCCTTTACCTCATCAGACGATAAGAACGCATCATAGCTGTCTATAATGTGCGAATGCGTAAAGCGCCGCACCGGTGATAGCGGATCCGCCAATATGGGCACCTGCCATGCTTCGGCCAGCTTCACTATGTCAGCCGCATAGCTATCCCCTCGATAATCGGGCCCGCATAAAAATAAACCGCGCCGACCTACGGGAAGTTCCGGCAACGCCGCTGTCATCTGGCCCGGTATAATACGAAATCCGCGCTGGCTGCGTCCCATAGTAAAATGTGATTCATCTGTATCCGGCATCAACGGTTCGCTGACGGGAACATTAATATGCACCGGTGCCGGGGCTACATCTGTAGCAGCCAGCACGGCTTTTTGAATCACCGTTCGCGGATACACGTTTGGCGTACTTTCTGTGGGGGCCGCCAGTTCTTCGTAGTAAGCAACGAACTCACCGAACAAATTTGCCTGCTTCATCGTCTGCGGCGCTCCCACGGCTCGTAATTCCGCCGGACGATCCGCCGTAATGATGATAAGCGGTACGCGACTGTGCTTCGCCTCTGCCAGCGCCGGTAAATAATGGGCACCGGCGGAACCGGAGGTACAAACCAACACCACCGGACGCCGTGATGCCTTGGCTAATCCGAGGGCAAAAAAGCCGGCGGACCGTTCGTCCAAATTCATATATGTAGAAAATTTCTTATACGCCGTAAACAAAATTGCCAAGGCCGTAGACCGTGATCCGGGACTGAATACAACATCCCTAACGCCTAACAGATACAGCTCATCTACGGCAGACGCTAAATACTCATTCATTACAGGGCCTCCACTATCGTTCTCAGCTTTGTCTTCGTTTCCGTATATTCTTCATCGCACTCGGATCCGTCCACAATGCCGCAGCCCGCATACGCATACATATGCTTGCCTTTAACAAGGGCCGATCGAATGCCTACGGCCAATACGCCGTCGCCTTTGCTGTCCCACATGCCCAGCGGGGATGCATACAGTCCGCGTTCATGACCTTCATACTCCTTGAGTAATTTCAGAGAAACATCCCGTGGCTGACCGCCCATAGCCGGCGTCGGATGCAGCACGCCGCTCCAATCCAACAAACTGTGTTCGTTGTCCTCGGCAGTCACTAAGGTACGCAGGTGAAACAGATTTTTCAACTCCATCAATTCCATCGGCCCCGCTGTTACCGAAGAAGCCAAGCGCTTCATAGATTCCGTAATCATGCGCACCACGATACCATGTTCCCGCACATTCTTATCATCTTGTAGCAACCGCTGTCCCTGCGCCTCGCGATTCTCTGCCGTTTTGCCGATTGTACCGGCCAAAGCATAGCTGGTAATACAGGAGCCTTCCTTTTGCACTAAAATCTCCGGCGATGCCCCCAAGAAGGTACGTCCCTCTTTGTGGTAGCCAAAAATAAAGCATCCCGGATTATTGCTGACGAGACGATGGAGAATACTGCATTCATCAAAATCCTCATCGCCCACCAAGTGCACCTCGCGGGAGGCTACGGCTTTAGTAATGCGCCCGTCTTGAATCGCCGATGTAATAGCCGTAAACAATCGTTGCCAAGCTTCGTAGTCATCGGTACGTTCCTCATAGTGATGTGTGCGAAGTATCGTTCGGTCATCGTCAATCGTTTCCGGTACATCCGCATACATATAGCGCTCACCGTCGGCATCGGCTATGTAATAATGGGAGAATGCAATCATTTCATTGCCCATATCTCGCCACAGATCACCGCGGGCCGTGTCAAAAAAGGTACGCCCGTAAAATATGTACGGATACGCCTTACTATCAGCTTCCGTTTGCAGCACCGCACGACGATCGGCACCGATAATCAAACGCTGCTTCTGTGTATCATACCAAAAGACCCGTTCCCGGCCATCAAAGTGACGCCAAAAGGATAAAGGGTCTGTCAGTTGTAATGTCATTGTATTGTAATTCATGTAGATCCTCACATGACCGCCGCAGCGGCCCCACTCATTCGGTTACCTAACTGTGTTATTATACAACATCTTATTATAGCACTCCCACCCCGTAATCACCAACCAAAAACCGCAACCTGTCTTCTAAAAAAGGACGGCAAAAAGGACTGCTCTGTTCATAGTCCATGCAATGAACAAAGCAGCCCTTCATATAATGACACGTTACTCGTCTATTGATGTGATACATGCTCGATGCCTTGTTCGAGCAATACCGTCACATGATCATCGTTCAAGCTGTACCATGCCGTCTTGCCTTCCTTGCGAAAGGTGACAAGCCGCGCTTGTCTGAGCACGCGCAGTTGATGGGAAATGGCAGACTGTCCCATATCCATGGCATCGGCAATATCGGATACGCACATCTCCTTCGCAAGCAACAGCTGCACGATGCGCAATCGTGTAGGATCGCCGAGCACCTTAAACAACTCGGCTAATTGCAAATAATCTATTTCTTCTGTACGCAGGTCCATCATGTCACTCCTCTAATTAGTATCGGTACTATTATATACCCAATACTCCGTCTTCCGCTACTCTTCTACGGGCGGCGTTATCTTGCCGTCACCGTTTCCCAACTCTTCCAAGGGTATGCGACTATCTCGTTCCTGCTCTTCAATGCTGCCGGGCTTTGCTATCTCGATGGATACACCTTTAGAGTAAACGCCCGTCACCACACCGTGACCATCTTTCACTTTTAGCGTTGCCAACAGCGTGCCCTTATAGCCTTTATAAAATTGCGGATTCACTTTACTGAGATCCACCTTAACGCGATCAAAGGGAATCTGAAATTCTGCGATACCGTTTTCATAGCGCGTAATACGAGCCAATATGTATTCGCCGCTATCCGGTCGATTGGGTGTAACTTCCTTAACCGTAAGTAATCCGCTGGGCTTGGGCACTACCACAACATAAGCTTCTTGCTGCTCCACCGGTGCCCGCTCTCCCATCCACGGGCCTTGGGCACCCAAAAAAGTAACATGCAAATAGTCGGACGGAATCCAACTTGCTCTTCGACTGATAGACACCGGCCACTGATATTCACTGCCTACCTGAAGTAGGCTTGTATACCGTTGTTGCACGAAGAATTGCGACACAATGGCACCGATGGCCACCAAGGCAAAGACAATCCATTTTCTATACTTCATGGTCTTCGCCTCCCTTCATCGCTTCGCTTTCCTCACGTTTAGGCTCTCGCAGCATACGATGTCCTTCTCCTTTAGTCATGCGCAGCGGCACAACCGAAGATGTATTGTCATCAGCTTCACGTTGCGGCAATGTCTTTTCTTTTCCATCTGTACCGATTCGATTTGTTTGTAGGTTTGCTTGCCGATTTGTTTGTCGGTTCGTTTGCCGACTCCCTTGCTGTACCTGTAAATGCTTACGCCACATATAAAATGCATTAATGCCGAACACGGCCAAGCCTACCAGTAGAAATACAATGCCCCGCTCTACAAAGGTAAAGGCCGGATCGAAGAATCGCGCCCCCATCATGGCAATGCACATCACGACACAGCCGTTGAAAAGACCTACCCGCTTTTCTACCGTGCCGCGGATACACATGATGATGGCTAAAAAGATGATATACACATTAAAGATTGCGGACGCCATAAAAGGAGACACTCCGCCGTGAACGGCTCCGCTGATGCCGGCCAAGACTAGCGGGCACAGCCCGATGATCGATTCCGTCACCAATCGTGCCTGTAACAAGCGCCGTTCCAAATATAGCGTAGCGCCCAGTCCCACTACGGCAAGCAATCCTGTAAACCATCCGGGAGTAATCACCGCTTCCGTTTGCCAAGTGCTGAGCAAAGTACCGCACACGACTACATATAAAAGTCCCAATGCTCCGATTCCGCGAAACGGCAATGTCCAAATGCCCTTGCTCCGCGAAAGACTTCCCATGGCAAACGTGCCGTTGGCAAAGGCACCGACAAGTACCAAAGCCAGCGACAGATTATATGACTCAATGACGAAAAACAAGGCTCCCAGCGCAGCTGCCATATATGCCCACGACAACCATAGCAAGAGAAAGTGTCGTTCCTTGTATCGCTGAATCGTATGCCAATAGAAGGGCACGCCCAATGCCAACAGCCCCCACAGCACGATAGGTTCCGCATGAACTGCCACCGCATGCGACGACACACTCCATACCAGGGCACCCAATAAATACACGATCATGCCGATGCCGGATTCCATGATATAGATAACCGGCAAACTAAGCATTAACACCATCAGCACATAGATGCCCACCGCTTCGCCGGTATAGTATGTATCGGCCATGAGAAACGTCGACACACTAAGCGCACCCATAAAAAGTAACGTTGCCCCTTCTGCAAGCGCGCCGCCGCGCTTGGCATGTCCCACGGCAATCCCCAGTACCAATAGAGACAGCACCACAATAACCAGGCTCCAATCGAAGCGCCCATTCGGTGAAAATCCGTACCAATACCCGGCAAAGAGCAAAAATATTCCCATGCCTACCAATATAGATCCCATGGCGAGCACCAACAAACGCGTCATAGACGGCCCCTTGGTGATAGGCGCCGCCAAATACCGATTCCTAATCTCGCGGGCCCCCTCTTCACTGAGCCAACCGTTTGCTTCCCATTCCGGCACTCGGCTACGCAACCATTGCAGTATTTTTGTATCCATCGCTCGCTCCTTTCTCACCTGTCCCCGTAATTCCAAAAAAGGCTTTGCTCTTACGAGCAAAGCCTTCAGCTGCCGTCATACTTATTTAACAACCAATACCGGACATGTGGAGTGGCTCGTTACATAGCTACTTACACTACCCATGAATAAGCCTTTCAATGGGCCGAGGCCTCGGCTACCCATGACGATAAGATCGGCATTGAATTTCTTTGCCACAGCAAGCACAGCCGGTCCCGGTGAACCTACTTCGAATACGCTCTTCACCGTTACATCCGCCGGCACTTCCTTCACTACATCGTTAAGGATTTCCTTGCCCGTTTCTTCCATGTCTTCCGCAATCTGTTCTGATACATAGCCACCGCTGATCGGGGTCTGGTCAAAATTGGAAATAGCCGACACGATGTTAGCTACATGAACAACAACAAGCTGCGCCTTATTGCGTTCCGCAATGGATACGGCATGCTGCAACGCACGCTTTGAGTTTTCCGAACCATCTGCCGGAACAACAATCGTTTTGTATTCTACCGTCATATAAATCCCTCCCATAACGGATACTCCATCCGGTATCTGTACATGTAATCTTTATATTATTTATTTCTTTACCGTACCTATGAACTCCTTCTTTTTTATAAAAAATTTTTCATTTTCTTTTTAAACCTACAGCATAGAATCCAAGAAAGCTTTCGTACGCGGCGATTTCGGAGCACCGAATACCTCTTCTGCGGTCCCCTCTTCTTGGATGATGCCATCAGCCATAAAGATAACGCGGTCTGCTACTTCCCGAGCAAACGCCATCTCATGGGTGACAATAATCATCGTCATGTGTTCTTCCGCCAGTTGTTTAATCGTGCGCAATACCTCGCCGGTCAGCTCCGGGTCGAGAGCCGATGTCGGTTCGTCAAAGAGCATAATGTCCGGATTCATCGCCAACGCCCGCGCAATTGCCACACGTTGCTTTTGACCACCGGATAAACGCGACGGATACACATCCCGTTTGTCCCATAGGCCTACTTTTTTAAGAAGCCGTTCCGCCGTCGGCAGAATATCCGCCTCCTTCATGCCCTTCACCATCTTCGGTGCAATCAAAATATTATCCAACACCGTCATGTGCGGGAATAAATTAAATTGCTGAAATACCATTCCCATGCGCAAAAGCAATTGTTGCTGCGTTGCCTTATCCGCATATACCGCTTTAGCCGTGCCTTCGCTCTTAGCCAGATAGGTACCGTCTACACAAATAGAACCGCCGTCGATAATTTCCAGCTGCCCCAAACAGCGAAGAAACGTAGATTTACCGGAACCGGACGGTCCGATCATCGCCACGACTTCCCCCTTTTCCATTGCCAACGACACATCCTTCAGAACAGGTGTGCCGTCGAAGCTCTTTTCAATATGTTTCATTTCAATAAAGCTCATAGTGCCCTCCTATTCATCATATACGGCATACCGTTTTTCTAAGTAATTAAAGATATTCGTCAAAACAAAGGTCATGATCAAGTAAAAGACCCCGGCCACGATGAAGGCCGACGTATCAAAATCACGCTGCACAATACCGCGAGTGATGCGGAGTACATCGTTCATCGCCAAAATATACACCAAGGATGTATCCTTGAGCAAGTTAATCGTTTCGTTAGCCAGCGGTGGCAACACGCGCTTAATCACCTGCGGCAAAATAATTTTACGCATGGTCTGCGCATAGGTAAAGCCCAACACCTTGGCTCCTTCGTATTGCCCTTTCGGAATCGATTGAATACCGCCGCGGAAAATTTCACACAAATAGGCCGCATAGTTTAATACGAAGGAAATCACTGCCGCCGTCGGTGCATCTAACTGTACACCGATGTAAGGAATAAAAGGCAAGCCGTAATAAATAAATAAGATCTGAAGCATAAGCGGCGTGCCACGCATGATGTACACATAAAACTCAACGATACGACGTACAATCGTCAGCGGTGACAACCGAAGCATAGCCAGTAAAATACCGGATGGCAACGATAGCACCAACACCACAAAGAATAACGAAACCGTTACTTCCAAACCTTCGGAAATAATCGGAACGATATGAAGTAAATAATCCATGATAACCTCCTCTACATGAAACATAGGGAGGACTATGCCTCCCTACGCTTGGGTACTGCCATTTTATTTATAGGCATCTTTGTCGAGCAACGCAGATGTGCCGAACCATTTTTCTGCCAGCTTATCTGCTGTGCCGTCTTTCATCATGTCGCCTAAGATGCTGTTCAGTTTTTCACGCAATGCCGTATCTTCCTTGCGAAGGCCGATAGCATTATCTTCGGAGCCGTAATCACTGCCCGTTACCGCACGGAATTCGCCGGGTTCTTTACTCATTGTATAGTTACCTACGATGCCGTCTACAACCATGGCATCGATACGACCTAATTTAAGATCCATAAACGCATTTACATAGTCACCGTATTTTTTCACTTCTTTAATTTTTTTAGTGAACGGATCCTTTTCCATTACCGTTTCACCGGTACTGCCCTGCTGCGTGCCTACGATTTTACCTTCCAACTGTTCCTTGGAGTTAATCGGAGAATCCTTTCTGACTACGATGATTTGTTTATCTTTCAAATACGGTTTGGTAAATGCCATGTTCTGTTTGCGTTCTTCCGTTACCGTAAGACCGTTCCAGAGAACATCAATATGCTTACTCTTCAATTCCGCTTCCTTGCTGTCCCAGTCGATAGGTTTGAATTCTACTTCCATGCCTGCTCGCTTGGCCGCTTCCTTCGCCATATCAATATCAAAGCCTACGAGATTACCTTTTTCATCGCGAAATCCCATAGGCGGATAGTTGTCGTCAAGACCGATAACAATCTTTTTCGGCAACGTCTGCGTATCCGCCTTATTCGTATCACTGCCGCAACCGGCGGTAAACGCTACCAATGTCAACGCTGCCATACCTAATGTCACTACTTTTTTCCAATTCATGGTGGTCACACTCCCTTTTCTTCATCTCATACAATTACCTTTGTAGTCAAGGTAATCCTTCCTCTCACCGCTTAGCCGCTCGGTAGTGTTGGATGAGCAAACATCTTTCATTACTATCGAACGAATTCTTTGCTGCCAGAGCGTCTCTTGGTTAACTCATGGGCCTATTATACTTTACTTCAATAAAGTTGTAAAGAGGAAAATAAAAGATTCTTTTTTCAGACCGCACTCTCCTTTCTTTGATGGTTTTCTTTCCTACTGTTTAGTTTAGTTTTGTTTAGTTTAAGAATGGTATCGGCGTGCGTATCGGTTTGCGTACCGTTGTGCGTATCGGTTTGTGTATCGGTGTGCGTATCACCGTGCGTATCGCTATGCGTCTCTCGCGCGTATCGTTTTGCGTATCACCGTGCGTATCGGTTTGCGTCTCTCGCGCGTATCGCTGTGCGTCTCTCTCTCGTATCACTTCTGTATCGCTAGGTACATCATCACATGCATTGCGAATTATACCGACTAATGATTTGTACCATCTAATGGTTTGTACTGTCTAATGGTTCCTCCTCTCTAATGGTTCCTCCTGTCTAATCATTTGTAGTAAGGTCTTACATTTTTGTTTTTCATAAAAATAAAAAGAGCCACCCCGCCACAGACATAGTATTGATTACCTATGACTGTCAAAACAGGGTAGCTCTTTTTTAATCATCCTTATGCCCTCTATCATCGATGATGGATAGCAAACGCATTTTATCGGCGTAACGCAAAAACTGAAGGTCCACCGATATGATCATGAGACCACCGTCATTGAGGTTAGCCACATGAATTTCTTCCCAGTTGGCCGTAAAGCCTACAATGTTACCGTAAGGTATATAATTATAATATTTTTCTACATCCCAAACCATATCAATGCGTTCAAAAAAATCTGCCGCCTTTCGCCGTATGACAATCCCTTTATTACAGATATACACCACCGGATCGCCTTGATGATGTATCCGCCACAGGCAAAAGACGATGACAATATAGTCAATCATAAGATGGTTCCAGATGTCGCCATGTCGGGAGTGCCAAAAGGCCCACATCGCCAAAGCCAGATAAAACAGACGCATGATTATGATGACTACCTTATAGTTTGTTATATATTCCTCCACTTCACCACAAGGAAACCGCCGCTCCACCGCTGCTTTATCCATAGCTTTGTCGCCTCCCTTGGTCTTACGATCCCGATTGTCGCTTATTTACGATGCAATCCCATGGCCAATTCTACCTGGCGATAGGTTTTAGCCGCCTTTTCATGTGCCTTTGCCGCCCCTTCGTCAAGAATCGTATCCAGCTCCGGACTGTTGATTAATTCATTGTAACGAGTTTGAATCGGTACCAACGCACCAACGATTAAATCGGCTACATCCTTCTTGAACACACCGTATCCCTTGCCGGCATATTCGCTTTCGATGGTTTCGTACGGCGTTTTGGTAATGGCTGCGTAAATGCCCATCAAGTTAGAAATGCCCGGTTTATTTTCCTTATCGTAATGAACGGAATTATCCGAATCGGTTTGCGCTCGTTTGATTTTCTTGACAATCGTCTTTTCATCATCCAACAAACGGATTGTAGCCAGCTGATTGTCATCGGACTTACTCATTTTCTTTGTCGGCTCTTGCAAGCTCATAACACGAGCACCGCCGATACCGGTTTTTATTTCCGGAATAGTAAAGACCTCACCGTATACGCGGTTAAAGCGCTGCGCCAGGTCGCGAGTCAATTCCATATGCTGACGCTGATCTTCGCCGACCGGCACATAATTGGTTTGGTACAGCAAAATATCGGCAGCCATTAACGGCGGATAGGTCAGAAGACCTGCCGGAATCGAATCACCACGCTTTTGAGATTTATCCTTGTACTGCGTCATGCGTTCCAATTCGCCTACGTAGCTGATGGTGTTCATCACCCACCCCAGCTTAGCATGCTCCGGTACTTCGGATTGTACGAAAAGCGTAACCTTCTTCGGATCTAAGCCGACTGCCAAATACAATGCTGCCAATTTACGAGTATTTTCAAATAATTCTTTCGGATCCTGAGGCACTGTAATCGCATGCTGATTAACAATGCAATAATAGCATTCGTTATCATCCTGATAATCCAAGAAATTGCGAAGAGCCCCCAAATAGTTACCTAATGTCAATTCGCCGCTGGGCTGAATGCCCGAAAATATTACTGCCATTACAAACCTCCTAGTATCCACGCACTGATGAGCGCGTTCTTTACTTACTTTTATCTACTGATGTGTCGCCCAACCCACGAGGGCCATGCAAAAAGGGAGCGACCACACTTCGGCCACTCCCATATTCATATGGTCCGCAGTCGGACGCACGTACTATACTGCTATGCTTATTCTACGGTTACGGATTTTGCCAAATTACGCGGCTTATCTACATCAGCACCGCGCGTAATCGCTGCATAATAGGCTAACAGCTGCAACGGAATAACCGCTAAAATCGGCACCGTATATTTGTCGGCCTTCGGTACAAAAATCGTATGATCCACGTATTTAGCCAGTTCCGTATCACCGTCTACACCGACACCGATAACAACGGCATCGCGCGCTTTTACTTCCTTGATGTTGCTCATCATTTTTTCGCGCACATCTTCCTGCGTTGCCAAACCGATAACCGGCACGCCTTCTTCGATAAGCGCTAAGGTGCCATGCTTCAATTCACCGCCTGCATATGCTTCCGCATGAATATAAGAAATTTCCTTCAACTTCAAGGAGCCTTCCATCGCTACGGCGTAGTCGATAGAGCGTCCCAAGAAGAAGGCATCTTCACGGAAACCATAGTTACGGGCAAAGGATTTAATATCATCTACACCTTCAAAGATTTCATGACACAACGTCGGCAATTTATGTAGGTCTGTCAGAATACGCTGTGCCAAACCGCTGTCCAGTTTGCCGTTAAGCTGACCCAAGTATACGGCCAGCAGTAAAAGTGCTACCAGCTGTGTCGTATAAGCTTTCGTCGACGCTACGGCAATTTCCGGACCGGCCCATGTATAAATAACTTGATCTGCTTCACGGGATATGGACGAACCTACCACATTGGTAATGGCCAATGTCCGGGCACCTAAGCGTTTCGCTTCCTTCAATGCTGCCAAGGTATCGCTGGTTTCACCGGACTGACTGATAACGATAGCCAAGGTATTCTTATCGGTTAACGGGTTGCGATACCGGTATTCGGAGGCAATATCCACTTCCACCGGGATGCGCGCCAACTGTTCGATATAGTATTTTGCTACCAAACCGGCATGATATGCTGTACCGCATGCCGTAATAAGTACGCGGTTAATGGAAGCTACATCGTCCGGCGTCCAGTTCAATTCTTCGTAAACTACTTCCGTATTGTCTTTGGAAATACGGCCTGTCAAGGTGTCGCGAATGGCCTTCGGCTGTTCGTAGATTTCCTTGAGCATAAAATGTTCGTAGCCGCCTTTTTCGGCTGCTTCCGCATTCCATGTTACATGATAAATTTCTTTTTCTATCGGATGTCCCGCACGGTCACTGATTGCTACGGAGTCTGCCGTTACGATGGCTACTTCGCCATCATTCAAAATATATGTATCCCGCGTGCGATTGATAATGGCCGGAATATCGGAGGCAATAAAGTTTTCTCCTTTGCCAAGACCGATAACGAGCGGATTATCCTGCTTCGTACAAATAATACGGGACGGATCGTCGGCACAGGTAATTACCAAGGAATAGGAGCCTTCAATGCGGTCTAGCATCCGGCGTACAGTTCCTTCGAAATCACCGTCATACAAGTCTGCCAACAAATGAGCGACTACTTCCGTATCGGTTTCCGATTTGAATTCATAGCCTTTGGCAATCAATTCTTCTTTGATGGGCAAGTAATTTTCTACAATACCGTTGTGAACAACAGCAAACAAGCCCTTAGCATCCGTATGCGGATGCGCATTCATATCCGACGGACGACCGTGAGTAGCCCAACGAGTATGACCGATACCCACATGTCCCGGGTTCGGATCTGCCTTAACAACGGCTTCCAAGTTGGCCAAACGGCCTACCTTTTTCTGCACTTTTATTACATTATCAGGACCGATAACGGCAATCCCTGCCGAATCGTAGCCGCGATACTCCAGCTTCGACAATCCTTCTAACATAAAATCGGCGGCATTTTCAAAGCCGATATATCCAACAATACCACACATGGTGTTATTCCTCCTTGTTATTGCGTATGTACTTTTTTCTGCGAAACCCTTTGTCTCCGATGTCACCATCGGTCTTTGCTGTTTCGCTGACGACCCTATCGGGCCGAGAGGCATCCGCTGACACTTCGATACTCCTCTACCTCGTCTACTGAAATCGTCTGTCTCCGTTCAGTACTTGCGCTATTCGCTGTTACGAATTCCGTTACCTCCTCATCATTTGCTTCGACAGATCTAATAGCCTGCCCCCAGGGGCGCACTGCTATACGGTATATTATAAATGATAGTCCCCTACATTGTAAAGAAGAGCCACCTTCCGAGGAAAGCAGCTCTTCCGCTATATTAATCTTCTGCCAAGCCTTGTTCGCGACCGATGCAGTCGGCGATGGTTTGACATAAACGTTCCAATTGTGCTTGGTCCGGACCTTCGGCCATAACGCGAATCAACGGTTCTGTGCCGGACGGACGTACCAACACGCGACCGTTTTCGCCAAGCTCACGAGAGGCTTCGGAAATTTCTGCCTGAATAAGAGGATTTTCTTCCCACCCCGTCTTTGTGAGAACACGCACATTGATAAGCAGCTGCGGGTATTTTGTCATAATACCGGCCAATTCCGATAAAGGCTTGCCCGTTTTCTTCATAATGGACAACATCTGTACAGCAGTAAGCAAACCGTCACCGGTAGAATTATAGTCCAAGAAAATAACATGGCCGGATTGTTCGCCGCCGATAGAATACCCTTCTTCACGCATTTTTTCCAATACATAGCGATCGCCTACAGCAGTAGCAAAGGTACGCATTCCCAGTTCGTGCGCCGCTTTGTGGAATCCGATGTTGCTCATAACGGTGCCCACAATCATATCGTCTTTCAGCTTGCCCTGTTCTTTGAGATGACGAGCGCAGAGAAGCATAATCTGATCGCCATCGAGAGCTGTCCCCGTTTCATCAACCAACAAGCAACGGTCCGCATCACCATCATTGGCAATCCCCACCTGTGCACCTTCGGCAACCACTCTTGCCTGAAGTCCTTCCAAATGTGTGGAGCCGGCATTTTCGTTAATGTTCACCCCATCCGGATCCACATTGATAGCAATCACTTCGGCACCTAAGCCGCGCAATACTTCCGGACCTACCATGGAAGCCGCTCCGTTGGCCCCGTCATACACAACGCGTAATCCTTCTAAGGATACATCAATGGTAGACTGTACAAAGCGAGCGTATTCATGAGCCAACGAGCTGTCCCAATGAATGCGTCCCACATGCTCTGCCACTGGTCGCGGTAATTCGTTTTCACCGCTTTTGCGGCACAACACTTCCAGTTCATCTTCTACCGCATCGGGCAATTTAAAGCCTTTGCTGTCAAAAAACTTAATACCGTTATCCGGAAATTTATTGTGCGATGCGGAAATAACAACCCCTGCATCCCAACCGTGTTTACGTACCAAATACGCTACCCCCGGTGTAGGGATGACTCCGGCAATAACCACATCACCACCTACCGAGCAGATGCCGGCGGCCAGTGCGCTTTCAAGCATAGCACCGGATATACGGGTATCGCGGCCGATTAAAAAGACCGGTCGTTCTTTGGATTCTCCGAAATGAGCGGCTGCCGCACGTCCCAAATGATAGGCTAACTCCGGTGTCAAAAATTCGTTAACTACACCTCTAACACCGTCAGTACCAAATAATCTTGCCATCTTTTCATTCCTCCTATAGTGCCAACGGCGCATATTCCGCCATAATGCGAATCGCTGTTTCCGCGCCGTCCAAAGCTGCACTCATAATTCCGCCGGCATATCCGGCTCCTTCGCCCATAGGATACATCCCGCTGGTCGTGGGCGATACTCTATCATCATCGCGCTGTATTCGCAGCGGCGAAGATGTTCTTGTTTCTACACCGGTCATACATACCTCCGGTGCATCAAATCCTTTGATGCGACGTCCGAAATACGGTAACGCTCGCTCCATAACACTCGTTACATAGGTGGGCAGGCAGTCATGCAAATCGGCCGGCACCACACCGGGTGTGTAACTATGTACCGCCGTCTCAGGTATATTGCCTTTTGTATGATTCAAAAAGTCGCCTACGGTCTGAATCGGCGCACAATAATTTCGTCCACCCAATTCAAAGGCTTTTGCTTCCCATTCTCGTTGGAACGCTACCCCTGCCAAGGGATGCTCACCGAAATCATCAGGGCCTACCGTTACTACCACGGCACTGTTCGCCACACCGCTGTCCCGCGCATACAGGCTCATGCCGTTCGTAACCACATGATTGTCTTCCGACGCACTGGCTACGACTTGACCGCCCGGACACATACAAAAGCTGTATGCCGTACGGCCGGTTTCCTTATCGTGGTACACCACAGAATATTCGGCCGCACCCAATCCCAACTCCGCCGGCTCCACACCGTACTGTGATACATCGATAACGTGTTGCGGATGCTCAATGCGAACACCTACCGCAAAGGGCTTGCTTTCCATTCCCACGCCGCGTCGATACAACATTTCGTAAGTGTCGCGCGCACTATGACCGATGCCCATGAGAACAACCGAAGCGGGAATCACTTCATCGTCATTAACGACTACGGCTGCCACATTGCCATTCTCTAAACGCAAGTCCGTTACTTTCGCGCCGAACCGCACATCACCGCCCCACGCAATAATTTGCTCACGCATGCCCTTTACCATATCGCGTAAAATATCGGTGCCTACATGAGGCTTATGCTTAAATAAAATTTCCTGCGGTGCACCAAACTCTACAAAGTATTGCGCAATTTCATGAAGTCTTGGATGCGTTACTCGCGTCGTCAGCTTGCCGTCCGAAAAGGTACCGGCACCGCCTTCGCCAAATTGTACATTGGACTCCGCCTTAAAATGACCATGCGTCCAAAACTCTTCTACATCCTTCGTCCGCGTATCCACATCCTGTCCACGCTCCAGCACAATCGGTCGATAGCCTTCGCGTGCCAAGTAAAATGCTGCCAGCATACCGGCCGGGCCAAAGCCGATAACCACCGGTCGATGCTGCAGCTTCTTCGTGCCGTGTACAATCGCTTCCGGCTTCTCCGGTTGCATGGCACTTATATTTTTGTCGCGACTTAATTTTCTTAACACTGTCTCTTCGTCATTGACCTCCAGGAACAATGTATACACGAAGGTAATCAGCGGTTTCTTGCGCGCATCCACGGCTCGGCGTACAACATGCACCGTCCGAATGCGGCCGCGCAAAGGGGGATATTTTTTCTCCAACAGCGCCGTCAAATCTTTCTGCGCTTTTACATTAACCCTAAAATTAATGACTCTTAGCATTTGTATCTCCTAATAATTTTTTTCGTATATCTACCGTTACATGTACGCGAGTAGGCACTGCCGTCATACCGTCCTCCTGCCGAAGCTCATAATCGCCGGCAAAGGTTTCCGTTACATTTTGCAAAGGAATATCCACGGTTCTGATTTCCGAAAGTCCTCCAATAGCACTTTCCTTACCGCTTACGATGGCCTGCTGCGGATCGACGGTAATACTGCGCACTACATAACCGGCCGGTACTTCACCGACCGTGCTTACCGTAACGGGTAAATTCTTTTCAAAGCGGATTTGTTCCAATTCCAATTGTGCCTGTCCTTGGCGCGGCGTAATGGTCACACCGTCTACAACACCGCCGGCTGCATTCACTGCCGTGATAACGCCGGATGAAGTGAAGTTGCTTTTGCGGTCCACCATGTTTACTTTTAACAGCACATGCGATACTGTTGCTACCAACCGCTTAGGGCCGCTGACGGATACCACCTTCGGCACGGTGCTGATTTTCTTCACCGCAATATCATCGGCCACTTTTCCCAGCTGTTGCACTTCTACGGGAAATTCCTTAACCATATATTCATCTACGGAAATCGTCGCATTGTCCGGGGTCATGCTTACCAGTGCCAAACCACTGGGCGATACAAACTGAATCGGTACATTCTGCTGTCCCGGTGAAATATCTCCTAAATCAACGTACGCCCGTAAAGAGTTTTGCGCCAAAGCCAAAATAGTATTACGAGGTCCTCGCAAATGAACGATGACCTGCTTCGGAATATCTTCTACCACGTATTTATCGCTAAGATTCTGTACATGGACAGGTACTGTATAGGTAGCATCGGTAATCGGATTTTGTTCCTTCATAACATAAAACCACATCAGTACTGCCCCGAGGAAGGACAATACCTTGGCTACCCAGTTGTTTTGCATTTTACGCAGCAATCGCATCATTTGCCCCACCTCCATGTTTTAACGAAGGAAAAGGCCGATTTGGGCTTATCCAGGAACGTACGCAACGCTTCACGCAGCTTTTCTTCCGTTAAATTACGGTAAATATGTCCGCCGTATGTATAAGAAATCTTACCGGTTTCTTCACTGACTACCAATACGATAGCATCGGCCTGTTCGCTAAGACCGATGGCGGCACGATGGCGCGTACCCAATTCCGTACTAAGCGTACGCTGCTGCGTCAGCGGCAATAAGCAAGCCGCCGCCATAATCCGATTATTGCGAATAACTACGGCACCGTCATGCAGCGGTGTATTGGGAATAAAAATATTATTTAACAATTCTCGTGATACTTTACCGTCAATATCAATGCCTGTGTCGATAATTTCGCCGAGACCTACTTCACGTTCGAATACGATGAGCGCACCAATGCGTTCGCGCGACATAACCTTCGCCGCCGCTACGACTTCGCCCACCATGCTTTCGATTTCCGCTTCGCTGGCATCCACCTTCTTAGCCAATAATCGTCCGCGCCCCAGCTGTTCCAGCGCGCGTCTGAGTTCCGGTTGGAATACGACCGGCAAGGCAACAAGAAGAACTGTCATACCTTGGCTGAGGAGCCAGCTCACTACATGCAAATCAAAGAAACGGCTGATGACATTAATAACCAACAGCACTGCCAAGCCCTTTAAGAGAGCCATGGCACGGGTATCCTTTATTTGTTTGTACAAGAAATAAAATATTACGGCCACGCAAAGGATATCGAAAAAATCGCCGACCCGAAATGTTTGAATCAATCCTTGAAATTGAAGCGACATTATATGAAACCTCCTATGAGGGTACTCGTAAAAAAAGAAGGGTATAGCGTCTATACACTTATACCCTTCATTCTATACTATTTTATGTATGGTGTAAAACCAAATTTATCACTGCACACCGGCGTTCTGCGTTTCAATCCACACATCAAGATGACCGCCGCAGACCATCCCTTCCTTCATGGCCACATCATCATTGAGGTCTACATCGATACGACGAAACGCTTCCTTCTTCATCAATGCCTCCAATGCGCTGAGGCGTATTTCATTTTCTGCACGCCCACCACCGATGGTACCGAAAATGGATCCATCCGGATGAACGATCATAGTCGTCCCCGCTTTGCGTGGTGTGGAGCCTTCTGTCTTTAAGATTGTCGCAACGGCTAAGGTACTCTCGGGCCGTGCTTGTAAATATTCAATAAATTCACGCTTCATACTTTAGCCCCTTTCTCGACAAAAACCTTCCTTGCTTGCCTCGTGTAACCGCCAGGTATTCGCTAACAATGGAAAGAGCAATTTCTTCCGGCGTTTCCGCTCCGATTTCAAGACCGATAGGACCGTAAATCATATCTAATTCCTGCTGTGTCCAGCCTTCCGCCTTTAATGCTTCAAAGGCGTGGAAGATACGCTTATGGCTACCCATGACACCCATGTACGTAGGCAGTAACTCGCGCAATTGATTCAAGCATATACTGTCATATTCGTGAGCACGGGTAACAATGATGATACCGTTGTAGGAAGTAAGCGGCAAGTTTCCTTTCAATTCGCGAAAATCCATGCAAATGCGTTTAACCCGACTGTCGAAAAAGTCTTCGCGCAAATACTCGCTGCGATCATCTACCACCGTCACATGGCAACCGATGAACAGCAACATATCCGCAATGCAACGACTTACATGGCCGGCACCAAGTACCAATACTTCCGGATCTTTTTCCACCGGTTCCACAAAGCATTCCGTTGCGCCGACGCGCACAATTTGATTCTGTAAATTGCTGTCCAACGTAAAGCCTTCAATGGACTGGCCGTATAAGACGGTACCGTCTGCACCGTATACTACCTTATCACCCTGGCGAGGGCCGGACACTACCGTCACGATCCACGAAGCCTCATCTCTATCCAGTTGCTGCTTCATCACATCATACATTGTCATCCTATAACCTCTTTCCTCGTAAATGTCTGTTTTCGTCAACACCGTTCGCGCTCTGCCTGCCACGCGGTAATCGCTTCCATTACACCGCCGGCCACGGCCAGCGCCTTATCCGAAATCGTATAGCAATGGAACTCTTCACATCGCGCATCCACATCGGCCAACTTAAAGCCTTTGGTCACCATGAGCCCGCTGGTTAAAATGCCGCGCAGGATGCCGCGGATCTTCGCCTTCACAGGCTCTTTATCCACATAGCCTACGACTTCACCGGCTTCAACTTCTTCTCCGATATGACGACGTGCCGTAAAGAGACCGTCACACGGCGAGTGCATAACCCGTTCCGTCGTATAACCGCCCACATTACCGGGTACCCCCGTATTAGGTAAGGCGGTTCCTTCGTAAATACACCGTCCCAAGGTATGACCGCGCATGGTTTCGATAACCACATCTACGTCATCACCGGCAGTAAATCCCGGTCCGCAACCGATGACGAGCTCCGCATCATCGTTACGCGTGCCTATATTGCGTTTTGCCAAAATGGCATCCACCACAATCGTCGGTCGCAGCGTATCCAAGATTCGTTCGTACGGCTCCGTCACTACGGGAATAACAGCATCGCCGCTGTCAATCAGCTGCTTTGCTTCAGCCAAGGTCATATGACGCGCTGTTAATCGTTCTAAAATCATCTCGCCTAAATGAACGGCATTGCCGTAACACACATCGCGGCGAATCATAGTTGGAATGGCAATCTCACTGACTACCACCGGAAAGCCTGCTCGTTTCAGGCGATAAATAGAGCCGGAAGCAATATCGCCTCCGCCTCTGACTAATACTAATGGTTTCATAGTTTACCCCATAATCGATACATCTTTGCATATTCCTCCGGTGTATCGAGATCGCAACCTACCTCGGCCGGTAAGGGACAATAACTTACATACGCCTTACCCTTGCCGCGCACAATTGCGCGACCGCCTACATCACCGGTCACCTTCATTAAGTCCTCGCGCCATGAAGCGCCGAAGATAACCGGATTGCCACCTCTCGTATCACCGTATTGCGGACAAACAATCCGTTGTCTGTTGCCGCCGTGCTTACCGAACACATCGACCATGCGCCGTATATACCGTGCCTCCAGTAGTGGTTGATCCGCAACGGCACAAAGAATACCGTCTACGTCGCCCAAAGCCGCCACCCCTTGTCGCAATGAGGAGGCCTGACCGTCTTCGGGACAAGGATTTTCTACCGTACAAAAGCCGTGCCGAGTAGCGATGGGCTCCATCGTTGCTCGGTCACGACCTACTACCAGTATTCGTTCACTTTGCATCGGCAAATCCGTAAATGCTGCCAACACCGCATCCAGTACGGTACCGTTTCGCCATGGCAGCAGTGCTTTGCAACGTCCCATGCGCGATGACAAACCGGCCGCCAATACCACCACACCTAACGACATTGGATATGCCGCCTAATTTCACAGCTCGCCTTATAGCCGTCAGCGAGGACAATCCCATCAATAGTCGCACCGGCCAAGCAGTCCAAGAAGGCATCAATCATACGATGCTGCACCGTATCATAGCCGGTGCCGAACAAGATTTTGCGTCCGCGACTGTACTGAAAAAGACCGTGCGGATGCAATACCAAGCGTGCCAGCATATGCGGTGTAACTACAGCTCCGACACGACGCTCCATAACCTCCGATACTTCAGCCATGTTATGTACATGCTCTTCATCGATAGCTTGTCCCAACATTTGCAAGTTAATAACACCTATGGTCATTGTTGTTTCTTTTGGAATAACCGGTTCCGTTTCCTTCGGTGCCTTCAACCATTTTTCACGGGCTCCGTCTGCTTCCACCAAAATTTGCCAATTCGGATGTACCTTGTGCATATCATCGATTTGTCTTGATGACAATGCTGTAACTTTTGTTCCATCTATACCACCGAACCAAGCGGCACAACGACCTTGATGAACCGCTGCCGTACAAAGCTCATCGGCGCGATTAAAATCCTCACCGTAGTACGGATTCCACTGCGCTACCTGTGATTCGTACAGTTTAGTCGTCGTTGTTACCAATGTAGGTTGGCCTTGCAAACGACCGTACTCCACCAATTTAGATAATACCGTCGTCTTACCGCCGGCACCGACAATAGATGTAATTCCCGGTGCGATAAGTGCGTTCCAATGCCTTGCCTGTGTCATGGTCATAGCTGTGCCTCCTCACTGCAAACCAACAAACCTGCCTATACCTGTGCAAGCGTGCGCGGCGCGTTAAGCCGTTTACGCAGTAAGCTCCCCTTTATTATACTCCCATAAGGATGATTAATGTGTTGTTATTTATGCATAGCTTCAAAAACAACCTCAGGAATCATAGGTAATTCGGTCGGTTCTGCACCGCATGCATTAAGAATAGCGCCTTGAATGGCTGGGCATGACGTATTGATAACTACTTCACCGATAGACTTTACGCCAAAAGCCCCCGTCGGCTCATAGGACTCTACAAAATCCACCGTCACCTTACCTGTATCGGTACGATCCGGTATCTTATATAACATAAAGTTATTGGTTTCCAATTGCCCCGCCTGAGAATACCGAACTTCTTCATAAAGAGCCATACCGATACCTTGCACAATACCGCCTTCTGCCTGTACCTTAGCCAACGTCGGATTTACGATCGTACCGCAATCTACTACGGAATAAAATTCAATAGGCACTACCTGTCCCGTTTGGGTATCCACACTTACTTCCGCAATGCTGGCCATAAACGGCGGCGGTGACGTATGACTGCCAAAGGTAGCTGTCGCACTGAGTTGACCGTACGTCGGTCCTACGGACAACTTTGCAGCCATTTCTTTGGTTGTCATGGTGCGACCATCATCCAAGGTGCGCGCTGTCAATCCATCAAAATCTATATTGGCTGTATCTGTTTCCAGCAGCGTAGCAAACTGCTGTACAATTTTTTGACGTAACTCCTCCGCTGCCAGATTGGCCGCTGTCCCGGTTACGTAGGTTGTACTCGATGCATATGAACCCGGATCGAAAGGCACTACATCCGTATCCGCTTCGTAACAACTCATCGCTTCCATAGGGCATCCCAATACTTCACAGGCCATCTGCAATAGTACCGTATTGGAACCGGTCCCCATATCCGTAGAGCCGGTGTATAAAATATAATTACCTTCATCGTTCAAACGAATTTCCACGGTAGCATTATCAATGTTGGCAATCCCCGATCCTTGAAAAGCCAAAGCAATTCCCAAGCCGCCACGATGATGCTCATCAATTTGCCAACTTTTCGGACGTTCATCCCAACGTGCCATAGCCTTTACCTTCGCAATAGCTTCCTTGAGATTGCCGGATTCCAATACCTCATCCGGAGCGTACACCAAAGATGTTTCGCCTACATTGATTAAATTCTTCTCCCGCAGCTCGATTTCATCTATGCCCATCTTCTTCGCCAGCTTTGTTACCGCACATTCCAAAGGCCACAAGGCTTCCGTTGCGCCATAACCGCGGAAAGCACCGCCCGGCATGTGATTGGTATACACAATGTTGGAGCTGTAACGTACAGCCTTCCCCTTATTGTACAGCGGCACCGACTTATGCTCGCCGGCAGTAAAGGTAGTAAATGCATGCGTACCGTATGCACCGGCATCGGATATGGCCACCATGTCAATCACCTGAATGATGCCGTCTTTCGTTGCACCTAGGCGCACCTTCCATTCCCTGGCATGACGGCTGGTCGAACAATTCATGGCTTCTTTGCGATCGAGAATAAGAACTGCCGGTTTTTTTAACGTCCAAGTAACAAAGGCACAAATGAGTTCGGTACAAGCAGTTTGCTTTGAACCGAAACCACCGCCGATACGCGGCTTAATCACGCGTACCTTGCTGGCCGGAATATCAAGGGCATGCGCAATATGACGACGTACATGGAAAGGAATCTGCGTCGAGCTGGTACATACCAATCGTCCGAATTGGTCAATGGTACAAAACGTGCGGAATGTTTCCATTGCCGTCTGCGAGGTAGCTTGGTCAAAATAGGTTTCTTCCACCACATAATCGCATTTTGCCAGTTCGCCTTCAACATCGCCTACCACATGGTTATACGAGCAGGCTAAATTTCGTTTCGGATCTCCACCTACAGGGAAATTGTAATGTAAATCCTCTTCCGGATGTACTACGCTCGGATGATCTAAAGCCGTATGAATATCAAGAACCGGCTCCAATACGTCGTAGGTTACCTTGATAAGCCACATCGCCTGCTTAGCCGCCTTTTCCGATTCTGCCACCACAAAGGCCACTTCATCACCAACATAACGCACCAAAGGCTCCAACAATAACTTATCATACGCAGACGGTTCCGGATAACTTTGCCCGGCCAAGGTAAATCGCCGCTGCGGTACATCCTTATATGTATAAATAGCTACTACTCCGGGAACGCGCATCGCCGCTGCCGTATCAATTGTCACGATACGTGCGAATGCATGAGGGCTGCGCAATACTTTAATAACCAATGCATGAGCCGGTACTAAATCTTCCGTATATACGGCACGACCGCTGAGAATCATAGCGGAATCTATTTTTTTATATCCCTTGCCAACGTGTTTCATACCTCGTCTCCTCTCAAGTATTTGCGAATGCCCCTTAGCTGCGATTCATAGCCGGTACAACGGCAAAGATTTCCTTTTAAGAACGCTTTAATATCTTCGTCTGTAGGATGTTCCTTTTCACGTTTCAACGCCATAGCACTCATCATCATCCCCGTCGTGCAATAACCACATTGATCCGCTCCTTCCGAAGCCAGGCACTCGCCGAGATAGGCTGCTTCATCCGCCAATCCTTCCAAAGTAGTAATGCTATGTCCTACAGCACGGAAAGTCGGGTACGCACAAGATAAAATCGTCTTGCCGTCAAGCCATACCGTACACAACCCACAGTTTGTCGTTTCACAACCACATCGTACACTGTAATATCCGAGATTGCGCAATGTCGCAAGTAACGCTTCATCCTGCGCAATATCAACATTAATTTTTTTATCGTTAATAGTTAATGTTACTTCCATGCCGGTACCTCCCCTGCATTATCGCCTGCTGTCGTCACCGTATGCCATAATCGTTCAATCAACACCTTTGTCATCGCCTGTCGATACGAGGCTGATGCATGGGAATTGCTTTCAAAAAACAATTCTGCCGCTGCTACTTCACCGGCTTCGGCTACCGCATTCTCTCTGCCGGCTGTTAGAATACTGCTTGCCCGCTTTGCTTTTACCGCTACCCCGGGACGACCTCCGACATAAATACTGTAGCCTACCGCATCATGACGCATGGCACCTACCAAATACGGAAAATCCGAAGCAGATTTACGCAGTGCCATAAGAGCCACCGCCGGTTGTTCGCATTTTATACGAACCTCTATTAAAATATCCCGCTTGTCATATGTAAGATAGTCTTCCAAGGACATGCGTCCCGCTTTATAAAGTACTACATCTGCTTTGAGTGCCAACAGCGCCGGAATAATATCGGAAAATCCAAAGCGTCCCGCCACCGATCCACCGATGGTCGCCATGTTTCTAAACTGCACACCTAAAATGGGAGACAGCGCCTGCGGCAAGATGCCGCCGCCCAAATGTTGAAACGCTTCATAGGTTTCCACATCGCGCTGCGTCGTCATCGCTCCGATAGCGTATTCATCGCCGTCCTTTACGATATATTCCAATTCTAATTCCGTTAAATCAATAACAGCCGGCCATTGGCGCTTCCCTAAGCGCAGCCAACATCCTCCGGCCAATAGCGGCGCTGTTTTATGCCGTGTCGTAATCAATTCATACGCCTCATCTAGCGTCGTCGGTTGTAGCATTCGCACACATGTTAGCATCGTTTTTCTCCTGTACCATTACTTAATTCACAAGCAAACTTTCCACAGTTAATATACATTAGTCTTTTATTTACTACTTCAATATAATTATAACTTACGTTTCACTGATAAGCTATAGTTATTTTTAAAAGTTTAATATGCTCATTATGTATATATCTATATATTTTGCTATTTCTTCTCACTTACGCTATAATAAGCCCCATACTCCATAGCTATTTCAATATTTAATTCACGACAATTAGCAGAAAGTAGGTGATCCTATGACAAACAAAATAACTTCGCTCGCTAACCCCCTTGCATCCCCAGACTCCGCTTCCGTAACAGTTTCTACGATTGAAACTCTTTGTCACCGTCTCGGCATTCCTACCGTTGGTATTGCACCATGGCCCTTACCGGCCGACGCCAAAGAACATCTCTTCACGGATGAACCTTGTCCCTTCACGGCCGGTACCCTCGAAGAACGCTTGCAAGGCGGAACGCACCTGGTAACACCGCGCAGTGCTATCGTCTGCCTCTTTCCTTATTACATGAGCACGCCCGCAAAAACAACATCCAACATTGCCCGTTATGCTTGGGCTGATGATTATCACCTGGTCGTAACCGACTATCTGTCTCGTCTTATTGACCAACTGCGTCTAATAGCACCGGAAGCAGAATTTGAAATTCACTGTGATACTTCGCCATTAGCCGATCGCTATATGGCCTACTTGGCCGGCCTTGGTTTTTATGGCAAGAACCGCGCCTTAATCAATCCTACCTGGGGCACCTATACCAACATCGGCTCCATCCTTACCACGCTCCCCTTAGAGCCGGCCACTCCCATGACCCGAAGCTGCCTCGGCTGCAATGCTTGTATACGTCACTGCCCGGGACAGTCCTTAGGCGATAAAGACTTCCACTTTCATACCTGCAAAAGTTATGTAACACAAAAAAAAGGCGACCTTACGGACGATGAAAAAAGTATCATCCGCAAGACGCCATTAATTTGGGGTTGTGATGTATGTCAAGAAGTATGCCCGCATAATCGCGGAATTCCGGAAACACCGATTCCCGAATTCCGCCGAATACAGGCTCGTCTTGATGTATCCGAAGTGGCCCCTCTCAGCAATCGGGAGTTTAAAAATGCCTTTGGTCATCGCGCTTTTGCTTGGCGCGGAAAAAAAGTGCTACTGCGAAATCAGGAAATACTGGACACCTAATCGTATGCCCTACTACGAATCCATTCTTTCCTTTTTATTTTAGTCAGTCATTCTTTAGCTCATCCAAAGAGCATCCCATAGCCGGTAAGTAGAGTTCCATAAAGCGATGTACTGCCGGTAGTTCCATTGCCATCAGTTTATTGTAAATCGAATTATATGCATCATCAAATTCATCGTTTCCCGCACGACGTTCGATGATGCACTTCATAAAAGCGGCCAGAGTATCCGCAGCCTTTAACAATCGCCGGTAACTCTCTTCTACCGGTTCATCGATAACCTGTCGATATTCGTCGCGCAACGATACCGGCAACGTACCGACGAGTAAATTTCTTGCTCGTCGCTCAATATCACCGTATAAGCTACGCAGCTGAGGATCAAAATATTTTATAGGTGTCGGCATGTCACCGGTAAAAATTTCACTTACTTCATGGTACATGGCCAGCACCGCCAAGCGGTTAGCATCCACCGGTACAAGATTCGTCGCAGCTATTTTTTCGCCGATCTCGTTGTCCTCTGTCGAGGTTTCGGTCTTACAATCTGCAGGTAAATTACGCAACCATTCATTGTGAAGCAACGCCAGATTATGTGCGATGAACGCCGTTTCCAAGCTATGCTCCAAAATATTTTCTTCTTCCGTGTTACGCATCAGCCCCCACCGACGGATATACCGCATGCGATGTAATAAGGCAAAAAAGGAGTGCTCTTTCATTTCTCTCCTCCCACGGTAGCAAAACCGTAATCCAAAAGGGCCGGTGCATCACTCCACCGGTAGTCATCATTGAGAAGAACGGCAATCATTGTATGACCGTTACGGGTAGCCGAAGCCACCAAACAATCTCCAGCGGCTTCCGTATACCCTGTCTTTAATCCATTGGCACCGGGATATTTATTGCGGATAAACAGATTGGTAGTACGCACCGTTTCCGGCGCACGGTTTTGATAAGGTATCTTGTAATAGTCATTGGCCACATAATCGCGGAACATAGGAATTCGCATTCCATAGGCAGCAATACGAGCTAAGTCCCGCGCCGTCGTATGATGCCCTACCTGTGTTAATCCATGAGGGTTTAAGAAATGACTGTGTGTTGCTCCGGCTTCGGCAGCTACTTTATTCATTTCTTCCGCAAAGGCCTCTACGGAACCGCTTACATTTTCCGCCACTACTACAGCCGCATCATTACCACTGGCTACCATCATACCTTCCGCCACAGCCTGTAAGGGCAATTCATCACCTACGCGCACACCTAACACCGAAGGCTCCATGGAGGTGGCGTACGGTGTAATGGTCGCCATTTCATCCATCCGTGTACCTCGTAGCTTTAACGCCGTCAGGAGCGTAACCATCTTTGTCGTACTGGCCGGATGCATCCATTTATCTGCATTGTGTTCATATAAGATGCGCCCGGATTCAGCCTCGATCAACACCGATGCTTCCGCATGCACTGTCGGCACCGGCAATGTCGGCGATGGCGTTGCTGTTCCCGTCTCGGTTTGAATACGAGCACGCAAATCGATAGGACCGTCAGCGGCATATACTGTTCCCGACAGCGCCGTGCCGCACAGACTTGCTACCACTAAGCCTGTGACTATTGTTTGTTTCCACATACTCCTTCATCCTCTCTTTTCTTTTATGGAAGCCTTCGTTTCTCCGTACTGTTTATTTTCGACCACAATACCATATCACTTGGTTATTACTTACCACTAGTTTTTGCTTGACGGCGTTTGCAACGGAGACACCGATTCATCGATACCGGCCTTCGGGTAATCTGCAATATGCACTGTCCGCTGTGGGTACGGAATGCTAATGTCATGTGCATCGAAAGCATCCTTTACGGCAGACATGGTATCGTAAAAGACGGCCAAATAATTTTCATTTTTAATAAGCGGAAATGCCGCAATGCGTACGGAATTATCCCCAAATTCTTTAATGCCGATTTCCATATGCTCTGCATTTAAAATGCGTTTATCTGCTTGGAAAAGTTCACGCAATACCGCAATTGCCTGATGATGGTCATTTTCATACGCAATATCAAAAACAAAAGGAATATAGCGGGTGTCTCCGTAGGTACTATTCGTCACTTGCGATGTAGTCAACATGGAATTCGGAATAAAAATAGTCCGCGACTCTTTAGTAACAATAGTGGTACTCATAAATTGAATGCTCGTTACCGTACCGGATACATCATTAATCGTAATCCAATCACCGGCTTTGAAGGGTTTAAAAATCAGAATGAGCAAACCGGATGCAAAATTTGATAGATTATTTTGTAAAGCCAAACCTACAGCCAAACCTAATGCACCAAAGGCAGCTAGAAAGGAATTTGTCGGGAAGCCTGCCACACCTAATGCGGTCATCAGGACAATAATCAGAATACTGTAGTAAATAATTTGTCCCACAAAGGAAATAACCGTATGATCATAGTTAGCCTTGGCCATCATACGATCGGCAATATTTTTAATGACCCCGGCAATATATCGCCCGATGATGAAAACCACAATCCCCATCACCAGCGAAGGACCATGCGCCAACGCAAAATCCTGTAATTTGTCGATGTAATTTACTCCTTGATGAACCTGTTCCTTTACATTGTCGGCAACCGTCGTCGCTGCCGCGCTGGCTAATAACATAAACGTCTCCTTTCCGCGATACCCTAATGACAAACTATATAAAAACGAGTAAGATAAAAGTAATACAATATCTACTATTATACATCATTTATACAATGACGCGAGGTATTAACAATGCAAACAAATCCCTACACGGCTCCTACTGAACTTATCACCGGAGGTCGTGTAACAACCACAATAAATTCTATTACGGTAGATTTTGATACGATTCACTACGCTATCTGCACCGGCCCTTTACACGGTGGCCTGCACCACGTCATGGCCGTACGCAATCAGCAATTAGCCTTCTTTGTAGAAACAGAAAAGGAATTACCCGGTGGCTCTGCGGCTAACTATTTAGCCGCAGAATTCGAGCAAGTCGACTTGCCCGTCAATTTCTGTTCCGGTCTCTTAACAAGTGCTTCTATGGAAAAACATGCGTATGCCAAAGTGGAGCAAGGCTCGGTTATTGTAGAAGTAATTGCTACTGCCGGCTTTGAAGCTACCGCTCATCGCGCCGGCGACGGCTATCTTTACGAAGAAGCCGATGGTTCCTTTCATAGTCCGGGTACTATCAATTTGCTGATTTTTACCAACAAAGCTTTAACCGACGGTGCCATGGTACGCGCGCTCATCACGGCAACGGAAGCTAAAGCAGCCGCCTTAGCCGATGCCGGTAAAACGAGCGTAGTCAGTCACAACATAGCTACAGGTACCGCTACGGACGGCGTAATACTCACCATTGATACCGGCGGTGAAATTCTTACCGATGCCGGCACCTTCTCCCTTTTCGGAGATACATTAGCCAAAGCCGTACGCCTTGCCTTGGCTCGTTGCGTGGAAAATGTAAAATAGCAAAAAGGGGAGGTATCCCGTATATGAAAATCAAGTCTTATGAATGACATGATTTCGACACGGGTTGCCTCCCTTTCTCTATTATTAATACGTACCAAACATAGATTGCAATTCATCGATACGTCGCGTTTTCGTAAGTCCCAACATGAGGAGAATACGCGCCTTCACCGGCGTCAATGTATCTGCTGCCACCATACCGTGTAGGCTATCGTTTTTCATAGGCGATACCATACCATGCCCAGTTTTGGATGCACGCACAATCGGGATAGTAAGCGATGATAACTGCGATTCTATGCGTTGCGGTATAATCCCGTGGCCAAGACCGGCCACTACTAAGCCGTCTAAACGCTGGCTAAGAACAGCTGCTACAAAATTCTCTTCAATGCCACCGTACAAATACAGAATTTCAACCTGCGGCAATGTCTGTTCGCCCAGGCGTGCAAACTCGCTATGTTTCGTGTGTCGACGCAGCGGTTCGTAATAGTAAAAAGGAATGCCATCCTGTACCAGTCCCATATGTCCAAAATAATCGTTGCCGAAGGTGGCCACATCCGTAGTGTGCAGCTTTGCCACTTCGCGAGCACAATCCAGGTATCCGTTTAACGCTACGATAATTCCCTTTCCTCGGGAAGCCTCGGACCGTACCGTTTGTACTGCCATCAATAAATTCAGCGGCCCATCGGCACTGATGGCCGTAGCCGGTCGCATGGATCCCGTCAGTACCACAGGTTTATCCGTGTCCACCGTTAAGTGGAGAAAATATGCTGTTTCCTCCATACTGTCCGTACCATGTGTAATCACAATACCTGCCACCGTATCATCATCGACATAACGCTGCACCGTTGCCGCCAGTCGCACCCAATGCTCTACCGTAATGTCCGAGCTATCTATATTGGAAAACTGTTCACACTCGAACGGTCCGTACTGCATCAAGCCCGGCACTGATGACAACAAGGACTCCACCGACAATTCGCCGGCATGATACCCCGTCAAATCCTCAGCCGCTCCGCTACGCCCGGCAATCGTTCCGCCGGTACCGATAATAATTACTTTTTTATCATAAGTCATGCCCTCTCCCTACCTTTCCGGCTATGTCACCATATAACGAAGCACCTACTTATACGGTGTACAATCATACGAGTATATGTAGCCTCAGTATTATTTTCTATTATAACAGGTATCAACCTCTCGTTGTATACTGAAAATTAATGTCACAAAAAGCCTGTAATGTGGTATAGTGAAGATGTATCTATTAAGACGTTAGTCATATATGGCGAGATGCGTATGCTATCTACAGGATATGTCATGGCCTATATAAACTACGTTTACACTACACATCATAAAAAAGGAGTAACTACTATGGACGCAAACAAGGTAATAGAATATTTCAAAGCAATGAACCAAATTCCGCGTGGGTCCGGCAACGAAAAAGCTGTCAGCGATTGGCTCGTACAATTTGCCAAGGATCGCAATCTGGATGTACTACAAGACGAAGCCAACAATGTTATTATTCGCAAACCGGCTACCGCCGGTTATGAAGATCGCCCGGCTGTCATTCTGCAAGGCCACATGGATATGGTCTGCGAAAAAGCGGCTGACTCCACCCATGATTTTACTAAGGATCCTATCGAACATATCATGGACGGTGAATGGCTCCATGCTAACGGCACTACCTTAGGAGCAGATAACGGCATTGCCGTAGCCATGTCACTTGCGGTCCTCGATTCCGATACAATTCAGCATGGTCCCCTGGAATGCTTGTTCACCACTGCCGAAGAAACTGGTATGGATGGTGCATTGGCCGTAAAAGGAGAACACCTTCACGGCCAATATCTTTTGAATATCGACACCGAAGTAGAAGGTGAGTTCATCGTTAGCTGTGCCGGCGGTTGCCGCGTAGAAGTAGACGTACCGGCTGAACGCGAAGCCTGCCCGTCTGCTTATGATGCGGCTTTAAACCTTTATATGGAAGGATTACTCGGCGGTCATTCCGGTATTGAAATCCACAAAGAACGCGCCAATGGCAATCAGGTGTTGGCACGTTTACTCTTAGATCTTCGCCAACAGTTTGATTTCCAGCTTGCCTTCTTTGAAGGCGGTACAAAACACAATGCTATTCCGCGCAATTCCCATGCGCAAATCGTTCTTAAATCCGCTGACGTCCCGGCCGTAACCAAAGCACTCACCGAAGCTGCCGCTCAGTTCCGTCAGGAATTTACACCGCAGGATCCGGATATTTCCATACGCATCGAACCTACGGACGTACCGGCTGAGGTATATACCATCGAAACAGCACAAAAACTCATTTTCTTCCTCTATCTTGCTCCAAATGGTGTATTCGGCATGAGCCACTCCTTAGATAATCTTGTAGAAACCAGTAATAATCTGGCCATTGTCAAAGATAACGGCGCTACACTATCTATTCTCATTTCCATCCGCAGCTTATCCGAACACGCTCTTACATACTTAACCGGCAAAATTACTCTCTTAGCACAGAGTCTCGGTGCCAAGGCAACGGTAGCCGGCGGCTATCCGGCTTGGGAATATTCTCGCGGCAGCAAGTTGGAAGAACAAGCTATCGCCGTGTACAAACAAGTGACCGGACATGAACCGACCGTAACCGCTATTCACGCCGGCTTGGAATGCGGTCTTTTAAGTGCTGCGTTACCAAATACGCAGATGATTAGCTTCGGACCTACTATCACGCATGCCCATACACCGCAGGAACGTGTCAGTGTTCCTTCCGTGGAACGCATATTCACGTACCTCGTTGCTCTTTTAAAAGAATTACAATAAGTAATCACTGCTACACGATATAACCGTATAGCCAAAAACATAACCACAAAAAGAAGGGAGTATATACCCATACCCCCTTCTTTTCTTATGCTTTCATCCATGTTAGAATATCATTGTAAACAATTTATATGTATGCTATCAGATTTGAGTAATTACCCATAGCAATGCACATTGCTTTCATTTTGACAGTATACATTTCAAATAATTTTTTCCTACCTAAATTACGAGGTGATACTATGCACACATTAACAGATACTGTAACGTTACCCAATGGGGCTACGCTTAAAAATCGTTTGGTTATAGCACCGCTCACCGTATGTCTAAGCGATGCTAACGGTTATGTAACACCGCAAGAAGTTGACTACTATGCATCCCGCACCGGTGCTGTCGGTATGTACATTGCCGGATGCTCCTACATTCAACCGAACGGTCGTGGTTGGCTCGGTGAAGAAGCAATTTACGACGACTCGTTCATTCCCGGCTTATCAAAAATGGCTGCCGCTATGAAACGGAACGGCACTAAAGCTATTATGCAAATTTTCCATGCCGGTCGTATGGCAGAGGCTGATGCTATCTTCGGTCACGATCTCGTATCGGCCGGTGATGTGGCTGCCCCTCTCGAAGGGTATCGCACACCCCGCCCGCTAACCGAAGAAGAAATTACGGATGTAATTAAAAACTTTAAGGCCGCCACAATCCGTGCCATCAAAGCCGGCTTTGACGGTGTAGAAATTCATGGAGCCAACAACTATTTAATTCATCAATTCTTCTCTCCCCATTCCAATACGCGTACCGATCGTTGGGGCGGCTCCTTAGAAAAACGTGCTGCGTTCCCCTTGGCCGTAGTAGAAGCTGTACTCTGTGCTGCCCGCGAAGCCGGTCGTAAGGATTTTATTGTTGGCTATCGTTTATCGCCGCGCGAACAATGGACACCGGGGATTACACTGAAGGACACCTTATATCTGGTAGATAAACTCGCTTCCTTGCAGTTGGATTATCTGCACATTTCCCAAAGTCATATTGGCAGCGTAGCTACCGAACAGGGGTATACGGATAAATCCATTCTTGCCTACATCAACGAAACCGTGAACGGTCGCTTACCGATTATTTCCGTTGGTAACATTCAAACTCGCAGCGATGTGGAAGAAGCCTTAACGAACTCTGATATGGCAGCCGTAGGCGGCTCCGCCTTAATCGATCCAAACTGGGCTGCTAAATTATTAAACAACCATGATGCGGCTATTCGTACCAAGCTTGCGCCGGAGGATTGTGAAATTTTAAAGGTCTCCCCTTTAGCCTATAAAATTCTCGCCAGTCGTGCACCGGAACGCATTTTGTAAATAAACACACCCCGTAGAATAACAGAAGGCCTTCAATACTATGCTGTAGGCCTTTCGCATCTCCGCTCCATACTCAAGAAAATATCGCATAGAAAAATAGGCTATCATCACTATTTAAGGGAGTCTTAGCAAGACTGGCTCCCCCAAAAGTGATGATAGCCTATTTAATATGTCAAATTATTTTTTTATAAACATTCCTTTAGTCGCTGTCCGAATACAATAAAACACGAACAACGAAGCGACTATAATAATCGCTTTTGAAATATCATTCAACTGATCGGAGCGATACATGGCCAACGAATAAAAGAACACAGCCAGCAGAGTTGTTACATACGCTACAATAAAACGACATGTATCGGCCATATGCCGATTAGTTGCCAATGCCCGTTTTCGCAGTGCCCAATAGCCCCCGCCGATAACCGCCGCCAACAGTGACAATCCGGCCAATAAGGTGACCTCATAGTCCATATAAAACAGGTACGCCAGAACGACATACAAAATTTGTAATACGACGCGCACCGCTACACCTACTGTATCCTTTACTACCGGTATAGCTTGCTTGCGTTGTTTCTTTTGCTTCATTACCAAATTCGCTCCTTAAAAAAACATGTGAGATGTATAAATCAGGCGCAATGCCAATGCACCGACACCAATGGACAATACCATTAAAATAGAGGTTGCCTTCATGCGCTTAGAAATCTGCGCACCCAACTGGGCTCCGAAAATGGCACCGATACTGCAAGGAATCCCTACGGCAAACTGGATATGACCAAATATAAAATGAGATGCTACCCCCACCATAGTCGATACTGCCAAAATAAAATGACTCGTCGCCGTTGCCATATGCGTAGGGAATCCCATTAAATAAATAAGCGCCGGCACGTGAATCAATCCACCGCCGATACCGAAGATACTGGAGATAAAACCTACAATAGCACTGATACCTATCCCCAAGGGTTTGTTATAGGTCAACTCTTCACGAGTCAGCTTTTCCTCCTTGCGTTCGCCCTTCTTCCAATTCTTATACCCGATAAGTACTGACATACACAAAAGGAATAGCCCGAACCAGAATCGGAACGTCATTTCATTAAAACTTCCCGATGCCTGTGCACCGATGTACGACCCAGGGAATGTGGCAATACTGAAAATAATAGCAGCGCTATATAATACCTTTTTTTGTCGTACATATGCCCACGAACCAGATATGGCATTACACATAACCGCCAACAGGGATGTACCGACTACCATCGCCGGTGACCAATCCGGAAACATATATAAGAACACCGGTACAAAAATAATTCCGCCGCCGGCACCGATTAACGTGCCTAACGCAGCCACGACTACGCCTAATGCAATTAACTCGATAATTTCTATCGGCGATACACCAAGCCCCATTACTGCAGCATCCATATACAATCCTCCTTTTCACTCAATCACTCGCACACTTGTTATCAGCTGTATATGGTTATTAAATTGTATTTTGATTATACCTCAAACTTCCCACATCACCAACACTGTTCATATGAGACCAGCAAAAGGATTTCGGGGAAATAAAAAGGCGTAAAGCCTATCCTTGTCGAAAATAGATATAGCAACAAACCATCCGAAAAGGAGCTTTACGCTATGTCTATTCTATCATCAAATCATCCAGTTGAAAACCAGGTTGCCAATTCTATCTCTCGCTTTCTTTCAGATTTTCAGGTCATCCGCTTATTCCGTGCCTGTGGCTGCGTCAAGACGAAAGGCATTTCCGTCGAATTCCTTTTCGCCTACATCCTCGGCAATGCCTTCCGATCTTCTAGCTTCTACATGCAGCAACGCATGCAGGAGCTGCGGGGCTGCTTTTCCAAGAACACGTATTACCGTTTTCTTTCCAATCCTCATGTGAACTGGCTGCATTTCACAACACGACTGGCTGTGAGGATTATCGAGCAGTTCCTGAAGCCACTGACTTCCGAGAATCGGAGGGAGTGCTTCGTCATCGATGATTCTCTTTACGAGCGTGCCGGTTACAAGCGCACAGAGCTTGCGGCTCGTGTATTCGACCATGTATCCATGCGATACAAGAAGGGATTCCGCCTCTTGACGCTTGGCTGGACAGATGGCGCTTCCTTCCTCCCTGTGAATTCCGTGCTGCTCTCCTCGACGAAGGACGAGAACATTCTCGGCAAGAGATGTTCCTTTGACCGCCGGACGCTCTCACATAAACGCCAAGAGATGGCATGTGAGAAAGCCACGACTGTCATGATCCACTTGCTGAAGGAGGCACTTGACGCAGGGGCTTCCGCGCGCTACGTCCTCTTTGACAGCTGGTTTTCCAGCCCGCGGCAGTTGCTCGATGTCCTTGCGCTCAAGCTTCATACCATCGCCATGATCAAGCGAAGTTCCAAGCGTCACTATGAGTTTGAGGGGAAACGTATGACCGTCAAGCAGATTTTTGCCGCTTGTAAGAAGCGGCGCGGGCGTTCCAGGTACCTCCTGTCTGTCCCTGTGAAAATTTCAGCGAAGGACGCGGAGGGCCGTGAGGAAACAGCTGAGGCGAGAATTGTCTGCGTGCGTAATCGTCAGAATCGGAAGGATTGGATTGCCATCATCAGCACGGATATGAGCCTCAGTGAGGAGGAAATCATCCGCCTTTACGGGAGACGCTGGGACATCGAGGTGTTCTTCAAGACATGCAAGAGCTATCTGCATCTGTGCAGCTATCACGGGCTGTCCTATGATGCGCTTACCGCACATGTGGCGTTTGTCTTTACGCGTTACATGATGCTATCTGTGACAAAGCGGAAGGATGAGGATGAGCGCGCCATCGGCGAACTGTTCTATCTGATGGTGAAGGAAATAGCCGACGTAACGTTCCAGCAGTCCATGATGATTTTGCAGGAGGTGATGCTGGCTAGTATCAAGACGGTGTTCCATGCGACCGATAAACAGCTGCAAGTAATTGCACAGGATTTCGTCAACAGACTACCGGAATATATGCGTAGTGCACTACAAAAGTCTGCGGCTTGATAATGCTTGTTGCTGAGAGCCGTATGGTTATGGGAAAAGCTCATGTTTTTCATGTGGGAAGTTTGAGTTATACCATAAATCACTTGCTATAATGTCTTATCTTTTCCTTATAATATACTTTTACGGAATACAACAAAATATGCTTACAAAATAAGAGGCTGTAACGATCTGAGATACACAACTCATTTCATTACAGCCTTTTTTATAACTAATTATTTCATCACAACAGAGCAAACACTTCTATGATGATACCTTCATTGCTACTACGTTACATGCTAACCAAACATACCGTACAAATAAAAGCAGGGAAAAGCTACTTGCATATATCGACTACGATTGGGTGAAATATTTTTTCGCTGCCTCCAGCCTGCCGCGCCGACATGAAATATACAACTCATCGCCGGCTTCCAGCTTAGTATCACCTAACGGTACCAAGTGCATGCCGCGCCGGGCAATGCTGACGATAATTGTTCCCTCCGGCATATTCAAAGTGCGTAACTCTTTACCGGTAATCCCGCTGACAACAGGAATTTTCGTTTCAAAAAAGGTTTGTACCGCATCTGTCTTTTCTGCCGGCCCGGCCATCATTTCCAACAAGGAATCATAAATCGGCGCTTCCTTGCACAATTCAGCGGTCAAGTATGCCACGATAGCTACCGTGCCGACGGAATAAATACTATGAAAACTATTCGTCATCTCCAAGACTAACAGAATCGACAGCAAAGGAGTACGCATAGCCGCAGCCAACATACCTCCCATGGCGCAGATGACAAAATTTCCCAAATAGGCTTGATCCATCAATCCTGCCGTGACCAAAACAGCTTGTACCAAGGCCCCGGCAGCTGCCCCGATAACAAGCATCGGTAAAAAAATCCCGCCTTGTGCACCACTGCCATAGCACAACGCAGTCAGCAAAATCTTACCTACCACAATACCTACCAGCAGCCACAATCCCAAATGCTCTGCCGATAGCTGTCCTACCAAATCATTGCCGCCTCCGAGAAGCAGTTGTGAATCATAACCAATCATGGTTACCACCAAGAAGGTAGTTATAATTTTCACCGTACCACCGGCCGACCAACGGCTAAACAATCTCTTCCCCAACAAAATTGTGCGGTTAAACGCCACCCCGATAAGTCCCATCACCACACCGAGAAGTAATAAATAGGAAAAGGACGACAAGGGAAGTCCGGTCATAACTGTAAAGCCTAACGATGGTTGCAAACCAAAAATAGTGCTGGTAACGAAATTAGACATCAACGCTGCCGTAAAGGTGGGAATCACCAACATGGGATAAAAACTTTTATGTACCTCTTCAAAAACAAAGATGGCTCCCGACACCGGAGCACTGAAAGCTGCCGTTAAACCGGCAGCTGCCCCTGCCGAAGTGAGGATGCGCTCCTCGCGAAGAGGACTTTTAAACCAATAGGCTAAAATTTTTCCTACCGAACCACCCAGTTGCACCGACGGACCTTCACGACCGACAGAAAATCCGCACAGGCCATTAAAGATTCCGCCTAAATACTTGGACACTAGCGTACGATATGGATTCATATCAAAGATACCCATCATTTCACCTTCGATTTGAGGAATCCCGGACCCGCCGGACAGCGGTGCCCAGCGTAGTAGCTTCGCACAAATCCAACCTAAGATAATCATGAGCACTACCCAACAGCTTATACTGAGCCAATCCGTATTCATCATGTACACACGGCGTACTTCCTCACCGTAATGAATAAAATAGCGAAAGGTAGCTCCGAAAAAACCGGCGGCCATCCCCACCAAGGCACCCTTAATTACCAACTGAATGATGGTATAAATGTCCATATTATTGTATAAGTCATTCGTATGATGACTGCGAAAAAAATTTCTGATTTTAAACTGCATCCAATACCACTCCTTTGGCTTTTATTGTAGCGTATTTGGAGCAGCTGTGCCACTTGAAATTTTATCGTTCCGTTTCCACCTTCGGATAATGATACACCGGCACCTTTCCTTGGCGACGTCGATCATAGTCACGAAGAATATGTTTTATTTCCTTGCGAAGTAAAATAAGAGCAATCAAGTTCGGGATTACCATAATACCGTTGAAGAGGTCACTGAGACTCCACACGAGATCTACCTTTCCCAACGTACCTACGATGATAAAGAGTAATACCAATACGCGATATACCGCTACCCCTTTCGGCGATGCAATGAGGTAACGGATATTGGACTCACCGAAATAGTACCAACCGATGACAGTAGTAAACGCAAAGAACAATAAACAAACAGCAATAAGCTTCGGTCCCACATCACCAAAGGCAATTTGGAAAGCTTGTTGCGTTACCAACGGACCATCAAGACCTAACTGATTGGCACCGGTCAACAAAATAATTAATGCCGTTGCCGTACAAATTACCATCGTATCTACAAACACGCCGATAAACGCCGTAAAGCCTTGCAATACCGGATGTGCTACTAAAGCGGTAGCATGCGCATGCGGTGTAGAACCCATACCGGCTTCATTCGAGAAAAGACCGCGGGCGACACCAAAGCGAATTGCTTCCTTCATGGTAACCCCCAGTACACCACCGCCGATGGCTTCCGGATTAAAAGCACCTACGATAATATGTTCAAACATCGGTCCGATTTCCGATCGATACGTCACTAAAATAATAATGGCCAACACAATATAGATGAATGCCATAAAAGGAACCACCAACTGAGCAACGCGAGCAATGCGACTGATACCACCGATAAAAATCAATCCGGCCAATATAGCAATAATCACGCCCACGTATAACGGATTGATATCAAATGCATTCTGCACGGCCGATGCCATTGAATTGGATTGCACCATGTTGCCAATAAATCCCAATGCAATAATAATTGCTACTGCAAAGAAGCCTGCCATGAACCGTGCCGTGCCTTGTCCAACAATACCGGCAAGACCCTTTGAAATATAAAACGCCGGGCCACCGATAAATTTACCGGCCACCTCTTTGCGATATTGCTGCGCCAGCATTGCTTCGGCAAAAATAGTACTCATCCCGAACAAGGCACTGACCCACATCCAGAAAATAGCACCGGGACCACCGGCCATGATTGCCGTAGCTACACCGGCAATATTACCTGTCCCTACCTGCGCCGAAATAGCTACTGCCAACGCTTGAAACGACGAAATGGAGTGACCGTCACGATCCGTCGGATGCTCCTTGTATAAACGACCGAATACCTGACGCACGGCCGGCCCGAATCGAATCAGCTGCGGACAGCCCAAGTAGATAGTAAAAAATACGCCTACTCCTACCAAGGCGTAAATTAATACATATCCCCACAACACATCATTAACTCCGTTTACTATGCTCTCTAGCATATGTAACACCTCTTTTTCTCTAAATACCCTACCTATTAGGCACATTCTACCACAGCTTCGCCTGTATGTCTATCTGAAAAAATCATTTTTCCATTTATAATAAACATATAAGAGTATAGAAAGAAACACCGACACCGTCTGCAGTTTTCTACAGACAGTGTCGGTGCGAGGTATCACCCTGCGGTGACCTGTATCAAATTACCCTTACATCCACTGTTACAACAAGCTTTTCTTAGAGCACTCCGGCCAACGCCGATACAATTGGTGCTATGATGGTGGTCATAATACCCATGAAGATCATCGACAGCGAAGCAATGGCCCCTGTCTTCGGACCGTCTTCATACGCCTTAGCTGTTCCCGTACCATGTGCGGAAATGCCGTATAACATGCCTTTCAATAAACGATTATGGATACGCTGACGTTTGATCAGCATCGTTGTCATAATCATTCCCAACAAGCCGGTGGCAATAACAAGGATAGCCGTAATCGTCGGGTCCCCACCCAACGTATCGGATGCAGCCAATGCTAACGGTGTCGTCACGGAACGCGGTGCAATACTATGCACCAGTTCCGGACTGAGTCCGATAGCTTCTGCCAATCCCATCGACCCCAAAAAGGCTACCCAACATCCCATACCGATAACTACGATAAGCGGTACGGCATATTCCTTAACAACGCCACGGAATTTATACAAAGGCACAGCGAAGGCTACCGTCGCCGGCTGTAACATCAAAGAAATATATTGGCTACCTTCTTGATATGTACTATAGGGAATATGCATAGTTACCAAGAACAAACCAATAACGACCGGCACTGCCAGCAAGGGAGTTAAATATAATTTTTTGCCGGACCGTTCATATAACTTTTTAAACGCATAGTACAGCACCAACGTGCCCACCAAGGATTCGATAATATGGATACTGATGAGCTGGAATATATTGTAATTTACCATAACCGATACCCCTTTCTGCGCAATTTCATAATACTTAATGTAATAACCGTTACCGATGCTAACAAGGTAATGATGCTAGTGACGATAACACCGAGCAGCATAGCTCCGGTGGATCCGAAAAGCTGCGAATACTGAATAATGCCGATGGCCGAGGGAATAAAAAATAAGAGCAACTCACCAATGAGCACTGCCGCTCCTTGTTCGAACCATTCCAACTTAACCACACCGGTCAGTAATAAAACAAATAATAAAATCATTCCTACCAGCGTCCCCGGTAAGGGAAGATGTAATAATTCGGTAATCATATTGCCGATGCCGGCGATAATAGCCAGCCCAATAATCTGTGTCACAATCAATGCGATGCGCTTCATCGCTCCTCACGCTCCTTAACTACCTAATCCCACTGCTTTGCAACCTTCTTCGGCAAAGCATATTGTTTTACTCTTTGTTAACAACTCTTTCCGTTGTCTTATGATACTCCATTTGTCTTAATAATAAAAATATAAATTTACTATACTCTCATATTCCTTTTGGCTATAATAAAAGAAAGAATATCATCGAAGGAGTTTTACTATGGATATTACGCATCTTACTTATTTTGTCACTGTAGCCAAGCATAAAAGCTTTACCAAAGCTGCTCAAGCACTGCATGTAAGCCAACCTTCTCTCTCAAAAGCGGTACGGCTTCTTGAAAACGAATGGAATACCAAGCTTTTCAAACGCTGCGGCCATCGCATTGAACTCACCGCCGATGCTCAAGCCATATTACCGCAAATAGAAAATCTGGTACAACGCTTTGAAGCCTTGCAACATCAAATGAGTCGCGATTATGATACGGAGGAAGGTAACCTAAGCTTAGGTATTCCGCCCATGGTGGGATCCTCCTTTTTATCACCGCTGATTCGTGATTTTATGAAAGCGTATCCTCGTATTTCATTACAGGTTACAGAGCATGGCTCCCATCATATTGCCGAACTGATTCATGAAGGACGCTTGCAAGTCGGGTTCGTATCACTACCGGTGCCGGCTATGGCCGATGCAGATTTACAGAGCTATATTTTCACCAAACAGCCTTTACGCTATGTTGTCACACCTGACTCGCCCTTCACCGACTACACCAGCGTCACCTTGGAGGAAATAAAAAAAGAACCATTGGTCTTCTTCCAACAGTCCTTTTCATTATATGACATCATCCTCGGTCGCTTCCAAGAAATCGGTGCACGCCCCAACATCGTGGCGCAAAGTAATAATTGGGATTTTGTAACCGAATTAGTCAAGAGCGGTCTCGGCGGGGCTATTTTACCGCAAGCCATTTGCCGTCGTCTATCGGGAGATGCTTTCCGCATCATTCCTATTACCCCTTGTATCAATTGGGTGCTGGGTATGGTTTGGGATGAACGCTCCATGATCATCCCCGCCACACGCTTGTGGGTTAACTATTTTAAAACGCACGTATCCAACGAGCAATCACTGCTATAAAAAGAAAAGGCCGCTCCGCTCTACACCGACTATCATTGCCATTGCTTGATAGTCCCGTAGGGCAGAGCGTGCCTTTATTTTTTATCTTTCTTACAAGGATTGCATTTTGTTTTACAGCCTTTGCACGGCTTATCTTTTGCATGGGCTCCATGTTTTTTACCATGCTTCTTTTCTTTATGCGCCGCCTTTTCAGCCTTCTTCGCCTTATGGCCGGCCTTTTTTAGAATCTTACCTAATTTTTTTAAGGACTTGCTATCCATGCATTCCATAAGCGCCGTTACATCTATAGTTGTTGCATCTTCTCCGACAATAACGGGAAGTCCCGTTTTTACCGGTACACTACTCTGCCGCATAGTCGGTAAATTATTCTCCTTTTCCACAGGCATCCCTACCGGTTTGGTCATCGGCACCGCCGCTTCCTTGCGCATAGCCACATCACCGCTTTCCGGACGCACTGCTACATCACCATCTTGCCGCGTCACCACTTCACTTTTATTATGACGTGGCATGACATCCCCGGCAGTGCGTGATGTCATCGTCCCGTCATGACGCTCTGCCATTGCTCTATCTTCCCGCACCTGAACAGCGCCGCCCAGTCCATTGATGTCCACATCTTCCAACATGACATTATCTATACTGTCGCCAAATTCATTCTCTGCGTCTACGTCGCTGAACTCGCGTTCCAATGAGTCATACACATGTAACCCTTGCAATGTTTGCTGCACTTCATAAATTTCCTGCCATAAGCCATCCAAGAGAGACGTATAGTACAATCGTGCCGACACTTCATCATGCGCCTGTTTGGTCACTTCCGCCTCATCCGGCTTCAGACCTCTCTCCGCACCCAATTCTTCTATTAAATTGCGAATACGAATATCTTCTTTATATTTATTCTGTAGTGAACGCCGTACCGAAGTGATAAACGACGGCCCCACAATTCCTTGTCGACTATGCATATATACCTCTCCTATCTATGTTACCTAAGTTCCATGTTATTTCTTAACGATAGGCATGGTGTTGCTGGCCAAAGGCATTACATTATATGTGAAGGTATCATTGCCGATAATTTTTTCCGCCTTAGCCAATGCCTCTTCAATGCTGGTCACTACTTCAATACCTACGCGATCGCACACTTCTTTATTTTCCGGTTTAGTCACTAAAATATGCTTACATTTTTGAAAATCTTCGCCAAGGTGCAAAGAAATAAAGCCCGGTACAGTAAACCCACCACGCAATTTTACTTCACGGTCATATAAGTTCTGTGTAGCAAACCAATCGATAAACTCCGCCGGTTCACTGATATCATCTAGCTCCATCATTAAAATGACTACGCCGCCCGGTTTGCAAGCCTTCACTGCATTATCCTGCGTCTTAACCCCTTGATAGAGGTTGATATCTTTCGGATACCCGCCAGCGGTAGCTACAACACAATCTGCCTTCTCGGAGATCTCCACACCGTAAATCTCATCTACCAATTGCGTCCCCTGTTCCCAGGCCTTGGCCCAATGACCGGTAACAAATTTGCAGTGCTCGCCGTCGGCATTGCAAATAACGTTTACCAAAAAGTCAGCATCAGCTGCTTCGCCATGCTCCATCTGGTCGTCGTGCATAATATTATGTGCAATGTTACCGCTTACAATTTCCGGATTGGTACCGCCACCGACTTCGTCCTGCAAGCATAAGCAATGATTTTTTTGAATCGCTTGGTATGAAGAAATCCCCGGCAAAATAGCTTTGCGTCCCGCACCATAGCCGGCCATCAAATGATAAATAATTCCTCCCGTAAGAATGAGGCGATCTGCATCTAGCGCAAGTTCATTAATCTCGATGGGGACACCGTGAGACGTCGTTCCCAAATGACGGAACTTGCTCTCTGGATTGATACCACTGCTATGCTCGATGCGTACACGATCCACCACTTCGTCACCGAATTCAAGACGAGACTCAGCTTCGGTCTGCAAACGGTGCGCACCGTAGGCAATGAGCAAGAAAATATCCTTGTCTGGAATACCGGCCGCATTCAGGTAATTTAACAAATATGGCAAAAAGCGTTCATAGTGAATCCACCCACGTGTAATATCCGATACAACTACACACACCGATTCGCCGGGTTTTACGATTTCTTTTAATGCCGGAGTTCCCACCGGATGATCCAATGCCTCAATCAAGGCCGCATTCAAATCATCCAAGGCCGGGTACGGCGCACCTTCCACCACGTTAAGCACACGTTCCTTAGGTAAATCAAATTCTACATATCCTTTACCATACTTCAATTTAAAATGTGTCATCTCTCTCATCCAACTTCCCATCCTTTCTACACGCAACGCTGCGTTGCCACAACGCGCCCTTCATGACAACCTCGGTGCCGTACTTCTTTGTCAGCTCATCGAGGGTGGTAGCCAGCTTTTCCTCCGCTCGATCTTCTTCGAACAAAGATGGCTGAACAACCGCCTTTTCCAAGCCACTTACAGTTACCCCCAATAGCCGTACCGGCATAGTGTTGTTGAGCCTATTATACAACATTCTACTCACACGATACAATACATTCTCACTATCCGTGGCATGATCCAATCTCGTTTGTCGCGTTACGGTAGAAAAATTTGCATAGCGCACTTTGATAGCCACTGTATGCCCGCGCAATCGTTTCCTGCGCAGGCGCTCTGCTACATAATGCGCAAAATAACGCCATTCTAAATCAATACGTGCTTCATCAACTAAATCCGTTTCATACGTTTCTTCATTACCTACGGATTGTATCTCGCGGTTATATTCCACCGGCCGATGATCAATCCCTTGTGCCATTTCATACATACGTCGTCCCATAGAACCGCATATAGAAAGTAAAGGACGCTCGTCCTTTAGCGCTGCTATATCACCGATGGTATGAAAACCTGCTTTCTCCAGTGCTTGTGCCGTCCGTTTACCTACGCCCCACAACCGCCGCACCGGTAAAGGCGCTATCATAGCCGCCTCCTTGCCATGCGGTACGATAACCAGACCATCCGGTTTTCTAATATCCGAAGCCAGCTTAGCCAGAAATTTATTAGGCGCCACCCCGACGGAAACTACCAATCCCGTTGCTGCCAATACGTCATCCTTAAATTGACGGGCCATAGCATAGGGACTGGCAAATTGTGCGCCTGCCCCCGTCACATCCAGAAAAGCTTCATCCAACGATAAGGGTTCGATATAAGGCGAGTAGCGTTCCATGATTCGATGAATTTGCTCAGAAATTGCCCGATAATGATAAAAGCGAGGACGCAGAAAAATTCCCTCCGGGCATAGTTCTCGCGCCTTAGCCATACTCATAGCCGAGTGCACGCCATACCGTCGCGCTTCATAGGACGCCGTTGCTACTACGCCACGTAAAGAAAGGCCGCCTACAATAACAGGGCGGCCTTTGTACTCGGGATGATCGCGTTGTTCTACCGATGCATAGAAAGCATCCATATCAACATGCATTATCCAACGACGCATCGGTAATTACTCCGGTTTATCCTCTAACCGACAATACTTAATCTGGGCGCAAATGCATTCATCCTTTGTTTGATATAATTCGGGAATGATACGCACCAATTCACCAAAGGTTTCTTCATTGATGGAATAGCGCGTCCATAATCCGTTGCGCTGTGAGTTTACCACACCGGCATCAATTAAAATCTTCATGTGATAACTCAACGTAGACTGCGATAAATTAAAGCTTGCCAAGATATCACATGCACACAATTCATTACAAGAGAGCATGTCGATAATATGCAATCTTGTTTCATCACTTAGCGCTTTAAAAATTGTAGCCAACCGCTCATATGACACTTCCATAAATCCAAACTCCTTCTTCCTACTAACCTGATACTTACCTGTAACGCTATTATATAATAAAATTTTCCATAAATCTAATAATTTAAATAAATCAATATAGGAATTCTCTCGATAACGGAATATAGACAGGACCATTTTTAAATTCTATTCCCCACCTACGAAACTATCCACATACGGCAAGCGGCGATGCTCCGAGGAACACCGCCGCTATTTTGAGGAAAAGGGATACAATCTAACTGTTAAGAAGTTCGCTATTCGTTATTTTATATTATAGTTTGCCTACAAGATCAAGACCCGGTTTCAAGGTATCCTTACCCGGTTTCCACTTAGCCGGACATACCTGGTCACCATGCTTAGCTACGAACTGAGCTGCCTGTACTTTACGCACTAACTCGTCGGCGCTGCGACCGATACCCATGTTATGGATTTCCGCCGTCTGTACACGACCTTCCGGATCGACTACAAAGCTACCGCGGTACGCACGACCTTCTTCTTCGGAGAAGGTTTCAAAGAAGTCAGCCAATTCATGTTTCTGATCGGCCAACATAGTATACTGAATCTTGGCGATGTTCGGGGATGCATCGGCCCATGCTTTGTGAACGAATTCGGAGTCAACGGATACGGAGAAAACTTCTACGCCCATATCCTTCAATTCTTCATAATGGGACTGCAAGTCTTCCAGTTCTGTAGGACACACAAAGGTGAAGTCAGCTGGGTAGAATACGAACACACTCCATTTGCCGATAACATCAGCCTTAGTTACGGTAACCACATCAGGATTGCGGAAACCCTGTACACTAAATTCCGGTAATTCTTTGCCGATAATTGCCATGTTTTCATCTCCTTTTCATTACACCGTAAACAGCGACTGTAACTTTTGCTGCTTACTTATAATCTATATACGCTATAATTGATAATAAATAACAATCAATAATTACTATTGATTACATGTATATAGTACCCTAACTACAGAAAAAAATCAATATATTTTTTCATAATCGAGCTAAACAAAAGATTTTCCTATCATTTCGTTACTTATGAAATCTATATGATAAGTTATATTTTCATCATAATCCATCCCTTATGAACAAAGAACGACAAGACTATACCTTGTCGTTCTTTGTTTATATATTTTATTGTACTAAGCCTTCCTTAACAATGAAATCATGTGCCACATCCTTTGGATCGCGATGCTCCACATCAACCTGATAATTAAGATCCTGCATTGTCTTTGTATCCAATTTTGCAGTCATTTTATTAATAATATCTTTCAATTCAGGATGCGTATCCAATATGTCCTGACGAACTACCGGCACACCGTAGTACGGCGGGAAGAAGGACGCGTCATCTTCCAGGACAGTTAAATCATATTTCTTAAGAAGCCCGTCCGTACTAAATGCATCAACAATCTGTACGCGACCGTTTTCCAAAGCTACATAACGAGTTGCCCCGTCAATCCCTTTGGCACTATTAAAGGTAAAGTCATAGGCTTGCTCTAATCCTTTTAAGCCATCCGCACGATTTAAGAACTCCAACGTAGTCCCGGCATTAAGGAAACGTCCGGCTCGACGCAAATCACTCAGCTTTGATAAATTATATTCGGCAGCTACACTTTTCGGTACTGCTAAGGTGTATGTATTGGAGAACGGAGCTGCGTCGAGTAACGCCATATTATATTTGGCTGCCATCTCTTCACGTCCCGTATCGTATACAAGTTTTGCATCTGTTTCCGGCGCATGCTTTAACACATCTACATACACGGTACCGGTATACTCAATGTACGCATCCAGATCACCCTTCTGCATAGCATTAAACAATACCTGCGTACCACCGGCCCCTAAATGTTTCTCTACCTTTATATCCGAATTTTTCTCAATCATTTCAGCCAGCATGTTTCCTAATACCAACTGTTCGGAAAACTGCTTACTGCCTATGCGCAATACATTGCTGTCCTTAAAAAAACTACTGTAGGCTGCGCTGCCAAACATTACTACAAGACAGGCCACCGCCGCACCGACGATAACTTTCTTATACCGGCGGGACGTAATTAAGGCAGATTTATTTTTTAATACTCCCGGCTGCAGACTGATTGGTGTTACCAATGATTCTACGGCAGACAACACCCAATCGATGAGGAGCGCCAAGATACAAGCCGGCACCGCTCCGGCCATAATCATTCCATTATTAACGGAAGAAATCCCACTGAACACCAAGAAACCTAAGCCACCGGCCCCGATGAAGGCGGCAATCGTCATAAGGCCTACCGCGGTTACTGCCGAGATGCGCACCCCTGCCATCAACACGGGCAAGGTTAACGGTATTTGTACTTTAAACAAAATCTGGGCCCGCGTCATTCCTATCCCTTTAGCGGCCTCAATGGTTTGCGGATTAATCTGGCTGATACCGATATATGTATTTTTTACAATCGGCAACAATGAATATAAGAACACTACACCTACTGCAGGAATGGTACCGATACCGAGAAGAGGAATGGCAAAGCCTAAAAGTGCCATACTCGGTACAGCCTGAATGAGATTCGTAAAGCCTAACACCGGTTTATTTAATGGCCTAACATAGCTAATTAAAATCCCCAGCGGCACACCTACCAAAATTGCCAGTCCTACGGATACGGCTGTTAAATGAATATGTTCCAACAGAAGTGACCACACCTGTGAGGAGTTCTGTAGCATATAATTAAATATGTCCATGATTACACAACCTCCTCTTCATCAATATATTGACTACCCATAGTTGCCACCAAACTGCTTTGGGTAATAATCCCGGCCAGGCATTCCTTATCGTCAAGCACAATCATATAGGGACGATGAAGTTGGCGTATGGTATTAAGCACATCCGGTAACGAATCGCCTACATGAGCAACGGCCTTCGGCTGTTTCATAATATCCGCAGCCGTCTTATGTAAGTCATCCTGTTCACGAATCATACGGGCATTCAACAATCCATGGAACTTATGGCTGTACTTATCTACTACAATCAGAAAGTCCTGTGGCATGGCTTTAATTTTTTGTATGCATCGCACCAAGCTATCTGTAGGCGTACATAAATTATCGGCCTCTATCATAATGTCTTCGGCTTTAATGAATTCCGGCGAATTCCAAATGCGATTCTTCCCGATAAAGCTTTCTACATACGCCGTAGCGGGATTGCGCAAAATTGCTTCCGGTGTATCATATTGTTCTACGTACCCTTCGCGCAACAAACAGATACGATCGGAAATCTTAATCGCTTCATCCATATCATGCGTAACGAAGACGATTGTTTTTTTTACCGTATCCTGCAGACTGCGTAATTCATCCTGTAAAGATACTCGCGTAATCGGATCAATAGCCGAAAACGGTTCGTCCATAAGAATAACTTCCGGATCTACAATGAGCGCTCGCGCCACTCCCACACGTTGCTGCTGCCCACCGGATAATTCGATAGGATACCGATCCAATAAGTCCTGAGCTAACCCTACGGTATCCATCATATTGCGAATGGTTTCCTCCCGACCGTTGTTAGGTATAGCATGTAAATCCATTACCAATTCAAGATTACGACGAATCGTCATATGCGGGAACAACCCGGTCTGCTGAATAACATAGCCAATCTTCCGGCGCAATTCTACGGGCTGTAAATCATGAACACTTGTGCCGTTCACCACAATATCTCCGGATGTAATGGGGATTAATCGGTTAATCATCTTCAACAACGTTGTCTTACCACAACCACTGCCGCCTATAATCGATACGATTTCCCCTTCGGGAATCGTTAAACTAATATCGTGTAATACTTCTTTTTTGCCATAGCGCTTTGCTACACTTTTAAATTCAATCATATAAGACCTCCTCTTATTTATGCCGTGTACGACTGTATGTATTACAATGGTTACTAAATACGCATACTATGTTCATACTCATTTGATAAACCATTGCCGACTATACGTTATGTCTTCAACCTATTATCTACATTAATTGTATTAGTATATTTAAATATCAATGTTAGCATATGTAAAACGTCTATATTCTCAAAGCATTGCTGTTTTCAAACCATCAACACCTGTAAAACATCAACACCCGCAAAACATCGCGCTCCTCTTAAACAACTCAATATAAAATATAAGTTGTTTCTTTCAATAAATAAAAAAGTACGTATGTAGCCACCTTCTCTATGGCCACTGTCGTACCTTATCACAATCTACACATATCCTTACAGCTGTCATAAAAAGTAACAACCTTATTATATCATTAAGATGTTTCTTTGTCAAAAGCACTCTCTTTAAGTAGGCATTAGAAAAGCGGTTCGAAGATACTTTTATATCTTCAAACCGCTTTCACATTTTGGGGTTACATCTACTTACACCCCTTTATATATTTTGTTGTATCGTATCACTATCTTCAGATTGTCTGCTCTTACGGGTAGGCATATCATTATATAAGAAATGATGCAATCGTTGCCACGAGTCTTCGGGACCGACAAAGAATATTTCTTCACCGGCCGTCAATGTTGCATAAGGGCCCGGCGATATGATCATCTTTCCTTCCGATTGAATAGCCACAATAGTCACGCCCGTATTTTGCCACAACTTGATAGTACCAATAGATTCGCCCAAGTAGCGACATCCTTCGGTAACCCGCATATGTAATGGCTGTAACGGATTTGTATGCTGATAATGTGCCAAATGTTCGCTAAGCTTACCGGCTGTTTCCTTTAATCGCTGCAAGCCGGCAATTTGTGTATCAATTTCATCATCAAAGCTTTGCCACAAGGTACTGACAGAAGTAAAATCGTTGAAGCGACGGCGGAACGCTTCCGCTTTTTCTCGGGAAGCAACCGTACAGCCGCTTCCTTTAATAACCTCTACAATTCCTAAATCAGCTAGCAACGCAATCGCCCGGCGCGCCGTCTCCGGCGAAACACCGTACTGCACCGATAACGCCGATCGAGCAAAAATGCGATCTCCCGGAGCATAATCACCGGACGCAATTTTACCGGCCACATCCACTGCGATTTGCTGGTACCTTGATCCTCCAACCGTGCGCTTCATTACTTACCGGACACCTTCAACACCGCTTCTACAAAGCCTTTGAAAAGCGGATGCGGATTAGTCGGGCGAGATTTCAATTCCGGATGGAACTGTACCCCTACAAACCACGGATGATCGGCAATTTCTACGCATTCTACCAAACGATTATCCGGCGAAGTACCGCTGATGATAAGACCTTTATCCGTTAAAAGCTGACGATATTCATTATTGAATTCATAGCGATGACGATGACGTTCGTAAATAAGATCTTCCCCATAGGCTTCGCGTACCTTCGTACCCGCTGTAGTCTTACACGGATAAAGACCGAGACGCATCGTACCGCCCTTCTTATCCACATCTACTTGGTCCGGCATAAGATCGATAACGCCGTACTTTGTACCGTCTTCAAACTCTGTAGAGCTGGCGCCTTCAAGACCTGCTACGTGACGAGCAAATTCCATAACGGCCGTCTGCATTCCCAAGCACAAGCCAAGATACGGCACCTTATTTTCGCGAGCATATTGAATCGTGCGAATCTTACCTTCCACGCCGCGATAGCCAAAGCCGCCCGGTACGACAATACCGTCTACATCCTTATAGAATGCAGCTACATCTACGCCGTCTTCTTCCAGTTCTTCGGAATCCACCCATTTAATATTTACCTTTGTATCTTCCGCAATACCTGCATGAGTCAACGCTTCCGCCACGCTGAGGTAAGCATCGTGAAGCGCCACGTATTTACCTACGAGAGCTACGTTGATTTCCTTCTTCGGATTAAGAATCTTGTCAACCATCTTCTTCCAAGCTTCCATATCCGCCGGACGATCCGGTAAATCAAGCTTCTTCACAACGATACTGTCCAGGCCTTCTTCTTGCATCATCAACGGCACTTCATAAATAGTGCTGCATGTCTGATTTTCGATAACTGCATCGGGATCGATGTCGCAGAAAAGAGCTAGCTTTTCTTTCATTTCATTGGAAATCGTCTTTTCCGTACGGCATACTATGATGTCCGGCTGAATACCAATGCTGCGCAATTCTTTAACACTGTGCTGCGTCGGTTTCGTTTTCAATTCACCGGCCGCATTAATGTACGGTACCAAGGTTACATGAATATAGAGTACGTCATTACGGCCCACTTCTTTTTTAACCTGGCGAATGGCTTCGAGGAACGGCAAGCTTTCAATATCGCCTACGGTACCGCCAATTTCGGTGATAACTACATCGGCGTTATCTTCCTTACCTACGCGATATACGTTCTGTTTAATTTCATTGGTAATATGAGGAATTACCTGTACAGTACTTCCCAAGTAATCACCTTTACGTTCCTTATTGATAACGGACCAGTACACCTTACCTGCCGTCACATTAGAACTTTTACCGAGGTTAATATCAATAAAGCGTTCGTAGTGACCGAGGTCAAGGTCGGTTTCGGCCCCATCATCGGTAACAAACACTTCACCATGCTGGTAAGGGCTCATCGTTCCCGGGTCAATATTAATATATGGATCGAACTTTTGAATGGTTACATTAAATCCGCGATTCTTCAACAATCGTCCCAAGGATGCTGCCGTAATACCTTTACCTAATGAAGATACAACCCCGCCTGTTACGAAAATATACTTAGTTGCCATGGTTCCTCCCAATTTACATCTTTTCCGGCGCCGAAATGCCCAATACGCCTAAACCGTGTTTCAATACATTTGCAATAACCGTGATAAGACCCAATCGAGCCTGCTGCAGTTCCGGTTCTACACCCATGATACGTCCTTGTTTGTAGAAGGAGTGGAACATACTTGCTAAATCATAGAGGTAACGCGCAATGCGATGCGGTGCCCGATGCAACGCCGACTGTGCGATTTCTTCCGGATAGGCAGCCAATTTCTTAATCAATTCTAATTCGATGTCGGCAGTCAAGCTATCATAAGAAGTATGTTCCCAATCACCGTAGCTGATACCTGCTTCCTTCGCTTGATTGAAAATACTGTGAATACGTGCATGCGCATATTGAATGTAGTATACCGGATTATCATTACTCTTAGATGCCGCCAAGTTAATATCAAAATCAAGCTGGCTGTCCAAAGAGCGCATAAGGAAGAAATACCGTGCCGCATCAACGCCAACTTCTTCCATTAATTCGTCCAGCGTAATCGCCTGACCGGTACGTTTTGACATCTTCACCATTTCGCCGTCACGATAGAGTGCTACCATCTGAAGTAAAAGCACTTCCAGATTATCCGGGTTGTAGCCGAATGCCTGCATAGCTGCCTTAACGCGGGCTACATAGCCGTGATGATCGGCACCCCACACATTAATCATTTTCTTATAGCCCCGTTCGTATTTGTTGCGGTGGTATGCAATATCGGCCGCCAAATACGTCGGTTCGCCGTTTTCACGAATAACTACGCGGTCCTTATCATCGCCGTAACGTGTAGATGCTAGCCACAATGCGCCATCTTTTTCATATACGTCGCCGGTATCCTTTAAGAACTGAACGGCTTCTTTAAGTTCGCCATCGCGATGAATCTGGCGTTCGCTAAACCATTTATCGAATTCTACATTGAATTTACGCAGCGTAACGCGTAAAGCATTCAATTTTTCCGTCAGTGCGAACTCACGGAAGAACGGCAACCGATCCGTTTCCGGAATAATTGCGAAGAAATCACCGCGCCAGTTGATGATGGACTGCGCCGTTTCTACAATATCCTGGCCGTGATAGCCGTTTTCCGGAAATTCGAATTTCATATCTAACAATTCTAAATAACGAGCATTTACGGACTTAGCCAAATTGTCGATTTGCTTGCCCGCATCATTGATATAGTACTCGGAGCTTACATTATATCCGGCGGCGCGAAGCAAATTCACCAATGCACTGCCGTAAGCAGCACCGCGACCGTGACCTACATGAAGCGGCCCCGTCGGATTTGCGCTGACATATTCTACCTGTACTGTATCTTCTTCACGCAACGGTGCGTTACCATAATTTTCACCGGCTAACAACGCTGCTTTTAAGCTATCATATACCATGTCGCTTTTCACAAAGAAATTGATAAAGCCGGCACCGGCTACTTCTGCCTTATCAAGCCACGGATAATCCATATTGGCAATCAGCGTATCCGCAATGGCACGCGGATTCATCTTTGCTACACGCGCCGACTGCATAGCGATATTTGTCGAAAAATCGCCGAATTCTTTTTGTGGCGGAACCTCCAACACTACTTCCGGATAGGTGCCTGCCGGCAGCTTGCCGTCAGCCAACGCTTTTTCAACGGCCGCTTCAATGCCCTGTTTCAGCACGTCCTTCATTTCCATACTCTGCATCCTCCCGTAACTCTATATCCAACTGATTATAAAATTGCCAATCGCCGCCTACCGATATATCGTAGCCCAAATGAACTCGTCCGATACCATCGGTAATATCCGTAGTCAGCTCGTGGGTGTTAACAACCATTTTTAAATTGCCAAACGGCGTCTTGTACTCGGACTCCCGCTCTTTACCCAATTCATAGTAATGTCGCATGGTCACCTTACCGTTGCGTAAAAGCACAATCGACGTGGGATATACCTTTATCGTCGTCTGCACTCCTTCGAGACCGGTAACTTCGCTTTCTTCATAACGAATATACTTAACGCCGCCGCGCTCGTAATACTTTCCCGGCGAGACCAATTCAATTACCGTATCTTCACCGGCTATATCGCGTTGCACGCTCTTTACAGCCACCATTACACGCTTCATCATTGCCTCCCAGAAAATATATAGCAAAAGTCTATTATCGTTTTATTATACCATAGATAATATGCATTTTACACTAGCCGTCCGCGGATTTTGCGGTTGCCTGCTCGGCTTGAAACGCCGCAATAAGTGCTCTTTTCTGATCGCGCACCATCCGCTTTACCTGTGCCTCCATAGACTGTGCATCGTTTTTACGTTCAAAGGCTGTATACCAAACCAGCTTAACCGGTCGTCGCGACCGCGTGTACTTAGCACCGCCGGGAATCTCACCGTTATGTGCCTTCACCCGTTGCACCAAATCCGTGGTCCATCCCGTATAGAGGGACCCATCGGCACATTCTACCATATATGTGTAATATGCATTCGTACCTGTTTCCATACGCCCTCCTATTTCGAAGGATTGGCATCCGGCATAGGCTCCAAGGTAATCGATTGAATCACCACCGGTGTTTTCGGTGCATCGTGACTATCCGTAGGTACCTTGCCTATTTTTTCTACCACATCCATTCCCTGTACAACCGTACCGAAAATAGTATGCTTATTATCTAACCACGGTGTAGGTGCCAAGGTTATAAAAAATTGCGCATTGCCCGTATTGGGACCGCGATTGGCCATAGCCACCACGCCCATAGCATTGAAATGCAAATCCTTAGCAAATTCATCGGGAATCTCATAGCCGGGACCACCCTTTTTATTATCCCCGCCTTGTATCATAAATCCGTCAATAACACGATGAAATGTCAAATCCTTGTAATACCCTTTGGTTACCAAGCTGTCAAAGTTCTTCACCGTAATCGGTGTCTTCGTCCCAAACAGCCGTATCTTAAAGGTTCCCATGTTCGTCGTGACCACGGCGTAATGATCCTTCACGGGCGTACTGTCAAAGGTCGGTGCCGTCGCTTTTGGCTCTGCCGAAGGCGTTGCCGGTTCGGCCGGTGCATTACCGCAAGCGCCGGTAACAAACAGCACCGCACTGAGGGCGAGGCAAGCCATCCATCTTTGTAGCTTCATAACTCCTCCTAGTGATATAGAATAAAACCGCTCACAACCATGAGCGGCTTTTGACATTTCATTATAGCATATTTAATTATCCGTAACAAGCAACCTACATACTGTCTGCTTGAAGACATTTTTTAAATCCAACCGAACGCCTTACATGCATTGTAGATGCCATCATGATAACAATCATCGGTAACATAGTCCGCTGCGGCCTTGAGTTCCGGACGTCCGTTCCCCATAGCAATGTTCAGCCACGTAGGCGAGAACATCGACAAATCATTATAACCATCACCGAATACGACCGCCGCCGTGTCTTCCATTCCATAATGCGCCAGCATGGCTCGTACACCGCGCGCCTTCTCCATCGGCTCAAACAGAATACAGTTTTCACCGTAACGAATAAGATCCGTTGTCATATGTACCACGCCGCTTTGCGTTTCTTCCTCCGGCGTCATGAACGCATAGATTTTATAAAACTGCTCCGTCCTGCGGTAATCATAGTCCGCTTGATGTACCGTAGTAAACACATCCCATGACGGATGCCAATTCAATACGTCTTCATAAGGAGTAACACGACGCAATTCATTGGTATCCGTTACCGCCCAGTGCAATCCCTTTGCATCAAGTTGTGCCAAATAGGCCAAACACATTTCACGATCCATGCCTTCCATATAGACAATTTCATTCTCCGCCGTCATGCTGCGACCGCCATCGGCAACGAAGTCACCGAGCTCGGCCATAATCGCAAAACGCTTTGCATCTGCCTGCAGACGCCCCGTCGCCAGTGCCACCCGATGTCCCGCCTTTTCCAATCGGCGCAACGTATCCATGGTACTGTCCGGGATACAGCCGTCCGGCCATACAGCCAGTGTATTATCTATATCAAAAAAGAAAAATTTTTGTTTCATTTCGCCTCCCCGACTTATTCGTCACGGCCACTCATCAGTTTAAACCGTTCCTTCTGTGTTACCTGCGGATATTTATCATGATCTACTTCACTGGCAAACATAGCCAACGGACGAATGTATGTCTTTCGTTCACCGTAAAGCTGTTGATACACTACAAAGGGTTCCCCCGTCTCCGAGTGAATCGCAATATCCGATACGTAATAATACATGCCTTTAAAATGACGATACAAACCGCCTACTACGATCTCTTGCACCATAATCCTCCCACCTAATTTGCTTCTTCCAATGCTTCAATGGCTTCGTTTAATCCTTCGGCCGTTACGGTAAACGGTGCAATTTTAGCATCCGGTACCTCCAGGGCGCGCGCAATGACAGGTGGTAACATGTCCCTTGTCATATCCAGATCCTGTAATCGCGTCGGTAACCCGATAGCGCGATACAGCTTCATCAATTCGTTTCGTTCGCTCCGTTGACCATCCATCGTGAGCAATACCAGCACACCGTACGCCACAATCTCACCGTGCAAATGATGCTCTTCCACAGCCGGTTGCGTAGTCAAACCATAGCAAAGCGCATGTGCCACACTACTGTTATATTCTTCCGCCAACATGCCCGACACAAGTCCGGTGCTAACAATAATCGCCATAGCCACCGCATCAAAAGCTGCATTGCGCACCTGAGCTTCGGCGGCTTTCATCGCTGCTGCACCGCCTTTAATAATCGGGTCCACACACATAGAGGACAAAGCTAACCCCATTTGTGTTTCGTAATCCGTTTCACGACCGCGAGCAGAAAAATGACTTTCAAAATGTTTAGCCACCGTATCACCCATTCCGGCCCACACAAAACGTGTCGGTGCGGCGACCAAAATATCGCTATTAATGAAAGCATGTACCGCCGGATACGTATTCTCACGCACCTCTTCAAATACATGGTCATCGGTATATACAATGGACACTTTCGATAAAGCCGCACAGGTAGATGCTACGGTAGGGAATGTAAAGAAAGGCTTGCGCGTCGGCTCTTCGCAAATGACTTTTACCGTATCAATAGCCTTGCCGCCACCAATAGCAAAAATCATATTCGCCGTCTGAACCTCAGGGCGCATAGCCAACGCACGACCATTAGCCACCGTACACTCCTTGCCGTACATAACGCTACCCGTTATCGTAAAACCTGCTTTCTCCATAATGGGACGCAGCATGGGCTCTACTATACGCAATGCCGTTTCGCCGCCAACGAAGCACACCTTTGTGCCATACGGCGCAACAATCTGCGGCACCGCTTCATAGGCATCGAATCCACCAAACGTATAACTTGGTATAATTTGTGTAATCATTTCATCCACCTCGTAATCTCTTTCGGCACTCTCATCCGGATACTGCCGACTCTTATTTCCCATGTATCGTACATTACAACTGATAGCAACACCTATTACACCACAACAAACTGCCGTACAGATAGCCTTTCCCATCGACACGCATGTTACCCGTAGTACAGAAACTACTGCCACCAGCCAATTAAATCTCATATACGCTTTTTATTATAATGCAAAAGAGGCGAGAAATAAAAGACCTAATACGATAGCGATGCAACACCCTCCCTCTTTAGAATAACAAAGACCTACTACGATAGCTATGCCCCCTTCTTATATAAAAAGACCTCCCATGATAGCGATGCAGAATGCCCTTCGACAGACCGGGCTTCTAGTCGCTATCATGGGAGGTCTAGCTTATTATTTTATATCACAGATGTCTATTTTTACCACTATATATAATAACATTAAATATAATTACATAATCGTACAGTGATTACATAATTGCGGTTCTTGACCGCCAACTGTTCAAAATGTCGCCGGCGCTCAAGGGAACCAATCATTTATACACCGATTATTACGGATTAATTATTTTTTAATCCACGGCATCAAGTTGCGCAATGCAGCCCCTACTTTTTCTACTTCGTGGTTTTCTGCCTTAGCGCGTTCACCCTTAAGGAACGGGAAGCCGGTCTTGCTGTCTTTAATGAATGCTTCCGCAAAGGCACCGGACTGAATATCCTTCAATACGTCGCGCATAGCCTGACGCGTCTGTTCGGTAATCATCTTCGGACCGGTCAGATAGTCGCCGTATTCAGCCGTATTGGAAATAGAGTTACGCATAGTCTGGAAGCCGCCTTCGTAGATAAGGTCAACGATAAGCTTCATTTCATGCACGCATTCGAAGTACGCATTAACCGGATTATAACCTGCTTCTACTAAAGTTTCAAAACCTGTCTGCATCAATGCACATACGCCGCCGCACAATACAGCCTGTTCACCGAACAAGTCAGTTTCCGTTTCCTGACGGAAGGTCGTTTCCAAGATACCAGAACGACCAGCACCGATACCGGCAGCCCAAGCCTTTGCAATTTCCATCGTGTCGCCGCTGGGATCTTTTTCTACAGCTACGAGGCACGGTACCCCACTGCCTTCCTGGAAGGTACGGCGAACCAAATGACCTGGGCCCTTCGGAGCTACCATGAATACATTGGCATCAGCCGGCGGTACGATTTTATTGAAGTGAATATTAAAACCATGAGCAAAGGCAAGGTAAGCGCCTTTCTTCAAATTCGGAGCAATAGCATTAGCATAGGTATCTGCCTGCAGTTCGTCCGGAATCAAAACCATAACGATGTCCGCACCCTTAACGGCTTCGCCTGTTTCCTTTACCGGGAAGCCAGCTTCTTCAGCGGCGGTCCAAGATTTAGAACCTTTGCGCAAACCGATGGTAACGTCCATGCCGTTTTCTTTTAAGTTTAACGCATGTGCATGGCCCTGAGAACCATAGCCCAATACGGTGATTTTTTTACCAACCAATTTTTCTACATTGCAATCTGCGTCGTAATATACTGTTGTTCCTAAGATGTTCCCTGCCATAATAATGACCTCCTGTTTTCTCAATCATTGTACCTTGCGGTGTCGCCCTCACTTTCTATGCGGCACCAAAAATATATACTACGTTATTAATACACAACGCTTTCTTTCGCTGCCCATCAATAACGGAAGTACCATCATAACTTACGAGCGCGCCGTAACAATCAGCCAAGGTCGATCCTGTTCCCATACGACCTTCACCGGTACATCGTACAGCGCCGATAGTCGTTCACCGGTAAGAATTTCTTTCTTTGGCCCTTTCGCGACCAGTTCGCCATCATCCAAAATAGCCACGTGCGTAACGGAAGGCATGATTTCCTCCGTTCGATGCGTCACATAAATGAACGGTGGCCAGGTGCGTTCATTGGCTTTTTCCTCCAAGGTGGCCAAGAACTGCTCCCGTGCCCGAATATCCAAAGCACTACACGGTTCGTCCAGCACCAGCAAATCCGGATTCGCCATCACGGCCCGCGCCAACAGCGTGCGCCGCTGTTCACCGGCCGACAGCATCCCGTAAGGATTCTGCCCTACATAGCCGAGTCCGAATTCATCGACTAACTGTTTAGCCCGTGCCCTATCTTCCTCGGTAACCTCACGGTAAATACCGATGGAGCTGTACGCACCGGACAGCACCACATTTTCTAAAGTTTCACTGTTCAATGTACCTGCGAATTGATGAAGGGCTGCGCTGACAAATCCAACCCGCTCCTTAATCTTCTGCCACGGATAACGGCCGAAGGTTTCACCTAAAACGATAAGCTCACCCTTTGAGGGGAAGGTGTATGCCGGTATCATGCCCAGCAAGGTGGATTTACCGGCACCGTTCAATCCCAAAAGCGCCCAGTTTTCACCGCAGTGCATCTGCCAGTTTACTCGGCGCAATATATGCCGACCGCCGCGCACATACGCCACATCGGTGAAAGATAATAACAATTCGTTTGTTTGCTCTCTCTCTTTTTCTGTCATATATCCCCCTTTGTTCTCATTTGCTTTCGTATGTATCGCACGTTTCGACAGCACCACTCCGATGTCTTTCTCACTGTATCCATCTGCCAAACGCCAATCCATAAGAATTACATGCGCTCGCCGCGACTCATTGCGGTAATACCGGTTTTGGCAATTTCCAGCACACCGTAATCCTGCATAATGTCAATAAAACCACGTAGCTTTTCCGTATCACCGGTCAACTCAACGATGAGCGATGTCGGCGATACATCAAGAATGTTGCCGCGATAAATGGTGGCAATCTGAACGATTTGTGATCGCGTATGTTCATCCGCCTTTACCTTAATGAGCATCAACTCACGGCGTACCACATTGTGGTCGGGGAATACTTTCACCTTAACCACATCGATGAGCTTGTAAATCTGCTTTTGGATTTGATCCAACGAAGCCGCATCCGCATCCACCGTCAAGGTAAGTCGCGCATAACCGGGCTTTACCGTAACACCGGACGTCATCTTTTTAACCGAATACCCGCGGCGATTAAACAAGGAAAGAATGCGGGCCCCGATGCCCGGTGTATTCTTAGCAATAATCAAAATTTCATGATCTCTGGACATCAGTCAGCCACCCCTTTCTTCCCTACCATATCCGCTACCGTCTTACCGGCAGGAATCATGGGATATACATTTTCTTCTCGTTCCACTACGCATTCGATGAGTACACCTTCATCGCTGCGAATAGCATCGGTCAGTTTTGTATGTAACTCATCATGCGTTTGAATCTTTACGCCTTTTACGCCATATGCTTCGGCCAGCTTCATAAAATCCGGATTGTATTCCATATCCACGTAGGAGTACCGGCGATCATTAAACAACTCTTGCCATTGCCGTACCATGCCGAGATACGAATTGTTTAAGAGCAAAATTTTTACGGGCAGTTTATATTGCTGCATGAGCATCATTTCCTGCGCCGTCATCTGGAAGCCACCGTCACCGACGACAAGGACAACCTTGCTGCTTGGCATAGCCACCTGAGCACCGATGGCTGCCGGCACCCCGAAGCCCATCGTACCGGCACCGCCGGAAGTAAGAATCGTATTCGGATGACGATAGGTCAAGTACTGTGCTGCCCACATTTGATGCTGACCTACGTCGGTAACTACAATGCCTTCACCTTGTAAAATTTCATTTAATACGGTCAGCACTTCCTGCGGCACCAGCTTACCGTCCGGTGCTTCATTGTAACGCAGCTTGTAAGTAGTCTTCCAATCCGTCACGCGTCGTACCCAATCTTCATGCGTATCCGGTTCCAACAGCGGATGTATCTCTGACAATACTTGCTTCAAGTCACCAACGATAGGTACATCTACCTTGCAGTTCTTTTCAATCTCTGCCGGGTCAATATCGATATGAATGATACGCGCTTGTTTACAAAACTCTTTGGGATCACCGGTGATACGATCATCAAAACGTATCCCCGCAGCGACTACTACATCAGCTTCCGTCGTAGCATAGTTTGCCGCTGCCGTACCGTGCATCCCCAACATCCCCAATGCCAACGGATGATCGCTGGGGAACGAGCCTAAGCCAAGTAAGGTGTTCGTCACCGGAATTTGCAATTTTTCGGCCAACTCGAAAAGCTCTTTCGACGCACCGGATTTTAAAATTCCCGCACCGGCAATGATAAGCGGTCGTTTTGCTTCTCGTAACAGTCGCGCCGCTTTTTTAATCTGCAAAGGATGGCCTTTATAATTCGGATCATACCCTTCCAATGTAAAATCCTTATTATATAAGCGATCGAATTCATCACGACTGATTTCCTGCAACTGAATGTCCTTGGGAATATCTATCAGCACAGGGCCCGGTCGACCGGTCGTGGCAATATAATGTGCTTCCTTTAAAATACGCGGTAAATCGCGAATATCTTTCACTAAGTAATTCGTTTTCGTAATGGGGAGGGTAATACCTACAATGTCCGATTCCTGGAATGCATCCTTTCCTAAGAGGGAGCGTCCTACCTGTCCCGTTATGGCCAGCATCGGTACAGAGTCCATATGTGCCGTCATGATACCGGTCACTAAATTTGTTGCCCCCGGTCCCGAAGTTGCCAGGCATACGCCGCAACGCCCGGAAGCTCTGGCATAACCGTCGGCTTCATGAGCTGCCCCTTGCTCATGACGGGCAAAATAATGATTGAGTCCATCGAACTTGTAAATCTCATCGTAAATGGGAATAACCGCGCCACCGGGATAGCCGAAAATATCGCGAATCCCGATGCGGTACAGGGTTTCCAATACCATGCGGGCACCGTTAATCATGCTCATAGTTACCCTTCCTTTCTCTCGTTTCTTCTCCTATATTCTCTATACATTCTATATACGTTGTTCTTACATCGTATTACGTCCGTCACCATTGATAGCCGGAGTAGTTATACACTACCGCCTACGACTATCGTTCCACCACATCATGCACTTCATGGGAGTTAATCCGATGAATGTCGTATCCGGCATCCTTCATGGCTTTAGTAATCTTAGCAATATGATCTTCTCCGTTGGTTTCCACCGTTACCTGTAATTCCACTTCGTGGAAGCGATCCAGGTTTTTAAACTGATTGTGTTCCAATTTAACAACGTTAGCGTTTTCATTGGCTAAGATTTCCGATACTGCCACTAACTGACCCGGTTTATCCGGCAGATTTACGGAGAAGGTAAAAATACGACCGCGAACGATAAGCCCTTTCGTTATCATCGAGGCAATCGTCAATACATCTATATTACCGCCGCTGAGAATCGATACTACTTTCTTGCCTTTTTCCTTGATCTTTTTCAATCCGGCTACAGATAAAATACCGGCATTTTCACCGACGATTTTATGCTTTTCTGCCAACAGCAAGAAGGCTTCCATCAATTCATAATCCGATACGGTGACGATTTCATCCACATATTGCTTAATGTATTCATAGGTAAGGCCGCCGATTTTCTTAACTGCTGCGCCATCGGCGATGGTGCTGACACCGTCCAAATCAACAGGGCCGCCCTGGGCCAACGCGGCTTTGGCACTGGCTGCGCCTTCCGGTTCCACACCGATCACTTTAATCTGCGGATTTTTCATCTTTGCCGCTGCAGCTACACCGGCGATAAGTCCGCCGCCACCGATGGGGACCAACAATACATCCGCATCGGGCAATTCCTCTAATACTTCCAGTGCAATCGTCCCTTGCCCTTCGATGACATCGGGATCATCAAAAGGATGTACAAATACATAACCGTTGGCTTCCTGTAACTCCTTTGCCTTCGCATACGCTTCATCGTAAATATCACCGGCCAATACCACATCCGCGCCGTATTGCTTGGTAGCATCTACTTTAATAAGCGGTGTATGCCTAGGCATAACGATCACTGCCTGTGTCCCTAACCGCTGCGCCGCCAAGGCCACACCTTGCGCATGATTGCCGGCGGAGGAAGCGATAACACCGCGTTCCTTTTCTTCCTTCGTAAGCTTGGCAATCTTGTTATAGGCACCGCGTAATTTAAACGATCCCGTACGCTGTAAGTTTTCCGGCTTGATGTACACATCATTGCCGCATTCGTTGGAAAACACCGTGCTGTGGATGAGCTTTGTTTTTACCGTAACGGTACTCAAGCGCTCCCGGGCTTCCATGAAATCATATAGTTTATGCATTCTTATATCCTCTTAGTTTCTCATCATATAGTATCTTTTTCCCTCTAACGTTTTCTCTCTAACGTTTTCTCTCTAACGTTTTCCCTCTAACTTTTTTCACTGGCTTTTTTCTTCCCCGGATTCTCTCCATTTCTCTCCCATCTATTGCTTATGCCGGTCGTTACTGCTTCCCCGCTTACAGCCTCCACCTTAGTCTTCAAAAATTTCGATGGCTCCTTCGGCTGCCGAAGATACATGGGCTGCATACTTGCGAAGATAGCCGGTTACATTTGCTTTATACGGCGGTAACGCTGCCTTGCGACGAGCAATTTCTTCATCGGAAAGTTTAACATTCAAGCGACGATTCGGGATATCAATTTCGATGATATCACCGTCTTCGACTACGGCGATGGTACCACCGGCGGCTGCTTCCGGTGAAACGTGACCGATGGAAGCACCGCGCGTTGCTCCGGAGAATCGACCGTCCGTAATCAATGCTACGTCTTTGCCCAATCCCATACCGGTAATCGTTGCCGTCGGCGTTAACATTTCTCGCATGCCCGGACCGCCCTTCGGTCCTTCGTAACGAATTACCACTACGTCACCGGCTACAATCTTGCCACCGGTAATAGCTTCTACCGCTTCTTCTTCATTGTTGAATACCTTGGCCGGACCACTGTGAACAAGCATTTCCTTGTCAACGGCCCCTTCTTTTACAACCGATCCATCCGGTGCCAGGTTGCCCTTTAGTACCGCAATCCCACCGGTAGGATATACCGGCGCATCAAAGGGATGAATTACATCTTCATCCAATACCTTAGCGCTGTCTGCCACAACACCTTGTGTAGTAAGCATTACATTCTTGGCATCCTTTTTTAAGCGTCCGTTATCGGCTAAGCGTTTCATCACCGCCGGGATACCACCGGCTGCATGTAAGTCTTCGATGAAGTACACACCGGACGGTGAAAGCTTAGACAACTGCGGCGTGTTCTTGGCAATCGTATTGAAATCATCTAACGTAAGCTTCACACCGGCTTCATGTGCTACGGCTGGTAAGTGAAGCGCCGTATTGGAGGAACCGCCCAGTGCCATATCGACCGACACCGCATTGAAGAAAGCATCTTCCGTCATAATATCCTTCGGTCGAAGATCGGCGGCCAACACTTTCATAACCTGCATGCCTGCGCGTTTTGCCAAGCGAAGTCGTTCGGAATACACTGCCGGCACCGTACCGTTACCGGGAAGTCCCATGCCGAGAACTTCCGTCAAGCAATTCATGGTGTTCGCCGTATACATACCGGCGCAGGAACCGCACGTCGGACAAGCACTTTCTTCGATGGCTGCCAATTCTTCTTCGTCCATGGTACCCGCTTCGTATCGTCCTACCGCTTCGAACACATCGCTCAATCCGATTTTCTTACCATTGTGCACACCGGCAAGCATTGCCCCACCGCTGACAAACACGGAAGGTAGATTCAAGCGAGCCGCAGCGATAAGCATACCCGGTACCACCTTGTCACAGTTCGGAATGAATACCATGCCGTCAAACGGTGTTGCCATGGCTGCTGCTTCAATGGAGTCCGCAATAATATTACGCGTTACCAAAGAATACTTCATGCCGATGTGGTTCATGGCTAAACCGTCGCAAATACCAATCGTATTGAACTCCATCGGAATACCGCCGGCTTCGCGAATCCCATCCTTTACGGCTTGCACCAAATTTTTCAGATGCATATGGCCCGGAATAATTTCGTTAAAGGAATTGGCAATCCCGATAATCGGTTTACCCATTTCTTCATCAACAAATCCCAATGCTTTCAGCAAGGATCTATGCGGTGCTCTGGCTACGCCTTTTTCTACATTATCGCTTCTCATCATCGTAATCCCTCCATTGTGTGTTCGTGCACAACTATAACTCTCTCAACTTTCGCAACCTCGTTGCGTATGACGTATATATAATGTCTCTCTCATCTCTCGCCCGTTAAGGCCTCTCAATTCCCCGCATGAGCTCTCTCCTTCTCATGTGGTTCTCTCTCTTTTTCCTATGGCTTGTTATCTTGTATCTACCTTCTTTTACCTACAAAAAAAGACGATTTCCAAGGAAATCGTCTTAAAAGCCATATATATCTAGGTTCCTACCGCGAGCTTTTATCACGGTACCCCGTATCCCCGAAAAAGGGAACGCCAAGCAACCGTATCAAGTACGGCTCGCACGGGCGGGGGTAAATGAATTCATGTTAAAAGCTTCTAAGACGGACGCTGTTAAGTTTTGTGTTTCGCTAATAATGCTAATAATGACTAGAATGCCAATAATTAGCAAGCTAATAATGACCAAAACCACTGCTAACATGATGTCCTCCAAAAACTTATAACCAATTCACCTATCCGCACCGACAAAACCAAATCGGTGAGGGATACGCCCACGCATCTCGACCTGCTACCGATCCGCTATATTCATAACCATCCGGATTAACCACATCCGTTTTACTTATTAATATAACGATTTCATAATCAGTAACTATATAATCCGTATATCACGTATCACTGTCCATTATAATAGCACTAACCGATGAAAAGTGCAACTAATTTCTAAAAAATATTTTTATTTTTTACACATTGTCCTTATTCAGTAGACTATGGCGATGACTGTACAAGGCATAGATCACAATTCCCAAGAGGCTCCAGCCGGTAAACAAGTACAGTGTATGCGATGATAACTGGGAAAATACAAATCCACAGAAAAGGAGTCCCAACGGTGCCACAATGTACACTGCAGGGCAACGGAAATCCCGATGCTCCGTAGGATATACACGGCGCAATACTAAAATCCCCGCGCAGGAACACATAAAGGCAAAGAGCGTTCCGGCACTGCACATTTCCGCTACGATATGAATCGGCGTAAAACCGGAGATCAATGCGACCACTGTCCCCACAATCATAGTGATAATATGCGGTGTGCGATACTTACTGTGAATGCGGCACAATGCTTCCGGAATCAAACCATCACGACTCATGGCGTAAAACGCCCGAGTTTGTGCGTAAATCATAACCAACAGCACCGTAGACAAGCCACACAAGGCGCCGGTTCCCACGATGGCCGATCCCAGACGCGAGCCGATGTATTCCAATACGAAGGAAGCCGGTGCAGCCGTATCCAATTCGGGATAGGGTACAACGCCGGTCATCACCGCACATACGGCAATGTACAAAATAGTACAAATAATCAAAGAAGCAATAATCCCTACGGGCATATCGCGACGAGGATTTTTTGTTTCCTCCGCCGCCGTAGCCAAGGCATCCACGCCAAGGTAGGCAAAGAATAAAATGGCCGTACCTGCCGTTACCCCTTGCCAACCGAAGGGCAGAAAGGGATCCCAGTTCGCTACATCCACATGAGGTCCTGCTAAAAACAAAAAGAGAAAGATGGTTCCGATTTTAATAAACACCAAGGTCTTATTCACGCGGGCGCTTTCACGAATCCCCAAGACCAATAGCACCGTTACAACCAAAACCGCCAGCATGGCCGGCAAATTTACAATGCCCCCTTCGAAGGGCACCGTGGTAAGCGACTTAGGTATATCAATGCCGGCAGAGTGCAAAATTCCTACCAAGTAAGCCGACCAACCGCCGGCCACGGCACTGGCACCTACGGAATATTCCAGGACGAGTCCCCAGCCGACCCACCAACCGAAAAATTCTCCCAGCGATGCGTACGTATATGTATAAGCACTGCCCGACACCGGAATCAACGACACCAATTCGGAATAGGCTAAGCAAACGAATGCACAGGTAATCGCAGCCAGTACAAAGGACAACATCAATCCCGGTCCCGCATATTGCGCTGCGCCGATGCCCGTCAATACAAAAATTCCCGTTCCGATAATAACACCCAAGCCGAGCAATGTAATATCCAGTGCACTCAGTGCTTTAGACAGCTTCTTTTCATTCGATGCCTGCACCAAGTCGGTCAAGGGCTTCCTACGTAACCAATCCATGGTTAATCCTCCTATCCTACAACAAAACTACATGTCCCATTATACACTAATCCGCCCTACCTGCCTAACGATATTCGCCTGGCTGTTCTTAACAATAAACAAGCAGCCATGCAAGGAATTTTGTAATTCCCCGCATGGCTGCCAAGTGAATGAAATCTACTATTTTACTATTGCAATCTACCGTTTTACCATTGCCTTATGAATAAGACCGATGATAAAACCGGCTACGGCAAAGGTTACCCAGCCCATGCCCACTGCATGAAACGGAACCTGCTGCTGGAAGAATGTTTCCAAACCACCAAGACTAACGCCGGCCGTTTCGGCACCACTTACCAAGGCAGCGATAAATGTTAAGCCAATGCTCCATGCATATACACACTGACGGCCGCCGAAGGTATTATTAAGAAACGCTAAGGCAATAATAACAATCGTCAACGGATACAAGAACATGAGCACCGGAATAGCGGATACGATAATCGTCTTCAAGCCGAACATGCCGATGAAGAAAGACACTACCGCAAAAAGAACGGCATATGCTTTGTAGCCCAATCCACCGAATACGCTGTGGAAATAAGTAGCGCAAGAAGTGATAAGACCAATGCTGGTGGTCAAGCAAGCCAGCAATACGATAACCGCCAAAATCATGGCCCCTAAATTACCAAATAAAATCTTCGCGCTATCTGCCAATACAGGAGCACCGGTATCAAGGATACCCAACTGCTGCACACTGGTTGCACCGATGTTGGCAATAAATACGTACACAAAGCCTAAACAACCAACAGCGATAAGCCCGGCTTTAAAAGTGGAAGCCGTAACTTCCTGTTTCGTCTTGGCGCCGGACAGCATAACAAATTCGATAACCAAAATACCGAATACCAACGAAGCCAACGCATCCAATGTGTTATAACCATCCAAGAAACCCTGTAGTACGGCAATACCGGCAGTACCGTATTCCTTTGTCGGTGCCTGGTACGCCCCCATAGGATCAATTAAAGATTTAATGATTAAGACAACGATAGTGACCAGCAATGCCGGTGTTAAAATTTTCCCGATACGCTGAACCAACTTTTGCGGATTGATTGCCAACCATAAGGATACGACAAAGAATACAATTAGGAATATAGTCTGTGCCATATCACTGCCACCATCTACCAAGAAAGGTTTAATCGCGATTTCATACGACACTGTACCGGTACGCGGAATAGCAAAAGCCGGTCCAATCGACAAGTACAACAAAATTGTAAAGATAAGTCCGTAAGCGGGGTGAACGCGGCTGGCCAACTCCTGTACGTTTTTACAACCGGAATAACCCATGGCCATAACGCCTAATAGCGGCAAACCTACCCCCGTAATGATGAAGCCCAATACCGCCCACCATACATTTTCACCGGCATGCTGTCCCAAGGACGCCGGGAAAATCAAGTTGCCGGCACCGAAGAACAAAGCGAACAGCATTAAACCGACAGCGATATACGCCCTGTTGTTTAATTTCACATCATTGTGTTCCATACTACCATCCTCCCTCTTAAAAATATAATTCGTAGCTAAGATTATACAACGCTTTTCCTCAATAGACAAATGTATTCTATAGATTTTTCTGCAAAAACGTATTACAATTTAGCATACTTGTCCTCTGAAACAGGATTTTATCGGTCTATGTCCTATATACACAAGCCGACAACCCCGTATCCTGTCTTCATAAGACGCACTTTGTCCACCCTATGAGTAATACTTATTCATCAACGCGTACATTTACCTTGACATCATAGAAAGTACTTCCCCAAGCGCAATCCGTCGGCCTGTCCGCTGTTAATGCATTGATGCCGTGCTCATCATCGGAGGAATATTTTTGCCACCACACACCATCGGATACTACCGTTCCCGGCAACACGGCTTCATCCGTAGCCAGTGTCATTCGCACCTCGCCGCGGTCATTGTAAAGAACAACTTTCGCTCCGTCACGAAGCTTCTTTTTATCCATATCTGCCGGATGCATACGCGCTTTCATCAAAGGGCCGTCACTGATAAATACACGTTCATTAAAGGATGAATCCAAAATGCGAGGGTCCGGTCCGTTGATCAACCAAAATTCCGCCTCGTCTCCATGAGGGGTGGTGTAACGCGGCATCGGCTCTTCATCGCGGTCCGTCCAAAGTTCAATCTTGCCGGACGGCGTTTTAAACTGCAACTTATAATCCTCGGGCAATGTCATCTCCACCGGTTGTCCCTGCCAAATTTTTTCTTTTTCTTCTTCCGTAAGCGTCGTATCTGCCAACATGTGAGCAATCAATTCTCTTTCGGAACAAGTGAATACAGGATGATCGATGCCCATTGCTCCGGCTAACAGGCGCATCACCTCCCAGTTGGATTTACTTTCACCGACAGGCGCAATCGCACGCCAACCGCAGCCGATAGTGTAATGCCCATACGAATTATATAGATCATCATGCTCCAAAGAAGTCGTTGCGGGCAACACGATGTCTGCGTATTTTGCCGTATCCGTCATAAATCGTTCGTGAACCACGGTAAACAAATCCTCTCGCGCCAATCCGCGGCGCACCAGATTTTGATTCGGCGATGTAATAGCCGGGTTTGAAGAATAAATATACAAACAGTGCAGTGCCTTCTCACCGACTTCATTTAACGCTTCCCCCAGACGAATCATCGGCACCAAGCGCGTTTCTTTCGCCGCGTATCGATCCCAATCCATTATGTGTCCGCCTACAAAACTACTGCCGCCGGCACTACTCAAAAAGCCGCCGCCTTTACGAGCATACGCACCTACCAATGCCGGCAATGCAACGATACACCGCACAGTCATGGCTCCGTTGCCATAGCGCGACAAGCCGCTGCCCAATCGGATAAACGGTGCTCTCGCTTTGCCGTATGCCTGTGCCAACGCTTCAATATCCGCTGCTTCGACACCGGTAATTTGCATGGCCCATTGAGGCGTGCAACCGGGTAATATCTCTTCTACGAACTGTTCATACCCCTGCACGTGTTCCTTTACAAATTCTGTATCTATCAATCTATCCCGTACCAAGATATGAGCCACCGCCAATGCCAACGCACTGTCCGTACCCGGCCGCAGTTGAATTCCATGGTCTGCTTGACGAAACGATACCGTTTGACGCGTGTCAATCACCCATAACTCGGCTCCGTTTTTTCGGGCTGCCGTTGCATCATGTAAGCTGTGAAGATTTGTCGATGTAGCATCCAGCCCCCAAAAAATTACCATATCACTATGGGCCATCTCCTGCGGTCTGGTTCCCAAGGTTTGTCCCATAACCGCTTGCCAACCATAGCTCTTCGCCGGCGAGCAAATGCCTCGATCCTGGCGTGTAGCCCCTAAGATAGCAAACAGCGGATTACCGGCCGCTTTCTGCACCAATCCCATTGTCCCCGCATAGGAATAAGGCATAATACTTTCACCGCCGTAATCAACGATACTCTCGTGAAAGCGCAAAGCAACCTCTTCGATAGCTTCCTCCCAACTAATGGACGTAAATCGTCCTTCTCCCTTGGCACCGGTGCGACGAAGCGGTGTGGTCAATCGCTCCGGGGAATGTACTGTTTCTTCATAATGTTGCATTTTCATGCATAACGTACCGCGCGTAAACGTGTGCTCCGGATTTCCCTGCACCTTAATGACTCTATCGTTTTCCGTGGTCACCACGAGTCCGCAAGCATCCGGACAATCGTAAGGACACACAGAGGTATGTTTTACTTCCATGGGTATCACTCCTTTTCTCTTTGTATCGTAGCATATCCACTGTTAAAAAACTATCGTTTTTATCACATCTCCATTCCCATGAATTTCATTGAAACTTGTCTTTCCACTACCTCCATAGAAACAAACCACATCAAATAATCGATTCCAGCAGAGCTACACCGAATGATCTACGCCGGCAGAGCCACATCGGCTAAGCGCCATCGAATAAACTACCCGAATAACCTACTCCGAATAACCTGCTCCAATAATCTACTCCAATAATCTACTCCGAATAACCCGCTCCGGCTACGCTATCCAAGGCTCTTCCTGCATAAAAAATTCTGTGCAATACGCGGATTATGATGATGCCCGTAATGACAATTAAGAATACTCTGCGCCATATGCTCTCTACGCAAAAAGAGAACCCTCCGAAGAGGGTTCTCTTTATACATGGCTAAGTACCGATCAAGATATGCAGTAGTAAAATCCCTGTACAGCTTGAAATTTCCAAAGCCACTCCTTTTCTAGACATCCTATTAGATGATACCTTGTCCGATATTGAGATAGCAGATGATACCGGCTACGATAACGTAGAGCAAGAAGTATTTGAAGATATGACGCATAATGGAGCTAGGTTCAATGCTGTCATGCAATTCCTTTGCTTTTGCTGCATCAATCTTATTTTCTTTTACGTATTCATCGAGTGCCGGAGCAACGGCGCCGATAGCGATAGCAATACTCTGCGGCGAGAACATTTTACCGATACCGGTAGCTGCCGAGCTTGCTGCGGTAAGCCACAATGCCAATTCGCCATCGCCAGGGATTAATTTCTGAGCAGCTGCCGTCTGCAATGGTCCAAACAATACGTTGGAGTTTGTACCGGAACCTGTCAAGAAGGAGCCCAACGCACCGATAAGAGGAGCAAATGCCGGATACAATGTACCGGTTGCTGCCACAAGACCGTCCGCAATATTTGCTGTCATGCCACTGTAGGTCATGATTTTTGCAGTTACAACTACAGAGATAATCGTAATGTACGTAAATTTCAAGCCATTGAAAGTCTTGCCCAATACACCGAGCATTTCACCAAATCCGGCTTTCTGTACAGCACCGCCAATGAAAGCGGACAAGAAGATCATGATACCCGGAGTAGCAATCCATACGAAGGTGTACGGTTTAGCACCAGGGCCTGCATAAATCGGTACAGACGTTTTAATCGCACTGAGCGGACCGTTGATAGCCGGTACCAATTTAGAAGTTAACAATAACAATACGAAAATAAGGATGAACGGCATAGCCGCTACGAAGCCTTCACCGCCGGAAATTTTCTGCGTTTCAGATTTAAACTGATATTCCGGATTATTCGTCGGCAATACCTTTGCGCAAATACCGATGGAAGCCATCATAACGATGGAGGATACGATAACAGATAATTCCGGGCCGGCTACTTTATTGATGAATAATTCAGGAATAGCCAATGCCAAACCGGAAATCAAAGTGGTAAGGAACACACCTTTCAGTGCCTTTACGCCACCGCCGATAATCATAACTACGAAGAACGGAGTTACAACGTTAAGAATGAATAATTGCAGTGCAATAGACGTACCGAGCAAATTAAGATCAAGTCCCGTCAAGGAAGCCAACGTCGTCGTCGGAATACCAATGGAACCGAATGTAGTCGGTACGGAGTTAGCTACCAAGCAAGCCAAAATAGATTTCAACGGGTCAAAGCCAACGCCAACCATCATAGCTGCCGGAATAGCAACGGCAGTACCGAAGCCGGCCATCCCTTCCATGAAGCCACCGAAGCCCCATGCAAGAAGTAATGCCAATAAACGCATATCGCTGGTTACGGAAGAAAGCATAGCTTTAATCGTTTCCATAGCTTTGGTATGAACTACCAAGTTATATGCAAAAATTGCAGCGGTAATAACAAGTAAAATAGGCCAAACTGCCAGTGCCACACCTTCCAGTGCACCGGAGAGCATGATAGCCGAATCTTTACCGTAAGGTACTACGGCAATAATAAAGGAAATAATAGCGGCTGCTAAACATGCTTTCCATGCCGGCACTTTCAACACTGCCAAGGCAACGATGAGCCACAAAATAGGCAATAATGCGAGTGCAATAGTCATTTGTGAAATCACCCTTTCTCACTACTTATAGAGTACAAATTTATCCTTAGTTCAATATAAAATTCTCATAGTACATACTGTACATAACTTTTTCGAAACCATAAGGTTAAAAAGAAAGAGGAAATCACCAAATCCCCTGGATTTCCTCTTCTTCTTATACAAAACGAGGCTTCGACCGACTTCTGTACTGACTGTTTCACAGCTCTGTCATGTAAGAGCATCGTCGATTACGCATCGACTCGTATTCAGTTGTATCGGCCGAACACCATCGCTTCTATGCCTTATTTCACTGTTTACTGTTTGACAATCGTCAAATTAGTACGTAGCTTTTACGCCTTCTACTGGCGGTTTGTAATCGCCGAAGTATTTGGAGAAGTCAAGACCTAAGTACTGGCAAAGGTCATATACTTCCGTCATCGTCTTATCGATTACAGGGATACCGTTTTCTTCGCGGTCCTTAATAGCTTCCATTTCTTTTTCGCCATGAGTATAAATGCGAGTCTGACCTTCAGCTTTAGGAGCTTCACGCAATTCCTGGAGGTACGTGGAGAAATGTTTCTTAATAGCTTCCGGATCACCGAAGAATGCAGGGTTAATAGCCATGAAGCCGTGGCAAATGTTGGATTTGCCGCCAACCATACATTTGTTGGAAGTACCACCCATGGAAAGGATAGCTGCGAACAATTCTACAACCATGCCGTTACCATAACCTTTGTGGGAACCTAATTTTTCAGTACTGCCGCCGAGAGGCATGATACCGCCGCCGATATGAGCGGAGATGTTAGCCAATACGTCTGCTGCATCTGTGGACGGGTTGCCGTCTTTGTTCAATGCCCAGCCGTCCGGCAAAGCTTTACCCAATTTGTTGTACATTTCGAGTTTACCACGAGTTACTACTGTAGTGGAAGCATCGAAGAAGAAGTTGTACGGATCAGCCGGTGCTGCCCAAGCCTGCGGGTTGGAACCCAACATAGCTTTACGAGCATAGGTCGGAACCATGATAGCTTCGGAGTTAGTGCAGGAGAAGCCGATTAAGCCTTCCTTAACTGCCATGTTAGCATAGTAGCCGGCAATACCGTAGTGGTTGGAGTTACGTACAGAAACGATACCTACGCCATTTTCTTTAGCTTTTTTAACAGCCAATTCCATAGCGAAGTGACCGTTCAACTGACCCATAGCTTCGTGGCCATCGATAACAGCGGATACCGGTGTTTCGAAAACAACTTCCGGTTTAGCGTCAACTTTGATCGTACCTTTTTCGATACCTTTGTGGTAACGAACCATACGCTGCATACCATGGCTTTCGATGCCGTATAAGTCAGACGTCAAAAGTACGTCTTTAATAATTTCAGCATCGGATTTGGAGAAACCGAATTTTACGAAAGCGTCTACACAGAGTCTGTTGAGCTGGTCATAAGAGAATTTTACGTATCCCATTTTACAAACCTCTTTCCAAATAAACATATACCTGAATAAGTCCTGCCGATTGAGAACTTATTCCCTTCTAAAGACATGCTCATTATAGCACAGGCACATTAATAGTTGAATAGCACAGGCGGCATAAAACGCAAAATAACGTTACTAAATCCGCATAGCTCCCTCATTTTTGACGATTAACTGACGATGTACAGACGTGCCCAAGCCAGTGCCAAAGGGACTTTTATAGACAATGACTTTTACTAATAGCAAGTATGAATTCGAAGGGTTGTCCCGGGGATTTCTCACTATTTTTTCTTTGTTAACGCATTATTTATCGCCGTTGACACCTTAAATGCCTCATCGGCATTGTCTGCCGTTACCAACGACATTGTCCCCATCATAACTTGATTACCGTTCACCGATGTAGCCGTTAATTGATTATCATGCGCCAATCGAGCCAACTTGCCGGCTACCAAAAACGCCCGCATTTCGTCCGTGTAGCGTCCCATAGTAGTACCGGTGTAAACAGCCTGCTTATTTAGATATACTGTCTTGTCTTTCACATCCACTTGCTTACGGCTGTATTCATACATGCGCTTTACATTATCCCTAATACGATCGCTGGTCTTTGGATGATTGTTCGGGGACAACACCTTCGACAAGCCTTCATGATACAAATCGCCGTACTTAGCTTTTATAACCGCCATCGAGCTGGGCGCACCGCCCAAATTGTAAGGCGAGTCGGCCAAAATAACAAAGCCTAATTTATCCGCATCCTTTTCCTGGCCCATGGTGAATACTTGATTTTCCATGTACTGCCCGATAATACCGCCCAGCATCTGTCCGGCTCCGTCGGCTCCGGATGTAGCCATGCCGATGGCTGTGGCCAAGCCTACGGATTTCTTAGCTCCATGGACCAAATCCTTGTGCTCGCCGTGACCGATTTCATGAGCCATAACATAGGCAAGCTCGTTATCATCCATAGCATCCATGGTGCCTGTATTGACAGCCATAACGCGACCAAAGGTCATAAACGCATTGATGTCCGGATCCGGTACTACGTAAACCACGTAATCACGTTTTACCTGCGGTGATGCTTCGAGTGTTCCCAAGATTCGATCCACCCGTTCTTGATAAGCCGGGTTGTCATAAAAACCGGTTCTGCGTTTCGTTTCTTTCAGCATTTCCGCCTGACCTTCATCGGTGTCGTCGATTTTGGACAGCGCCGTCGATACATAGGCCATGGATGCCGCACCTTGAAACAATATTTCCCACGGTGACGCTGCCTGTGCCGCCGGCATATACATGCCGCTGCCCAGCCCCAATGCTACAGCCCCTGCAATCAAACCTTTTTTCCATCGATTCATGGGAATCCCTCCTTATTCGTTACGATAACTTACATCGCGGAAGCGCGTAAACTCGCCTTGGAACATGAGTTCCACCGTTTTGAGCGCCCCGTTACGATGCTTACGGATAATAACCTCCGTAATATCACCTTTCTCGGTATTTTCATTGTAATACTTATCACGATACAGGAATGCTACAATGTCCGCATCCTGTTCCAAGGATCCCGATTCGCGCAAATCACTGAGAATCGGTCGTTTATCCGTACGGCTTTCCACACCGCGGCTCAACTGCGACAACGCAATGAGCGGTACATCCATTTCACGGGCGATTAATTTAAGATTACGGGAAATTTCGGAAATTTCTTGCTGCCGATTATCGCTGTTGCCGTGACCGCGTCCCTGCATAAGCTGCACATAGTCGATTACCACCAAATCAAGGCCGTGTTCTACCTTGAGTCGCCGCAGCTTAGACCGCATTTCCTGTGCCGTCAGCCCCGGCGTATCATCAATGTAAAGCGGTGCTTTACTCATCATATCCGCCGCCTTGATGACCCGTGCCCAATCATTCGGTTCCAGCTGTCCCGTGCGAAGCTTTTCCGAGCTCACCTCTGCGACGGACGATAAAATACGATTGACCAGCTGCTCCTTAGACATTTCCAAAGAGAAAAAAGCTACCGTCTTTTTTGCCAAAATGGAAACATTCTGTGCAATATTCAACGTAAATGCCGTCTTCCCCATACTCGGACGCGCCGCGATGAGGATGAGGTCCGACTTCTGCAAGCCGTTGGTGACTTCGTCCAAATCGTGAAAGCCCGTAGGCAAGCCCGTCAGGTATCCTTCGTATTGTTGAATTTCATTGATTCGTTCCATAGATTGCTGAACAACCATCCCCATCGGCGTAAAGGTACTTTCCGATTTTGTTTGGCCACTTACATTGAGCACCAGCTGCTCCGCTTCATTAATGATCGACTGCGGCTCTTCCTCGCCGGCATAGCTCATCCCTACAATTTTGTTGCCCGCATCGATAAGCCGACGGAGCTGTGCCTTTTCACTGACAATGCGTGCATGCGCTTCCACGTTGTACGCTGCCAAGGAGTCTTCCGTAAGCGATGTAATATACGCAATGCCGCCTACCGTTTCCAATTTGCCCATACGCGTCAATTCATCGGCTAACAAAACAAAGTCGGCCCGCCGCTCCGTATGAATGATATTTTGCAAGGCCTCATAAATCACGCGATGTGCATCGCGATAAAAATCCTCTGTCTTAACAATGGTACTCACCGTATCATACGCATCCTCACTGGTAAGCAGCGCTCCCAATACGGCCCGCTCCGCTTCTATACTGTGTGGCGGAATACGTGCTTCAGCCATAATTTACCCCTTTCCGCACGGCCCATGCCATGCTGCCTCTTAGGCATTTTGCAACAAAAGAGGGCATCCGCCTCACATCACTCTGACGGATGTACGGATACCCTATACGTAACTTGTAGCTACCAATCCAACTTGGTTTGATTAGTATGCGCTCCGCTTAGCCGGCTACAACGTCTACCTTGATGGTCGTCGTAATTTCCGGATGCACGCGGATGACTACATCATGAACGCCCAACGTTTTAAGCGGTTCTTTGATTTCGATTTTCTTTTTGTCCACGTCTACCTTCACCTGAGATGCCAATGCATCAGCAATATCCTTAGCCGTTACGGAACCGAACACGCGACCGCCTTCACCCATCTTCACGGGAATGGTAACGGATACCTTGGCCAACTGGCTGGCCAAGATTTTAGCTTCATCCGCATCCACCTGCTTCTTATGTGCGGCCGATGCCTGACGCTGCTTGGCATTGTTCAAGTTTGCCGGCGTACCTTCCAGGGCCTGCCCTTTTTTGATGAGCACATTGCGGCCGTAGCCTTCGCTTACTTCTACAATTTCCCCTTTTTTACCTACTTTTTTTACATCTTCCAGCAAGATTACCTTCATTCTTCCTGTTCCTCCTTCTTCATCTGTTCCACGGCTTTCAGCGCTTCCGCCTGCACGGCTGCTTTGGCCTCTTCTATGGTCATATGTGAAAGCTGTGCGCCGGCGACAGTGCGATGACCGCCACCGCCTAAGGCTTCCATAATCAACTGTACATTTACATTGCCTTGCGAACGCGCACTGACACCGATAACATCATCGGGCAAGTTATACAACACAAAGCTGGCTTCAATGCCTTCAATGGTAATCAGCACATCCGCTGTTTGCGCCGCCAAAATAGACGGCCCCTTTACACCGCCGGGGCATACCGTAAAGGCCAAGCCTTCCGTGCGCTCTGCTTCTGCCAACATTTGCGAACGATACTGCATCGCCTCAAAGCTTTCCATAAAGAGATGGCGCACAATGGATAAATCCGCACCGGAACGTCGCAAGAAGGACGCTGCATCAAAGGTGCGCGAACCGGTTTGAACGGCGAAGTTTTTCGTATCCACCACAATACCCGCGTATAACGCACTGGCTTCGATAACATTCAGCGAAATCGGTTCCGCAAAGTATTGAATCAATTCCGTCACCAATTCACTGGTCGACGACGAAGCCGGTTCCAAATAGGTAAGCAACGGCTTTTCGATAAAATCCGATGCCCGGCGATGGTGATCGATAACTACGCGGCGTTTTGATTTTTGAAGCGCCTTTACTGCCGCCACCATGTCGGGGCGATGCACATCCACTACAAATACCAAGGTATTGTCCGTCGTCAATTCCTCCGCTTCCTGTGGCGTTACCAACAGACGAGCAAAGGTGGGCTCTGTGGGGAATAAATCGGATAATTTTTTAATCGCCACCGTCTGATCGCTTACGGCGACATGCACAATCTTGCCGGCTGCCTTGGCCATGGCCGCTACACCGATGGCCCCGCCTATGCTGTCGTAATCTTCCCGTTCATGGCCCATGACGATAACATTGTCCGCATCATCCATAAGCTCTTTAATGGCCTGTGCCACCACGCGAGCACGCACACGGGTATTCTTTTCGGACCCCTGCGTCTTGCCGCCGTAGAAGGTCAAATCGGATCCGATGTACACACTGGCCTGATCGCCACCGCGGCCCAATGCCAATTCCAATGCCGACCGCGCCCGTTCCGATTGTTCTTTAATGGACGGTTCGCCTGCGGCAATACCGATACTGATGGTGGCCGGTATACGGCGACTGGTAGGAATGCTGTGTACCCGTGCCAACAGCGGAAAGTTGTGAGCAATCATATCCGTTAGGGCTTCTTTGGAGATACAGAAGATGTACGAATCCTCCGCATAGTTCCGGATGAAGCCGTCATATTTATCGATTTCTTCCACTACGGCATTATTGATTTCTGCCCACAAGTTCGTGTATTCCACATCGCTAAGACCCTTCGTTACATCTTCGATATTATCCATCATAAGAAAGCCGAAAGCCGGTGCCGATGCTTCCGCATCCAGGCGCAACTGTTCCGATTCGGTAATATCATCAAAATAAAAGGCCATATACGATTCCAGCTCCGCATCCTCCGACTCGGCATAGGCATGCGGATTTTCAATGTACTTGTAAATAACGCGGAAGTACCGTTCATCAATATGTTCGTTAAAGTGGCCGGACTTTCCCCAAATTTTATCCAATCGCAACGCCGGAATAAAGCTGTTCAATCGCTGTGTCTTATCAAGATCTACGGTAAGCCAATCGCGAAATACGCTGTTGCACCAACAAATGCGCGCCTTGCTGTCGATGATAACAATAGCCGTCGGCAAATTTTGCAGCGCAAAGCTGGACGCCTGCGTAACGCCTTTGGCAATGGCATCAAACTGCTCCTTCCAAATGCGTTGCTCCCGTCGCACCGCTTTATGATTATACAAATAAACGGCAATGACAAAGATAAAACTCAATACCGCAAAGGGCCAGCTTAACCACGCAATTACAGCCAATAAAATAAGCACTACGCCGATGGTCGTACGCGTCAATATTCTAAAAAAATCTCGTTCTGAATTCATACGATGTCCCTGCTTTCTTCTCAGTCTTACTCAGACCGCTTAGCAAAGCGGTTTCGACAATCCAGTAATATATCAAGGGCTCCCAAAATGACCGCCGTCATCTGCATGACAAACAGCATGGCCATCAAGAAGGTTCTAAGCACGGGCCCCAGTCGATAGCTTTTGCATAAACTCCAACCGCAGGCCAGTCCCTGCAACGCCAGAAGCAAACCGCCGATCCACCACATATTAAGGCTTACCAAGGACAGCCATTCGATGGATCGCGTATCACCCCAGTACATCAGGAGCAATCCTAAAATATAAATGTACAGCACCGCTACGGGCATGCGCCACTGGGATAATCCCGGCAACTGCCGATCCATACTGCCCGTTCGGCGCAATACCATCGCCGTCAAACGGCATGTCAAATACGACAAAATTCCCATGGCTGCAAAGCAAGCCGTCAACAGCGTGCGACCGATAAACTCGATTTGCCGCTGCATGTTTTGCGTCATTTCCTGCAGCTGCGATGCCGTCATGCCCTGTGACGTATACATATCGACGACGTTCTTCATGGCCTCCGATTTTACGGATTCCCACATGCCCACATAATCTATGTTGAGCAAGTACATGCCGCCTACAATTTGCAGCACCGTTGCCACCGTAGCCACCACGGCAGGAATCCCTACCAAGCGGCCCAGGCCCCAATGCTTACTGAAACCATACCCCACCAAGGCACCGGGCAAGGCAAAGGTCAATCCTTCCGCCAAAGCCACCATGGGCGATAACAAAAAGGACAAGGCGATGGTCGAACCGATGACGGCCAATATACTCCATCGCACACCATGCCGTACACCGACCACCGCAACCGTAGTGGGCACAACAATGCTGCTCAAAAATCCCATGAGCGGAATGTTCGTACCGATAATGGTCAATACCATAATTACCGCCGTTAAAAAACCGGTTTCCACAACGGCTCTCGTCTCACTGTATTTCATATAAATCTCTCCGTCTTTTATTTACCCAGGGGGCTGCGTTTGGTTACCGCCGTCCCGAGCAAGTTAGTAGTTGTTGCCTCGCTTCATTACCTATGAGTACGCATCGCGACTCATAATCTATGAGTGCCGATTTCGACGCATTACCTATGAATACGCATCGCGACTCATAGCCTATGAATGCCGAGTAACATATACCTATTATAAGAAATTTTATAGAAAAAATATAGTGCTTGCCCTACACCGTCTATCACTCAAGATTCATCGGGTCTCAATCATCCCAATCCTTTTCCTGATTCATCATCGAAAATCCTTCTTGGTTATTCATGGAGTATCCGTCGGTACGTTCATATTCCATTTCGCCTTCTACGATTTCAAAGGGTCGCGTGCGCATCGCTTTTACAGCACCCCAAGGACGCTTCAACGACAGCTGCTGTCCGGAGTCGGCTAAGATCCACAAGATGGGATAGCCCTTGGGATCGACGGTAAGCCGCGGTTCCCCTTTGCCGTCCGTAAAATAAATAAGCACGTCAATCTGATGCTCGTTGCCATAAGCAATCACCGGCGAGAAGGCCGTACCGCCTCGCGCTGCCAACCGAGATTGCACATCCTCCGGTCGCTGCACCGTATAGGTGCGCCGGATTTGATCGTCACATTCGACGATCGTAATTTCATAATCGTAGCTTTTCACCAAGCGAAGCACTTCGCGCAGTGCCTCCGTAAACGCCGCATCGCTGATACTGCCGCTGCAATCGAGAGCGACCACAATGCGCGCCCGATGCTTTCTAAGCTGTCCCCGTAAATCGAGACGCTCCGGCTGTCGCCGATGACGGCGGGTATTGGTTTTCTTATAGCCGCTTACTACGCGTCCCAACATGCGTTTTAAATACAACTGCCACGGCAAGCCTTCCTTTTGCTCTGCCAATAGCTTTAGCAACGGTTCCATATACCCCGGCGTGCCGCCCTTTTGCGCGGCCTTGGCAGCCTTCTCCGTAAACTGCTGCATCAAATCGCTTTCCACGGGAATCTCTTCCCATTCATCGTGAGTATGCGCCGCATCGAAGGAGGTAGCCACCTCGTACGCATCGCGATCGCTCCATATATCGCCCACCTCTGCACTGCCGTCCGTTTCGCGAGCAATATCGATGGCTTCCTCGATGTGCTCAATATAATATTCCAAGCTCTTAAAGGGCAACAGCTCCAAACCGTATGCAGCGTTAACGCCCTTCACCGTTACGGCCTCATCGGGAAGCTCCGTTAAATATCCGTTCACCACCAAATCCATGGCCAGGTTAATGGCCAGCGGACTGTATTGCTCCCGCAAGCGGCGAATGCGCAGCGGATGAAGGGCTACGACGTGAAGAATTTCATGGCGCAGTGCCGTCATCATTTGCTCCGGCGTAAGTGTTAAAAATAAAAACGGATTAAACCGAAGCACGTAACGCGTATCTTTAAAGGTAACCCCCGTGGCATCCGTCAAATGCCATGCCAGGGTTTGTCCCATTTGAAACAGGAAGTAGCCGTAAAAGGGATCCTCATCGACGAGGCGCCGTCCTACGGCAGCGACAATCGAAAAGAACCTCGCTTCATACGCTGCTTTTCGTTCCGCTTCCTCGCTTGTCAGCGATGCGTCCCGCCAGTATTCGCTGCGATGATTCTCCACGGCATCCTTTGTTTCTTCATGCAGCCTGCCGATGCGCTCGCGCAGCGGCAACGCCTGCCACTGTCTTTCAGTCATCATACCGCCTCATCTCAATCGCGTTGCATTGCGAAATACATATCTACAAAACCATCGTAGCCCTTGGCTTTATCGTACACATAAGGCAATGTATTTTTCATATCCTTCATAAGCCCCAGTCGCAAATCTTCCGGGTACAGGCCTAACCATTCCACCAAGCGCTGCAAAACTGCGCTTTCATCACCGGCCCATACCTCATGACGCTCTTCCATATAGCGCAGTACATGCTTGGCTGCTAGGTAAAGGCGCGTCGGTGTTTCCTTTTGAATCCATGCGGCGACCTGTGCCATATCCGCGTCCTGTCCAAACACATCGTCAAAGCCGAGCAAAGGCTGACGGTCGCTTTCAATGAACGCCATAAATTCACGGGCAATCGCCGTACCTACATTACCGCGCACCACATTGTAAAAGACATCGCTGCCGAAAGCGTCCGCATCTGCCATGTAAGCGCGATACAAAGCGGACACGCGTTCATAGCTGCGCGGCGTCGCCTGCAGATCGTCGGTATTACTCTTATTCAAATATTCCGGGAAGGTGGCGATAAACTCAATCACCGTTTCATCCAATCCTTCTTCAGCGGCCCAATCGAGCCATTGCAAATAATCCGCTTCCATGGTGAGCCAAACAAAACGATTTTGCTGGGCCACGTCCATTTCCACCGTCTGGTATTCATAGCGATCCGCCGGATTCATGGCCGCTACGATATGCACTTTGTCCGGCAACACAAAGCCGTTGATTTCCCGATTCAAAATCAAATTCATCAGCTCCTGCTGCACCGCATGTTCGCAGCGATTGATTTCATCAATAAAGAGGAGCACCTCCCGACCGGCCGCGATTTCCTCCGCTACGCGGCGCAACAGATGATGCACCGCATACACGGTAACGCGCATCGTATCACTACTGTTTTTTTCCGGGGACACAACCGTAGGCAAGCCACCGATTTCACCTTCTTTAAGCAAATTGCCGTCGATAGTCACCACCGACCAGCCGTGCCGTTCTGCCAGCTTACGCGCCAACGATGTTTTGCCGATACCCGTATCGCCTACGAGCAGCGGTACCTGTCCGACGGATAATACCAACTCTACACTTTTCATGGTATCTCTGAAATTCATATATACACCTCTCAAAATTTTAATTTTTCATCCATGGCAACCCGCCGTGCCTTAGCACTGCCATGCGTGTCGATAATCAACAGCGGATTCACGGGAAAGCTCACCGCATGAATATCAAAAATACGGCTGCTTACCAAATGGCGAATGTAGCTTTCATCCACATCGGGATCGGCCACTACATCCTGCAACGCCTTCGTCAAACGCCCCACGTCAATAACCAAGGACGGCGGCAAATATTTGCCTACCAAACAGTTCACCTTCAACATGGCCAGCGCCGTATCCTCATCGAGATCTGTCACCAACCGCGCCGCTCTGGCATCTTGCCGCACTGCTTCCAGAATCGCCGACAGTGCCGGGTGCTGTATGTAGCGCAAGGCCTGATAATTTTCCTTCACCGCCGCCATCTGCACCGCTTCCGACGGATGATCCAAAAACTTAATGGCATCGTAATTGTGTGTCACCGCCAGCAGCTGTAATTCTTCGGATGGCTCCGGAATGTATTGAATGGCCCAACCGGACTGTGCCAAGGCTGCGTGAATCAACTCATCGTCGGGATTGTCGATTAAGGATAAATTATTCCACCCTCGATCGACGACATAGCGCAGCAATTCCTTACTGGGATGCGCAATGTATTGCAACGCCCGCGGCATGGAGTCCACCGCTGCCTTCATCATTTCCTCCGTAGGTTCCTTGATATGTTGAATGACCAACCCATTTTTACGAAGCGCAGTCATTTTCATTTCATCCGTAGGAGTATCCATGTAGGCAATCGCATACGGATTGACCTGTAAAATTGCTAATTGTTTATCATCACTCATCGTATTTCCCTCATCGTATTTCCCTTATCGAATATATTCGTTCTATCGTTATATGATACCACTTCTCATTTGTTTTGCCTATAAGAAATAGCCGGGCACACAAAATGACGGTTACCTACGCATCGTCCGTATCCTGCCGGCACAGCTTGCCAATGGCAAGACATGCAAAACGGTCGCCGCCTTTTGAGCAACGACCGTCTGTTGGATGTACCTGCATGATGATACGCCATCCATCCTTATATACTATTTTACACAGCGCGACTACGTAGCGTATCCAACGATTCGCTCATACACCCATCGACTTGTAGCCGCTGTACACGTATCGACTTATACGCGCTGCACACGCATCAACTTATACGTCTTGAATAATCGGCAAAATCATCGGACGACGACGGGTTTTTTCATACAAGAATTTACCCAATGCATCCCGCACCTGCTGCTTAATCGTAGCCCAGTCTTTGATGTTCTGCATTTCACAGCGTTCCACTGCCGCTTCGGCGCGATGCTGCGCTTCCTTCATCAAATCCTCCGCATCCCGTACATACACAAAGCCGCGGGATACGATATCGGGACCGGACACAATAGTGCCGGACGCACGATCCATAGCCATCGCTACGATAACCATACCTTCCTGTGCCAACTGCTGGCGATCGCGAATAACGATATTGCCTACATCGCCGACGCCGAGACCATCTACGAACACCTTGCCCGCCGTTACGTGACCGCCTTTACGGGCCGTGCGACTGGTAAACTCAAAAATCTGACCGTTATCACCGACCAGCACGTGATTCGGTTTCACAATGCCCATGGACACCGCCAACTCACCGTGCTTTTTAAGCATGCGATACTCGCCGTGTACCGGAACAAAGAAGCGCGGACGCACCAAGTTGAGCATCGTCTTCAAATCTTCCTGGCTGCCGTGACCGGATACGTGAATGCCGCGATCCTTGCCGTAAATAACATTGGCGCCCAAGCGAAGCAGGTTGTCGATAGTGCGACCTACGGCCGCTTCGTTCCCCGGAATCGGCGTAGCCGAAATAATAATCGTATCGTTCGGCGTAATTTCTACACTGCGATGATTATTGGTAGCCATGCGGGACAAGCCGGCCATCGGTTCGCCTTGGCTGCCGGTGGTTAAAATCATAATTTCTTCATCGCGGTAACGATTCATTTCGTCCGCATCGATCAAGGTGCCTTCGGGAATATTGAGGTAGCCTCGTTCCACGGCAATTTCCGTAACATTAACCATGCTGCGCCCGAGCACCACTACCTTGCGATGGAAGGCTACGGCAGCATCGACGGCCTGCTGAATACGCGACACGTTGGACGCAAAGGTAGCCAACACAACGCGGCCCTTGGCTTCCCCTACCGCACGCAAGAGCGCCGGTCCAACCGTACTTTCCGACGGCGTAAAGCCCGGCTTTTCCACATTGGTGGAATCGGACAGAAGTGCCAATACACCTTTATTGCCCAATTCGGCAAATTTATGAACATCCATCAGCTTGCCGTCTACCGGCGTCTGATCGATTTTAAAGTCCCCCGTATGAACTACTGTGCCTACCGGCGTTTGGAAATAGATAGCACAGGCGTCCGGAATGGAGTGGTTCGTCTGGATAAAGCCTACCTTGAAGGCACCGATGCGAATTTCATCGCCGGCCTTCACCGTATTCAGCTTATCCGCGCTGACATGGTTTTCCCGCAGCTTGCCTTCGATAAGACCACACACCAAGTTCGTCGCATACACGGGCACGTCGATTTCCTTCAGCAAATACGCCAACGAACCGATATGGTCTTCGTGACCGTGCGTAATAACCACGGCGCGCACCTTGTCTTTGTTCTCGATCAAATAACTCATGTCCGGAATGACAATATCCACGCCGAACATGTCACTGTCCGGGAATGCCAAGCCCGCATCCAAAACGATAATGTCGTCGCCGTACTGGAACACAGTCATGTTCTTACCGATTTCGCCGAGACCGCCCAGCGGAATGATCATGAGCTTTTCCTTTTTGCCCGACGTGCTTTCGCGATGCGTCGTACGCGTACTCTTAGTCGTGCGAGTGCGCGTTGTCTTTTCATTGGCACCGGTTGCTTTTGTTTTATTGGCTGTGCTGCGCGTGGTGCGACGTGCCGTATGCTGTTCACCATCGGCGGCTACGGTGCGACTCGTCTTGCTCGTGCGGCGAGTCGTGCGCTTGGTGGTTGCATCGCCGTCTGTTTTACTTGTCGTGGTGCGACGGGAACGGCGCGGTGCAGCTTCCTTACGGGCATCGCCCTTAGTACCTTCACTATGATTAGCGGTGCGGCGCGTACGCTTTACTTCCTTCACCGGCGCATCTACCCCGGCCGCTTCCTGTAATACCGATTCTAATACGGCAGTCATTTCATTTTTTGTTGTCATAAGTATATACAATCCTCCTATAAAAAAGAGGCCAGCCCTACGGCTGACCTTGCAAGTATCATTTGAACATACCAAAATAGAGTGTCCCTTATAGGTACACCTGGTATACGTTGTGCAATTAGTCCGAACAATATACGCTGCAGGTCAATCACGAGCAACTACCTTAGACCTACCCAATATATTTTGTCCTAAGCCGATCAAATACGTTGCTATTAGTATACCACAAATTATTTCTTCAAGGAAAGTAAAACCTATGAAACGATGAAAAAAATTTTCAATTTGTATAATTACCTATTTGCACGATTCGCTGCTCATGTATGGGCTACCTATCTTCCTTATTCGATGCCCATGTATCACCGTGCATGGCAGCCGTTGCCACCATATCCCCAAACTGTGCCTTGTACAGCGTCGCACCACCGTTGGCCGGATGTCGCAGCGGCGTTGCCTCCACGCCAAAGGCAGCCAGCGTCTGCGCCGCCTTTTGACCGACCGCGAGAATGCGACATGCACCGTTTAATTCCAGCAGCGCTTTCGTGTACGGCCATCCGGCCGTAAGCTCTGTCGGTGTCGGTGTACGATTGGACAAGGCCTCGTCCGCTTTGTGAGGATGAAAAGGAAAGATATTCCACAGCAACACACGGTACGGGTCGAGACCATTCTCAATTATCGCATTCCACACGACGGTATCCGTCGGTTCGTTAAAGCCCTTCGTTCGCTGCGTTGCCTTCGTAATGAATGGGCTGTCGCTGCGGCTTGTCCGCATGGCTTCGCCGGGAAAAATCATGGACGGCGAAATCGTCGGATGTTCTCCCAGCAGCATGCGTTCACAAGTAATGGCAATTCCCGTAAAGCGACCGCCTTGGTAACCGATGGCTTCCGCCACAACCACATAAGGGCACCGACCGAGGCGCGGTGCCAAATAGGCCGCCAGCTGTCTGCGGCGAATAGCCGGTGCTTCCGGTCCTATGTCGTATCGCTCATCGTAATCACGCCACGGATTATACACCTGCGGCGCTTCATAGTCGGCCAAGCTGTCAATAAAATTCGCTATGCTGTCCTTCATCAATTATCTCCCATGGTAACCAACCCGCTGCCTGTCATAAAAATGATAACCCCCGGCTCTTCCGCATACACGCGGAACAATCCCATCAGCGGCGATTGCTGTAAATACTTCAGCGACCTGCGCGGTACGATGACCAACGCTTGCTCCTTGCTCAATTGGGCACAGGCTTCCTGCTCGGATACGATGGGCATTTTATACTTGCCGTTCCATACGGCACTGCGTTTTTCCTCCGGTGCATAATCGCTGTTGATGCGAATCACTTCGCGATCCGTGTAATACACCAAGGACGTACTGTAACCATCATAATAATATACCTGTCCGCGGAAGGCCTCCACCGCCGGTACGTAATCCACCGAGGAGCGGCGAATCACCAGCGGTGCCACGCCTTCGTAAATCACCACGCCGGCAATGAGCATCGTCACCAAGCCGATAACCGCCGGCAGTAAATAGCGCTTGCCGTTAAAGTAACATGCCAGCAGCAATACAATGCCGACACCTACCAGCACATACAGCAAATACCAAAAGCCCCAGCCGACAAAGTAACTGCCTACGGCCAACAGCCCCCACAGGAAGAACGTCGGTCCCATCAAGATCCACCACAAGCGGCGATCGGCGCCGATGCGCAAGAGCTTTACAATGCCTACAGCCCCTAAAAAGCTAAATGGCACCAGGCTGATAAATGTGTATGTCGGATACTTGGTAGCCATCAATGTGTAAAAGAGAATCGTCCCCCAGCCGGCAATCATGGAGAACAAATAAAAATCGGAACGCTGGCGCCAACCGTAATACATACCGTAAATAACGGCGCCCGTCCAAGGCAAGGAAGCCGCCGGGAACAATGCCAGGTAATACCACCAATGATTGTCCGCCGGATGCTCGGACTCTAGGGCCCGACCTATGTTATGCAAACCTAAAAAGCCGTCTACAAATGCTTGCCCGTGTGTATGGTACATATAACCGTACCAAGGCCCGGCCACCAACAAGAAGACCAGAATCCCTTGCCACGGAAACAGCAATCGCACCATGCGCCACGACCGCATCACACCGGCATAGACAAGGAACAACAGCCCCGGCAATACGATGCCCACCGGTCCCTTGGCCAACACGCCGATACCGGCAAAGAGATAGGCAATGACAATCCACTTGGTACGTCCTTCCGCCAAACCGCGATACGCATACCCGAAGGTACCTACCGAAGCCAAAAGTAATGCCATATCCGTGACGATACCATGGGCCAAAATCCAGAACTCCAGCGATGTACCCAGTACGATGGCACTCCAAATCGCCAGCAGACGACGACCGGATATACTGCGTACCAGCTGGTACATCCACGCCACCGATAACGCGCCCAATAGCCCCGACGGCAATCGCGCCGCAAAATCGGAAATGCCGAACAGCTTGTACGACAGCGCAATCAACCAATATATCAACGCCGGCTTATCATACCAATACTGGTGAAAAATCTGCGGTGACAACCAATCACCGGATATCACCATTTCCTTTGCCGTCAACGCATACGCAGATTCTACGGGGTCCGTTATCGGCAACGATACGTTGCCGGCCACATACATAACCAAGGTGACAATAAAGAAAACTATGGATAATCGATGTATTTTCACGTCTTCCTCCGCCTACCTCTCTTCCTGCCTCTGCTTACGCCGCTTATGTCTGATCAACCAGTACACGCCGATAAGGGCAAACACCACAATCATCGCAATAAGCAATTCATGATTATACGCGATTAAATCTTTCCAATGCTCACCTAATTTAACACCTAGCCATACTAAGAGGAGCGTCCATGGGATCGTTCCCAATGTCGTCCATAAAAGGAAGTGAGGCATAGGATACCGCGCTACCCCTGCGGGGAATGAAATAAAGGTGCGCACCCCGGGCAGCAAACGACCGATGAACACCGCTGCGCCGCCGTATTTACCGAACAAGGATTCCGCCATGGCAAACTTCTTTTCGTTGAAAAAAATATACTTACCGTACTTTAACAGCACCGGCCGTCCACCGTATTCCCCGAGCCAGTACGATAACACCGATCCTACAATGCCGGCAAGCACGCCGACGATCATCGTCGTCGTCATATCGAATACACCTTGTGCAATCAAATACCCGGCAAATCCTAAGACTACTTCACTGGGAATAGGAATATTTGCATTTTCCAACACCATAGCAATAAACATGGCCCAATAGCCGTACTCGTGCATAAACATAATAATGTAGTCCACGTCACTTATCTCCTTTATACGTCGTAATACAACTGTCGCACCGTCCCGAAACTCACGGCGGCGATGTGGCGTTTTATATACACGCACTCATATACAGTTCATTGTAACACACATGAGACCTATACTCAAATACTCAATACTGCCGTCCTTAGCGAAAGCGCGGTGTCTTCTCATAGCAGCAATGCATTACAACAATGCTGTCACCGTCTCCGTTTAGTACGAATGCGCTTCGTGATTTTTGTCGCTATCCTATTATGTCCGCCTATGCTATACTGAGGGCAATCCGCCGCAAGAGAAATAAATAACGTACCTGCGGCGACAATTCGTATCGTTTTCCCTGCGAATTGTAACCGTCTTGTCAGCTCGGCTCGCGCACAACGATCTGCGCTGTCTAACTTTTTATGAACTTTGGAAGGTGATTGCTATGAAAAAACCACGTATCGGCTTGTCCGGTAGCCATATTGTCGATACCGCCGGTGTATGTCCCGGCTATCGTCGCGCTTTTGTAAACCACGATTATGTACAGTCCGTCATCAATGCCGGTGGCACTCCCATCATGCTGCCCTTTACCGATGACGAAGAGGTTGCCAAAGATATGATAGCTGCCGTAGATGGCCTGCTCCTCACCGGCGGTCACGACGTGTACCCCCTTCATTACGGCGAAGAACCGTTGCAAGGCATCGAAGATGTATGGCCCGAACGGGATCGCTTCGACTTCGCTCTCCTTGAAGAAGCACAGCGTCGTCGCTTGCCCATCATGGGAATTTGCCGCGGTCACCAAATCATCAATGTCTATCACGGTGGCTCCTTGTATCAGGATCTCAAGTATGATGATCGCTGCACACTAAAACATTCTCAGGACCAACGCCCCGACCTGGCTACCCATACCGTTACCTTAGAAGGCGATTCCCGTCTGGCTCGGCTGCTGAACACTACGAGTATCGTCACCAACAGTTTTCATCATCAAACCGTCCGCCGCGTCGGCGAAGGACTGCTCGTCACCGGTCTTGCCAAGGACGGTACCGTGGAAGCCATGGAGGGCACCGAGTATCCCTATCTCATGACCTACCAATTCCACCCGGAAATGATGACGGCTACTGCCGATTTTGCCAAACGCATCTTTGAAGACTTTATCCAAGCTGCCCGTCAATAAATGTTCGCCACAATCGATAGCATTCATTGCCGTCAGCTCTTCTTAGTGTCCATTGCCATCACCGCGTTGTAACAGTCATCCCTATTACTACTTCGTCACAGTCATCGCTATTAATACTGCGTCACAGTCATCGCTATCAGTGCATTGTAGCATTCTATACTTTGCCTGTCTGTACTCAATGCTGTACTCAATGGTACTCAAACATAATCGGCAGACCTTCAGCCTCTACATAGCTGCCGTCACCGGCGTCTATATCCCCATACTTTTTCGGTGGCATCTGCTCATCAGGTGATGCTATCTGCTCGTTAGGTGATGATGTCTGCTTCTTAACGATTTGACATCGCTCCCAGCTTCGCTCCACCGCCTTCCAGTTTTTCATCTTCGTTTCTCCTACAAACCAATCCCGACGTTGATAGTAGTCTACAAATTGTTTCGGGTCCACCGTCTCTACCTTTCTTTACACTTTCTTTAGAGATAGATTGTCTTGTATTGTCTTGTTTAGGTTTAGCTAAAAAAGTTGCGTCACTTTTTTCCTCCGTTCTTTCCATCACCCTTTCCATAGGGCTTTCCATGGCACTTTCCATGGTGCTTTCCATGGTACTTTCCGTAGAGCTTTCCATAGTACTTTCCGTAGGGCTTTCCATAGTACTTTCCGTAGGGCTTTCCATGGTGCTTTCTGTATACGTTTCCTTAGGTCTTTCGTTGGTTCTTTCGTAAGTTCTTTCATCGGTTCTTGTATCGGCTTCCTTATTGGTTCCTTCAACAGTTCTTTTATTGGTTCTTTCATTGGATCTTTCATACGCCCTTTGGGTGGTTCTTTCAGAATCGTCCTTCCCCACAGTCGCATCCATCGCCCGTTCCTTCGCCGACGACGCGGCTCCAAAGCTGGCCAGCGGGTTGAGCCGATATACTGCCGAGTGGTCCATACTTCCCTTTCTATACGCAATGCGCCCCATGCGGCGTAACTGCTCTCTGGCCTTGCGAATGGTCGGCGCCGATAGCCCCGTACTCAGCTGCAAGGCGGACATGGATAAGTCAAATTCCTCTTTCCACCCGCACAGATTGTTATAATGAAACAGCGAATGCCAAACCAACCTAGCTGACGGCGATACATTGGGATGCACCAACAACCAATTCTCAAATTTTTTAAATTCTTCAATGAAATTCATGGACAAATACCTCCTCTAAATGAATTAGGTCCTCTCCCCTCCTCACTTATTACCATCCAGCAGATGTAAACTTGTAAACGTCATTTTTAAAAAATTTTTTAAAAATTTTAAATTCCGTTGTAATGGAATTGCAACGGGCAGCAATCCAACGTGTAAAAATTTCTGTATGTTTTTACAAAATAAAAAATTACCCCTCCACTTATTACAGGCAAAAAATGGCCTAGTTTTAAACATACTCATTTATACTTTTTTCGCAATACATCTGTAACTCACTCGTCTAAAACTCTCATGAGTGTAGAAGTTGCAAGGGCCAACATGTTATATGTTTTTGTAATACAAAACGAATATTTCTCTTACATTAAAATTCCCCTCATTATATAAATCGTTTGAAAAGTGAATTTGTAAACAAAAATAGAAAAAATATCCTACGATAGCTCTTTGAAGCCCGGTCTTACGAATAAACAAAGCCCCTATAATAGCGCTTTGAAGCCTAGTCTTACGAAAGGCATTCTTCATCGCTACTATAGGGGCTTTTCCTCTGAGGGATGAAAAAAGAGAGATTCATGCCTCGACAGTCAAGTCTCCCTTCTTTTCTTCTCTCCCCAAAAAGAAAAGCGATGCTCATATATCGCAAGAGTGTCATTCGCAAGACCTGACCTCTGAGATATATGAGCATCGCCTTCTTTAATTCTCCTTATACTTCTACGCGCATTTTCTTATGAGGTATGCCGTCTTCCATAAATTCGTCGGAAATAACCCTAAAGCCTACGTTTTCATAAAACGGCTGCGCATAGCTTTGCGCTTCAATTGTGATATAACGTGCCCCCAAATCATTCTTAGCACAATTCATAGCTGCTTTTACAATCTGCGTACCCAAACCACAGCGTCGTCGCACGGCAATGACGCGACCGAACGAAGCATGTCCGTCCGCTTCGTTTTTCCAATACACCCGCGAGTACGCAACGGGCGTACCCGTTTCATCGGCAAGCCACAGATGGTACGATCGCAAATCACGCTCATCTACCTCTTGGTACGGGCAAGACTGTTCCACTACAAATACCGCCACCCGCAACCGGTAAATGGCGAACAGCTCCTCCACGGTTAATTCACTAAATCGTTTTTTATGTATTGTCCATGTCGTATCCTGTGTGTTCATCAAATGTTCGTCCTTCCTCTCGGCTTCTCTTGCGCTCGGTATAGTAGTATTCAAATCATCACGCGTATCTACGCATCCCCCTATCATTATGCGTATTGGCTCATGTTCCCATCATCACTTTCAGGCACATACCCCCATCATTACTTTCATTTGTTACTATCTGTATCATCGCCCTTGTACGTGTTACTTCCTTTTATATTATCGCTTCAACAACTCCCGGGCCTTGATATAGGGATTCGTATACTGCCGATTCATAAAATCAATATAGCCCATGCGAATGGCACCGGTAGGACACCAATGAATGCACGCCAAGCAATGGATGCAGTGACCACGCAGTTTCATCTTCCCCGCATAGGACTTGCTCGCCTTTGCTTCCCTATCTTTCTTTTTCTTCGTTTCCTTAAAATATATATTTTCTACCGGGCAAAGTCGTTCACATAATCGGCACCGAATACAACGGTGGTGATCAATTTTCATCGCCACCACGGGACTGTCCAAATACAGCTTTGACAATTCTGTCTTTAAGGCCATTTTATAACTATACGGTTCCTCTTCATGACTGCGCCGACGACCCTTCACAGCTTCGGCAATTCTCGCCAACCGTTCGTCCAATGTATATAAACTGATTAAGTCATAGGGACGACGAATGATCGGCCCTGCGTTGTCCGGCACCATAACTATCGTGTTGTACACAAGGTCCCACCCCTTTTGCAAACATGCCCGGCGCAGATTCGCCCGCGCATTGCCCTCGGCACCACCGTAAGTAATGAGTCCGTAAAAGTACGTCTGCCCACAGGAACCGCTGAACCTAGCACGCCGAAACCAATCCTTCACGGCGTCGGGAATATCAAAGTTATGCACCGGTACAACAAAACCGATGGATGGCGCGCTTTCAATGACAGGCTGCGCCTCATGAATATCCATGAGCTGCACCGTATCGCCCAACAACACTGCCAAACGCTTCGCCACATCCAGTGAATTGCCTGTTCCCGTAAAATAGTATATCATATGGCTCCCTCCTTTTTTACGCTCTCCCCTATTGAACCTTTTCATTATATAAAAGCTAACCATTGATCATATTTATTATAATAATAGCGTATATTTTTCATTCCTTCTACTGCATAACAAAAACAATGAAAAAAGCTGTAACAAGCGCTACTATTTTTAGCCTTGCTACAGCTTTTATTTCAAATATGTTTCAACATCACGTCTTATTAAACACAATACAAGTTGGGCTTTCTGTATGAACTGTTTTATCCAAGAATGTTAAATAACCACTTTCCTCTTGTACCTTAAAGAATTGCAACGTATCACTATCTTCATTAGCAACTACAATCTCATCGCTTTCCGGCACACGACTTCCAAATCGTGGTGTCTGGCCCATAACCGGCACCCAGCCCACCGATGTGAGAAAGCCTGTATCCTTGTTGATTCTATACATTGCAATGCTATCATGTAATCGATTCGTGGCATACAAAAACTCTTCTCGCCTATCTAGAATGATAGCACTCGCCTGTCCTTCCCCTGTATATGTTTCTGGTAAAGAACTAACAATCTGTACCGGTGTAAGCCTCCCTGTATTCTCGCAGAATTCATAATACGTAACGCTATTCCCTTTTTCATTAACGAGATATACCCGTCTATTGTCAGCACTTACTACAACATGGCGTGGTTCTGAATAGCATCTCGACTGTACGCTATCAACAAGTGTCAATGCTCCTGTTTCGTGGCAAACTGCAAATACCCATATTCGTTCATATCCCACATGTCTAGCCTGCGTAGGAACAAACAAGAAATTACCCGACTGATCAAATTCACACTGATGCGCAAAGGAAACATTTGCTGCATCTTGCCCCGGCAAGTGTTGCACACTCGCCGCTTCTCCCAAAGAGCCATCCGGCTTAATAGGAAATGAAGCAACAGTACCGCCTTGCAAAGTTGCTACGAAAGCAAATGTATTACTTTTATTTATTGTGATATATACCGGATTGTTTCCCGTTGCATTAACTTCCGACATATATTGTAAATTCCCATCAGCTTGAATAGCAAAAGAAGTAATAAAATTAAAGTCACCATGAACTGCATATAGATAATGTCCTGTTCTATCTATCGCCAAATAAGAAGGATTTGCCTTCGTATGCACAGTAGATATATAACGCCATACATTATCTGTTACGTCGAAAATAGAAATTCCTTTTCCCCGGGCATTTCTTTCTCTTGTTGTCCTACAACCAATATATGCAAACATAGACACACCTCTCTTTAGATTGCTCTCTACCATATACTAATCCAATTATAATAACCTAATCCGCATACCAAAGCAAACCCTATTAGCATGACAAAGGTCCACACAAACAACAAGGTAAATAATCTATTAATTTCTCTTGGTGACTTTTCTTCCCCTTGTGTATACGTAGCCATAATAAGGGAGCCTGCTGTAGACAAAGGACTCAAGGTAACTACAGCCGCAAAAGTGATCGCAAATACTAGTTCATGAACGCTAACTCCAGGGATCATTAAAGCAATGTCTGTCGCTGTAGGCACCAATGTTGGAATTACTACTCCATTAGCTGAACTAAACTGAGACATAATACCACCTGTTAATGCCATAATAGCTGCCGCACTTTGTTCCGACATAAAGTTGGCTAAAAAGTTAGCCAACAGCTTTACCCCGCCTAGTTTTTGTACTAATGTCATCAACACATTAACGCCACATACCATGATAATAACACTCCAAGGAATTTGAGAGATTCCACCTTTTTCATCGCTTCCTTTTACGGCCAATAGCACCATAGCTAGAAAGAAACCAACCAGGCCCACATCAAAGTTAAAACCAATAACCATAATGACAAGAAATATTAATAACACTACGCTAATTTTGAGGCTTCGGGCATGATTGTGGGTAAGTAGCCTCTGCCTCGCCCACTGTTT